>JBCBRD010000061.1:0-16063 GCA_039819885.1 Pseudomonadota bacterium
GCGGGTTGCGGCCTTCACGTGCTGGGCGATGCTTCACGGTAAAGGCGCCAAAACCCCGAAGCTCAACCCTGTCACCTCGCGACAATGCTTCGACGATCTCGTCAAAGATCACATTTACAATGCGCTCAACGTCACGGTGATAAAGATGCGGATTTGCCGTGGCAATCTTCTGGATAAGCTCAGACTTGATCACGGCACATCCACCCCAAAAGCTGTTGTAATCCCTCAATTTTCGGAAGGGTGCCAAACAGAGACCAGACCGTCAAGGCCTAGTGTTGAGAGCGAGCGGTCGCGCGCCATCAAGTCGACCAAACCCCCGGCTCTGTTGCCAAAAAGAGACGTGGCGGCACCAGCGACCACACTTGATAATCCGAAACCCTGTGTATCGCTTGGCTTCCAGTCGACAATTTCCAACCCCTTGTCGATGCCGCGCTTCGTTTCCAGCCAACGCACAGCTTCTTCTTCACCGCCAAGCTCGTCGACAAGGTCAAATTTCTTGGCATCTCGGCCTGAAAACACTCTACCGCCAACAAGACCGGGAACATCTGGGGCCTTGATCCCGCGCCGCTCCTCGACCAACGACACAAACCACTTAAAGCTTGATTGGACCATTTCTTCGGTCACTTTTCGCGCGTCTTCATTCAGAGGTTTGAAGGGTGACGGCTCGGCCTTTAAGGGCCCACTTTTGATCTCGTTGACCTTCACACCGATCTTGCCAAGTAGCTCAGTGACCTGCGGCCATTGCAGGATGACGCCAACCGACCCGGTGATGGTATTGCCTCTGGCAACAATGTGGTCTGTGCCAAGTCCCACAATGTATCCAGCAGAGGCCGCGACCGTCCCAAATTGAGCAACAATGGGCTTCTTCTTGGAAATCCTACGCAATGCGTCGTAGATCGCTTCACCACCGGTCGTCGTGCCGCCGGGCGAGTTGACGTACAACAACACAGCCGCAACGTGGTCTGAGCTTTCGATTTTATCAAACAACTTGAGCTGCTTGCGGTCCTCCAAGATCGTTCCGGTGATCGAGACGCGGGCGATCTGTTTTTGACCCAGAAGCGATTTGAAGCTGTTGGAACCGAACAAACCGGCCCCAATGGCTAAAATCACGGCAAACACCGCCAGAGCACGCCAGAAAGCCATGTTCCGGCGTAGGCGCCGTCGGTCGAGCACGGTTTCAGTTTCAATGGTCATTGCGTTTCACAGGCTCCGTTGGCGTCTGGGCAGATCTTCGACAGAAAGGCCTGACTGGCTGGGATTGGGTTAATAAAGCGTATTCATCGTCAATCGTAAGGCAAGCATCGGGCCAGCTTCAATATTTTCAAGCGAAAGAACGCGATCCCGGGTGTTTGCGCGAAAGCGAAGCTGGAAAGTTTAAAGAAAGAGCCGCCCGATCAATATCAGGCGGCTCTTTCTATTCAATGCGATGTGGCGGATCAAAAGCTGATGTCTGGTTGATCACCCAGCTTTAAGCCACCGACGTGCAGCCCGGCTTAGGACTTTGCCTCGTCCGCACCATCGGCAGCAGCGCTGCTGTCTTCAGAGGTTTCTGGTGCAGGTTCAGCCGCAGCTTCTACAGCTTCTGTTGCTTCGCCAGTTTCGTCATCATCGGCCTTGATCGTCTTCTTCATGGCCGCGCCCAGAATATCGCCAAGCGATGCACCGGAGTCAGACGAGCCATACTGCTCGACGGCCTGCTTCTCTTCGGCAATTTCCAAGGCCTTGACAGAGACAGAGATACGGCGTGCAGCCTTATCGATGTTGGTGACTGCGGCGTCGACCTTATCGCCCACGTTGTAACGCTCAGGGCGCTGCTCAGAGCGATCACGCGACAGGTCAGAGCGTTTCACGAACGAAGTGATGTCCGTCTCGGCCAGTTTGACCTCAATACCATTTTCTTGAACCGCGATGACCTCACAGGTGACTGTGGAACCCTTGCGATATGTGCCGATTGTTTCAGCAGGGTCACCACCAAGCTGCTTGATGCCGAGTGAGATCCGTTCTTTCGATGGATCAACATCAAGGACGATGGCCTCAACGTCCTGGCCCTTTTCAAAGCCTTTGATCGCTTCATCGCCAGCTTGGTTCCAATCGAGATCGGACAAGTGAACCATGCCGTCAACGCCACCCTCAAGACCAATGAAGAGACCAAACTCGGTGATGTTGCGGATTGGGCCAGTGACCGTTGCACCCTTCGGATGGATCGCAAGGAAGGCATCCCAAGGGTTGTCTTGGGTCTGTTTCAGGCCAAGCGAGATCCGGCGCTTGTTGCTGTCGACTTCCAGGATCTGAACTTCGACTTCTTGGCTTGTCGAGACGATCTTGCCGGGGTGAACGTTCTTCTTCGTCCAGCTCATCTCAGAGACGTGGATCAGACCCTCAACACCAGGTTCCAACTCAACAAACGCGCCGTAGTCAGCGATGTTCGTGACGGTGCCCTTAAAGCGGCCTTCGATTGGGTACTTAGCTTCGATTGCCTGCCATGGGTCAGCCTGGAGCTGTTTCATGCCCAACGAAATGCGTTGCGTGTCTGGATTGATCCGAATGATTTGAACTTTGACATTGTCGCCGACGTTCAGGATTTCAGATGGGTGATTGACGCGGCGCCAAGCCATGTCTGTGACGTGCAACAGACCGTCGATGCCACCCAGATCAATAAACGCACCGTAGTCGGTGATGTTTTTCACGAGACCTTCGATCACCTGACCTTCGCCAAGGCGGGCAACGATATCGGCACGTTGTTCCGCACGTGTTTCTTCCAGAACGGAGCGACGTGAAACAACGATATTGCCACGACGACGATCCATCTTCAGGATCTGAAATGGTTGTTCCTGGCCAAGCAAAGGTCCGATGTCACGAACAGGGCGGATATCAACCTGCGAGCCAGGAAGGAAGGCGACCGCTCCATCGAGATCGACAGTAAAGCCACCCTTGACCTTGTTGAAGATCACGCCTGTGACTTTCTCACCGGCTTCAAACTGCTTCTCAAGCCGGTTCCAGCTTTCTTCGCGACGTGCCTTGTCACGGCTAAGCACGGCTTCACCGAGCGCATTCTCGACGCGCTCAAGGTAAACTTCGACCTCATCGCCAACGCCTGGCCCGTCATTCTTGCCAGGGGTTGCGAATTCCTTCATCGGGACCCGGCCTTCCATCTTCAAGCCGACGTCAATCACGGCCATGTCTTTTTCGATGGAAACGATTTTACCTTTGACCACACTGCCTTCGAAGAGATCATCTTTCTCGAGACTTTCGGTCAAAAGGGCGGCGAACTCGTCTTGCGTCGGGTTCATGCTGTCCACGGTATCGATCTGCGACATACGGTTTGAATTTCTCCTGATTGTGCCAGTGGGCGATAGAGCGTCGGTAAAAACACAAAAGCCCGCGCTCCACAGCATGGAGACGGCACGTTGTCCGAATAAAGGGGTTATGTCCGAAGGACTTGAACACAGAACGGCGGAGCCGTCCCCGCAAGTTCAATCGGGTTGATTTCTTTGACCTGCGGCGGCTGGCTGATTGTCCAAACCAGTAAGAATTTGAGCTTCCTTATCGAAGGCTCTACTGGTTGATCTTCCTCTTGATCGCGCAAACCGCAGCGTCGAGTGCCGCAGGTATATCGAGATTAGTGGTATCGAGCAAGTGGGCATCGCTGGCAGCCCGCATAGGAGAGGCCTTCCGTCCGGAATCTCGCGCATCCCGCTCATGAATGAGTGTCAAAACCTCAGGCAACGTTATGCTCTCACCAAGTGCAACGCGTTCCTTGTAGCGCCGTTCAGCACGAACTTCCGCGGTTGCTGTTACAAACAACTTGGCATCAGCATCAGGACAAACCACCGTCCCGATGTCCCTGCCATCAAGAACAGCACCGCTCGCGTCTCGAGCAAAACGCCGCTGATAGTCAAGGAGCGCTGCTCGCACTTCTGGGATGCGGGCCACAACGGATGCGGCTTCGCCAATTCCAGTGTCTCGCAGACCGTCGTCGTTCAGGGATTCAGGATCAAGAGATCTGGCCATTGCAACAACAGCCCACGTGTCGTTAACGCGAAATCCCCGCGCGAGCGTATCGCGTGCCACGGCTCGATAGAGCGCTCCAGTATCCAGGTACCTCAGGCCGAAATGGCCAGCGACTTTGCGCGCCAAAGTGCCCTTGCCCGACGCAGCCGGACCATCAATTGCGATGATCATATGCCATTGCCCCCACTCGAAGTCACCGAAGGTGCAATCGGCTGCCCGTTCAAATTGGCACCCAGCCCGCTCATCAGGTCCATGAACGTTGGAAAACTCGTGGCAATCACCCGAGTATCGTCAACTGTCACTGGGTTGTCGGTCGCCAGTCCCAAGGTCAGGAATGCCATCGCGATCCTGTGGTCCAGATGCGTTTCGACAAAACCACCACCGGGAGGCCGACCTTCAGGACCGCAGCCGGTCACCGTAAGAGTGTCGCCGTCGACTACATTGGCGATGCCATTTGACGTCAGGCCCGCCGATGTGGCTGCGAGACGGTCACTTTCTTTCACCTTCAATTCAGCCAAGCCCAGCATCGTTGTCACGCCGCTTGCGCAAGCAGCGACACAGGCAAGGACAGGATACTCGTCAATCATCGATGGTGCCCGTGCGGCAGGAACTTCGACGCCCGTGAGCTTAGAGGAGCGCGCCCGGATATCGCCGACGGGTTCACCACCAGCCAAGCGCTCATTTTCAAACGAGATGTCTGCGCCCATCTCTTTGAGTGTCAGATAAAAACCAATTCGCGTCGGGTTCAGTAGAACATTTTCGACAGTGATGTCAGAGCCTTCCGTGATAACAGCGGCAGCGACCAAGAAGGCTGCCGAAGATGGGTCGGCAGGTACGTCAACGGGTTGGCCAGTCAGCTCAGCCTCTCCGTTTATCGAGATCTCAGTCGCGTCTCCATTCTGTGTGACGGAGAGTTCAGCGCCAAAGTAGCGCAGCATACGCTCGGTATGATCACGTGTCGGTTCGCGTTCAACGACGGTGGTAACGCCCGGGGCATGCAGGCCGGCCAATAAAACGGCCGATTTGACCTGAGCGGACGGTACCGGCAACTCATAGCGGATCGGCAGCGGTGCCGCTGCTCCACGCACAGTGAGCGGAAGCGTCTTTTGTCCATGAGGTGTAACCTCAAGCCCTGTTTCAATAAGAGGGTTGAGCACGCGCCCCATCGGACGTCGCGACAATGAGGCATCACCGATCAGTTCCGCCCCGAACGAATGGCCGGCGAGCACGCCCATCATCAAGCGAACGCCTGTGCCGGAGTTCCCAAAATCCAAAGGTGCCTTGGGTTCAGCTAAACCTCCGACGCCCCGCCCCATCACGATCCACTGATCATTGGACTTCTCGACACGTGCACCCATCGCCTCGATCGCGTGGGCGGTGTTCAAAACATCCTCGGCTTCCAGCAAACCGTTGATTTTGGTGCCACCCGTCGCCAGTGCGCCAAACAGAAGTGCGCGGTGGGAAATGGACTTATCGCCTGGCACTGTGACGTGGCCCTCTAGCGAACGGGATCGTGTCGCCGCTTTCGGCTGAGGCATACTCTCGGTCGTCTGCTGCAATTGGATTTTCCGTTGTTTTGCCGCGCCACACCGCGTTCGCGGGCCCGCCAGGGTGTCCTACGAAATGGATTGAGCTGCAAGTCGCTGTTTGAAACATGCACTGAAACGACGTCGGACGAGCAGTCATACGGTCATTGATGTGCGAATGATTTTGACACCGGCGCAGGGGTGTGGCAGACGGCTCGCTTCCGTTTTTAGATCAGTAAAGGTTCGAGACACGCCATGGCGACGATTGACGCGCGCGGAATGAAGCGCACCTGCCAAAGCCCCGAATGCGGTGAACGTTTTTACGATCTCAATCGCGACCCAATCACCTGCCCCATTTGCGGGACGATCTACGAGATCGCGCACGCACCGGAGGGCGCAGCTGTTGTGATTAAGGAAGAAAAACCCAAAAAAGCAGAGCCTGTGGCTGGCAGTGAGGATGAAGCAGAAGCAGCCGATGAGCTTGAGGGCGCTGAAGCTATCGATGATATCGAAACCGATGACGACGATGCTGCGGACGACAGCGATACATTCCTAGAAACAGAAGAAGAAGATGGCGGTAACGTCACCGATATTATTGCACCTCGCAAAGGCGGTGAGGACGAAAGCTGATTTGCACCGTTACCTCATGAACGTTGCAGGTTGCTAGGCTGGTCCACATAGTGACCAGCCGATACTGTCGGCCTTCCCAATGAGGATTCTGGACGAAGCAGATCGGTTTTGACTTGAAGTTTTCGGCGTTGGGACGTATCCAACTTCCTCCCAAGACGCCGGGACCAAACGTTGCCCGGTGCCTGCGTGAATAAGGGGCCATAGCTCAGCTGGGAGAGCGCTTCGCTGGCAGCGAAGAGGTCAGGAGTTCGATCCTCCTTGGCTCCACCAATCCAATCGTTACGCATCATCCCTTCGACGTTTTGATTTCTTTCGCGAAAATGGGTTCGTAAGTTCCATAATCCGCCGGAACGTGCGTGGCAGGTGGACTTCCGCTTTCCCAATCCATGCGTTGATTGCCGGATGCAATCGACGCAATGACCGCAGCCATCGTGCCGTTGCGCGGTTCGTCGCGATCAGGATGACCAGGCCAACAACAATCATGATCGCGCCGAAGGGGATCGGAAGCGGAAGCACGATAAGCCCGAAAATGATCAGCAGCGCCGCACCAACAGAAAAGAAGACACGACGAAGCCAGTTCGAAAGACTCATAGATTCAAATGATCTCAAACTGACGCGACTTGGCACTATAGCACTGGCAACACGGCGCATGTCCGCTTGCCCCAAAACTCAGGTGCAATCGTAACGAGTGACCGCCACCAAATGCGATGCAAACAACTGCAGCGTTGAGGCATATCAAGTCATCACATTGGCAACCGTTTCATTTTTCGTTTTTGAAAACCGCTGTCTGCATCGGCGCTCAGTCGAAATCGGCAAATGACACAGTCATCAAAGACGATTGAATTTACGACCGCCCAATCAAACCAGACCCAGGACGAGGTTTTCCGCTTCCTGAGCCAGCCGTCATCTTATCTCCCTACGATCGTCGATCAGGTCGAAATCCGGGAGACGCATGGCGCGATGGTGTTCCTTGCTGGCGATTGTGCCTACAAGCTGAAACGCAGCGTCAGACTGGCCTATCTCGACTTTTCCACGCTCGCGCTCCGCGAGAAAGCATGCCGTCACGAGATCGAACGCAACGCCACTTTTTCTTCAGACATCTATCTGGGTGTATCCCCCATCGTTCGCCTTGCAAACGGCGGTTTACAAATTGGTACCAGCCAGCCCGGCAGCGAGGTCATTGACTGGGTGGTTGTGATGAAGCGTTTCGATGACAGCCTTCTCCTGGACAAGCTCGCGCAGGAACGAACACTTCCCGTCTCGCTTATGCCAGCCCTTGCCGAAACGGTTGCTGACAGCCACACCAAAGCACCCGTTCGCAAGAACCATCACGGTGAGGTCGCTCTTGATGCGGTGGTCGCCCAGATCATCCAATCTCACCAAGCTGCTCCAAGCCTACTTGGTCCCGACCAGGTTGACCGCTTCGCCGGTCGCATCAGGCACGCCTTGTCCGATGTTTCAGCACTCCTAGAGGAGCGCTCTCGCTCTGGTTCTGTCCGGCTGTGTCACGGTGATCTTCACCTTCGCAACCTCGTGTTGATTGCTGGACGTCCGACGTTATTTGATGCCATCGAGTTCGACGATGAGATCTCAACCGTCGATGTCCTTTATGATCTTGCGTTTTTGCTGATGGACTTATGGCACCGAGGGCTGAAAGCTCATGCAAACCTTTGTTTTAACACGTACGCTTCACAGGCGATGAGTTCGAAACAGCTCAGTGGTCTCCAAGCACTGCCGCTCTTTATGGCAGCACGCGCCGGGATTCGTGGCATGGTCGCAATCGATCGGTTAAAGGTGTGCCCCGCTTGTGAACGCAAAGCCGTCTTGCGTGAGATCGAGCAGTACTTTGAGCTTGCTTCAAGCGTACTGACTTTGAAAAAGCCCACACTTGCTGTCGTGGGCGGGCGCTCTGGAACCGGCAAATCCACACTTGCGCAAGGCCTTGCACCTGGCTTTGGAAACGCACCGGGCGCGCTTCACTTGCGCAGCGATGTCGAGCGAAAGCGCATGCTCAATGTTGCCCCACTCGATCGACTGCCTTTGCAAGCCTATTCTGAAGGGCAGAACGAAGCGGTCTACAAACGGCTTGTGTCGCGAGCCACGGTCGCGCTGGAAGCGGGCCATAGCGTCATTGTGGATGCTGTATTCCTGTCCCAGATGCATCGCGATTGGCTCCATCAGGTCGCGCGTCAGAACCACTCAAGTTTTGTCGGTCTATGGCTTTGCGCACCGCAAGACGTGATGGTCGATCGGGTGGAACACAGGAAAGATGACGCCTCCGATGCCCATGCAGGAGTTGTCAGAAAGCAGATGTCATTGAACACCGACCCGACCGAATGGCACAGGATCGACGCAAATGCGAGCCCCGAAATTGTCCTCTCTGCAGCACGCGCGGCTCTGGACGCCGTTTGATCCACGCGATACATCAAGTCGAAAGGTAAGCACGTTCAAGGACTTTGGGTCGCGTCTCCATGTTGACAGACGGCCATCCCGCGTTCGTGCTCAGGACTTGATCGCATTTTTCGCCACCAACTCTACGGCATCGAATGTCAACCTCTGAAGGACCGCAGGAACGCCTCGAAGCCATTATTGAGGCTGCTGTTTTTGCCATCATCTCGATCCGTACCGATGGAACGGTTGAAGACTTTAATCCGTCTGCTGAGAAGATGTTTGGGCATTTAGCTGATGAGGTGATCGGTCAACATCTCGGCATGCTGATGCCGGAACCCTTCCGAAGTGCCCACGACGGCTTTGTAGAAAACTATCTCAACACAGGTGAACGAAAGATCATTGGGATTGGCCGAGAGGTCACCGGATTGCATCGTGACGGGACTCGCTTCCCAATCCATCTGACCGTCAGCGAAGTGAAGTTGGCAAATCGAACACTCTTCACAGGGATGATTGAGAACATCTCTGCGCGTGTCAAAGCGGAGCAAAGGGTCGAGCAATTGCAAAGCGAACTCATACATGTGGCGCGTTTGAGTGCTATGGGCGAGTTGGCATCTGCTCTTGCCCATGAGTTGAACCAACCCCTGACGGCGATCACAAATTATGCCAGCGCTGCACGCCGACTAATCAAGCTCAAGAAATCGGAGGCGGCCACCGACCTTGTTTTGAAGGCAGGTGAGCAAGCGCAGCGTGCCGGAGAAATCATCCGCCATCTCCGCCAATTCATTGAGCGAGGCGATACCGAGCGAACGTGGGCAGACCTGGAAGACACCGTGAGCGAAGGTGCGCGGCTTGGCCTGATGGGGGTGCGCGGTGATGAAATCTCGTTTCAACTGACAACCAACGGCGCGTTACCACTCGTGATGATTGACCGGGTGCAAATCCAACAGGTTGTCCAAAACCTGGTCCGCAACGCGGTCGATGCAATGCGAGGGCAAGATGGTGCGCGGGAAATTCGCGTCGAACTTCGGACCGATCAAGATCAAACCGTTGAGATCGTTGTTGATGACACAGGACCAGGGTTGTCGCCGGACGTTGCTGAAAAGCTGTTCCAGCCATTTGTAACAACCAAAGCCGAGGGTATGGGGGTGGGCCTGTCAGTGTGCCGCAATATCGTGGAGGCTCACGGAGGGCGGATACAAGGTGCCAAGCGCGCTGAAGGCGGTTCGCGCTTCTGCTTTACGTTACCAACGGGACAAGGCTTGTAGCTTGACCATGACTGACACCCTCAAAATTGCGATCGTCGACGACGATGACGCCGTTTCCGACTCATTGGACGTGTTGCTGAGAGCATGCGGCTTCGAGACGAGCGTATTCCAGACGGTAGCCGGGTTCGCAGCAATCGATGCCGAAGGTTTCGATGCAATTCTATTGGATGTCCGTTTGCCGGACGGTGATGGAATATCAGTCCTGCAGGGGTTGCATCAAAAGGGTGTTCAAACCCCTGTTTTGATCATGACCGGTCACGGTGATGTACCGATGGCCGTGCGCGCCATGCGCTATGGTGCGGTTGATTTTATCGAGAAGCCATTTGACCCCGACCAGATGTTGGCCTCCATTGATAGTGCGATCGAACAAATGAAAGAAAAGCGTGTTGCCGAAAGCGCGAGTGTTGAAGCGCGTGAGCGTGTCGCCAAGCTGACAACCAGAGAACATGAGATCATGCTGGCACTGGTTTCTGGAAAGCCCAACAAGATCATTGCTTATGAATTGGAACTGAGCCCGCGCACTGTCGAGGTACACCGCGCAAGAATTATGGAAAAGACAGCGGCGGGCAGCCTATCAGGCTTGGTGCGTTTGGCGATTTCAGCAGGCGTTGACCCCGACGCTGAAGACACCTCAGGTGCAAGTAAGTAATTCCCCTAGCTTGAAGCCAGTGTTTCAAAACCGGTAGTTTGAGTAATTGGAATAGGACCCAACCTCAGACGGACATGAGCTTATGCTTTTTCTGCGCAATCCTAGTCCGGGCCAAAAGCGTCGGATGGTTGCTGTTGTGGATGGCGACCGCGCGGTGCGCGAGTCTTTCTCGGTCTTGTTAGATGGTGTCGGGTACGCTGTTGCGCCCTTTAATGGAGGCCGAGAGCTGCTCGGTGCTTTGCCAGAGTTCGTGCCCGATTGTCTGCTCTTAGAAGTTGATCTGCCGGATATCGATGGCAGGCAGCTCGTTTCAAAAATCCACGACAAAGGCTTGAGAATGCCAACAATTCTCATGTCCACCCACGCTCGGGCCCTTGATGAAGCGGCCAGCGTGTTTTCGGACGTCACGACGTTTTTGACAAAACCGATTGCGGAAGAATCGTTATTTAAAGCGATCGACCAATCGCTGTCAGCGGTCTGCGCGAGCTAACGCGCGCCGTCGCTCACCAATCATCGAAAAAGTGCACGCAGCCGCCGGGAGGCGCTGCCCCGTGGCAGTTGTTTCTGAATACGGTGCTGCGACTGATCAGCTTGCCCTGAGGTCAATGCTTTATGGTCTTCAGCGGGAGTATTTTTGCCGCGAAGAAGCAAAGACATTGTCGAAGGCTGGATCGTTGTCGGGGGACAGGCGGTTCAGGATACGTGAAATCCCAATAAGTAAATTCCCCAACTAACGCTGCACAGCATTTTGCGCTTTGTTCCATATCAAGCGATGGGGAGCTTTCGACTACCTGAGTGCATCCCAGAAGTCGATTAGGCAGATTTTTAAAGACATGAGGTACCGACATGCTTGCTTCACTTGACCGTCAGGCGCTACCGAAAGCACCAATGTATGGCCGAACCTCGGCTGCCGATTGCGGACTTCCGGCTTGTCAAACAGGTGGCTGCACGCCGATGAAATGCCCTCTGCTCCAGGATGCGGGCAGTGTTAGATTGTTCGCAAAAGGTGACGTGATCTATTGGGATGGTGATCTCAACGATCGAGTTTATATCGTCTTGTCCGGCGTTGTACGCGGATCGAAACTCCTCAGCGATGGGCGGCGTCAAGTCTGTCGGTTTGCGTTCCCCGGCGACGTTGTTGACTACGCACGCGGTGATGAAGTGGGCTTTACTGCCGAGGCGATTATGCCGGTGCGGGTCCTATCAATGACCCGCGCGAGTGTTGAAGGGTCGATTTCTCAGTCAGCCTGTTTGTCCGCTCTGATGATGCGTGTGGTCCTCGGTGAACTTGACGCAGCGCGTAATCATTTACTGATGCTTGGGAGACTTTCTGCAGCAGAACGCGTCCAAGCGTTTCTGAAGGTGGTAGAAGAGCGCATGGGCGCAGACGAACACGGAGCATTCAAAGTTCCCATGAGCCGACAAGACATGGCGGACTATCTGGGACTAACCATTGAAACCGTCAGCCGCGTCGTCTCACAGATGAAGAGAAGTGGTGTGATCCAAATGTTTAGTGCAAACCGGATGGCCTTCGCGAAGGTGCAAACAGAAGCCAACAATGGACGGGACTGGGCACCTGCCGGGGAGTGTTTATCTCAAGCAGCCGTATGATAGCGGCAACACGTTGAGCTCACTCACGTAGGCAGGGAAACATGACGCGTCGCGTTGTCGTCATCAACGGCCACCCCGACCCATCTCCATCACGGCTTTGCGCGGCACTGGCAGCCGCCTACGTTGAGGGATGCAAGAGCGGTGGGCACGAGACGCGGCTGCTTAATATCGCGCAGCTATCGTTCCCACTTCTAAGCAGTAAGGCGGCCTTTGAAGCGCCGCCTGATATTGAGGATATCTCAAAAGCACAGGCAGACATTGCGTGGGCTAACCATGTTGTTCTCGTCTACCCACTTTGGCTTGGGACGATGCCGGCACTTTTGAAAGGCTTCCTCGAACAGGTGTTCCGACCCGACTTTGCTTTTGAGCCGAAAAGTGATGGATGGCCGGTAGGCGGTTTAACAGGGCGTTCAGCCCGCGTTGTCGTGACTATGGGAATGCCGGGCCTGATCTACCGGTGGTACTTCGGCGCACATAGCTTGAAGTCGCTCGAACAGTGCATTTTGAAGTTTTCCGGCCTTGGCCCCGTTCGAGAGAGCATCTTCGGCATGGTTGATGCTGCGAGTGACAAACGGCGTCAAAAGTGGCTGAGCAACATGCAACGGCTTGGCGAACAGGCACGTTAATTGACCGCACGAGTGGTGTGCACTCATTTCGAAAATCAAGCCTGCGATAATGCAGCCCGAGCGCCAACATCGGCTTGGCGTATCCATTGGAATGGCGTCAAGTACGCCAGACTGCCTGACTTCAGATGCCGCTGGAGAACTGCGCCGGGGTGTGATCGAGGTAAGCATCAAACCAGGCGGCAAGCCACCGAACGAATGGACGCCCTTTATCAGTCACCTTGAATCCGTCGAGCGTTGGGTTCACGAGCCCATCGACGTCGCTATCCATCACGTTTTTTGCGGCCTGAACCAGTGGAATTGCCGCGTCTCCAAATCGCTGAACAATAGACCGCGACGAAAACTCAAGGTCGCACATGAGCTTCTCGATCACGAATGCTCGCATATGATCATCCATGTTCATCTCGTGACCACGAACGGTTGCAAGCCCGCTGTCTTGAATTCTTCGAGCGTAGTCAGCCGCCGCTGTGGCGTTCTGAGCGAAGCCTTGTGGCAGCTGACTGATAGCCGAAGCGCCAAGTCCGATCAGCGCGTCGGCAGCATCATTGGTGTAGCCCTGGAAGTTGCGACGTGCGCCATCAACGACCATCGGGTCATCCACCCGCGCGAAGTGATCGAGGCCAACTCGGACATAACCAACCTCCGTTAAACGGTAAGCTAACCGCTTCGCCTGCGCAAAGCGCTCCACGGAATTTGGAAGCTCATTCGTCTTGATGAGACGTTGTTGTGGAAGCCGCTGCGGCAAATGGGCGTAACCAAAAAGTGCAATGCGGTCTGGCTGAAGCTCAATAACTTTCTCGATTGTTTTCTTGACGGTGGCGCGTGTTTGATTGGGCAATCCATAGACCAAATCAATATTTATGGATTGAACGCCGCCATTCCGAAATCCATCGATGACGCTTTTTGTTTGTTCAAAAGACTGCTTGCGATTGATCGCAGCCTGAACACGTTCATCAAAGTCTTGAACACCGACGCTGACGCGCGTCACGCCGGCTGAAAGAAATGCAAGCGTCTGACAGGGCGTATGCCAGCGCGGGTCGACTTCGATTGCAAATTCCGCTGCTTTCGAAAACGAAAAGCCACGACGTAACGCGTTGGAAAGGCGATAAATGTCTCTCGCTGAGAGAATGTTAGGCGAGCCACCACCCCAATGAAGATGATGCACGAGCGCCGAGTTCGGAACAGCGCCTGCGACCTTTTCGATCTCCCGCAGCACATTGGTGACGTAGTCACCGACCGGTGTGTATTTCCGTGTCGCTTTCGTATTGCACCCACAGTACCAGCACAGCTCATGGCAAAATGGGACGTGGGTATAGAGGGACAGAGCAGCCATTTCTGGAAGCTTATTCAACCAATAAGAAAAGATATCACCATTAACACCTTTTGAAAAATTCGGTGCGGTTGGATAGCTCGTATATCGGGGAACTGGCGTTGAATATTTTGCTATCAAATCAGGTGTCATGCAATTCGCCTAGAATGAGGTGTTGTTCTCTTTTCGTAGGGTGTTTCAGCTCCCTTCGGTGTGCCTTGACCAAGATCAATGTCGGACTACGGCCGGACATTCCAAATGCCGCCGACCCGACACGCGCGGGCATCCTCCGGGGAGCACACTATGGAAGCAGTTCAAGAGAGCCGATCAGCGTTCGCCGATACACTGGCAGTTTTTGCAGGTGTCGGTGGGGCATTGCTGTTCTTAGCAATCGCATTTCTCACCACCGAAGGCGTTATGGCCTTCCACATGGGTATTCTGGCGTTGTTCGCTATGGCTGGCACAGCATACGTCCTGTCCCAGTCATTTGGCAGCAAGCCAAAACAAGATGATCGAACACAGTACTTCGACGGGCCGATCAAGGTGGCAACACTGGCGGCCGTATTCTGGGGCATTGCTGGATTCCTCGTCGGCGACATCATCGCCTGGCAGATGGCCTTTCCCGCTTTGAACTTCGACCTGCCATGGACAAGTTTCGGACGCCTTCGCCCGTTGCATACGTCCGCAGTGATTTTTGCGTTCGGCGGTAACGTCCTTCTAGCGACTTCGCTGTATGTGGTTCAGCGGACCTGTCAGGCTCGTCTAGCGGGGCGTTGGTCGCCCTGGTTTGTGGTCTGGGGCTACCAGGTCTTCATTCTGATCGCCGCAACCGGATACATCCTGGGCGTCACGCAATCCAAAGAGTACGCGGAACCTGAATGGTATGCCGACATCTTCTTGACCGTGATCTGGGTCGCTTATCTGCTGATTTTCCTCGGCACGCTCGCTAAGCGAAAAGAACCGCATATCTACGTTGCGAACTGGTTCTACCTAGCTTTTATCGTCACCGTCGCGATGCTCCATGTCGTCAACAACTTGACCGTGCCGGTTTCAGTCCTAGGGACCAAAAGCTACATCCTGTTTGCAGGTGTCCAGGATGCCATGACCCAGTGGTGGTATGGCCATAACGCGGTTGGCTTCTTCCTGACAGCCGGCTTCCTTGGGATCATGTACTACTTCATTCCCAAGCGCGTTGAGCGGCCGGTTTATTCCTACCGGTTGTCGATCGTCCACTTCTGGACGCTGATCTTCATCTACATTTGGGCCGGCCCGCACCACCTGCACTACACCGCGCTACCCGACTGGGCGCAGACCTTAGGCATGACATTCTCGATCATGCTTTGGATGCCCTCATGGGGCGGCATGATCAACGGCCTGATGACGTTGTCGGGTGCATGGGACAAGCTCAGAACCGACCCCGTTGTCCGTCTTCTCGTCGTCTCCGTCGCATTCTACGGCATGAGTACGTTTGAGGGCCCCTTGATGTCCATTAAGGCCGTCAACTCGCTCAGCCACTACACCGACTGGACAATTGGCCACGTCCACTCCGGCGCCCTTGGTTGGGTGGCCATGGTGTCCTTCGGCGCCATCTACTGCCTCGTGCCGTGGTTGTGGAACCGCAAGGGTCTGTACTCCATTCGCCTGGTTGAATGGCACTTCTGGATCTCAACGATCGGCATACTTTTGTACATCACGGCGATGTGGGTCTCCGGCATCACACAGGGCCTGATGTGGCGTGCATACGACAAGCTTGGCTTCCTCCAATATTCGTTCATCGAGAGCGTGGAAGCGATGCATCCCTACTACGTGATCCGAGCAACCGGCGGCCTGCTGTTCGTCATCGGCGCCCTGATCATGGCCTACAACATCTGGCGCACGGTTCGTGGGGATGAGGCGGTCGACATGGCCGATCAACCTGCTGCCGCCGCTGCACCCGGCCTTCGCGCCGCACCTGCTGAATAAGGGGAGAGCTCAATTATGTTTTCTAAGCACGCCATCTTTGAGAAGAACTCTCTCATCTTGTTATTCGGCATTTTGATCGCCGTTTC
>JBCBRD010000062.1:0-16048 GCA_039819885.1 Pseudomonadota bacterium
TAAATACACCAGTCGCAAGTGAAGCAACTGGTACCGGACACTAACAAAACATCGCTTTGATCTGATGAGCCAACCTTAGAGACAGCTCATCGTTCAAAGGGTGACAGTGCGAAGACCAGACACCTGATTGAGATAAGCCGTAGACAAATCGTCTGCGGCTTTTTTTCAAATCCACAGTCGCATCTTCGCAGACAGCCCACACAGCGGGCATTTCGCAATACGCCATCGGCTTTGACTTGCACCGAAGCCCCCGCGACAAATCGCAACCTCCAGCAAATAGTCGTCTAACCCAACACGACGAACCAATTCCGCCCCCAAACCTTAGAAAAACGTGCCCCAAAAACTCCGTAGCAACACAAGCATCGCAAGAAAAAGCAAGAAATGCTGCCAATAACAGTTCAGTGTCAGCAATCGAACCAATAGAATTGCGGTGCCAAAGTTGCCTTGAACTTTCGTTGCACAAGAACAACCATTGTGCGACACAAGAGGATGGTGCTTACGACGTAAGCAGGAAGTCAGACGCAAAACAGAATACTCGATAAGACTTGGTTATCGCTCTAGTCTGAAATGCTGATTGAAGGCCGTCTCGGGCAGGCGTGTCGCCAGCCAGCTCCCTCACGTCACCTTTGGACCACCATGCTGCGACGACCGACAGGAACGTAATCAGGTAAACTTCGCAAACGGCGCACGAACCATACAGACCGGCAGTTTCGTTCGAATGACGTTTCCCAAGGAGAACCGGCTTTGAAACGCCCTGATAAGACGGTCACAAAGTGTGGAATACGTGTCGCAGGGACCAGCAAACTCAACACGCATGATGCGATCATGGATTTGCGGAGCCAGATCGGGGCAACGCCGTATCAACACTTGATCGTACTGTTTTCCATAAGCCATGTGCCGAGCGTTCTGTGTGAAGCGATTCAAGTCGCTTTTCCTAAGATACCCTACAGTGGCTGTACGACTGCGGGCGAATTCGGCCCCCATGGCATGACTGACAGCGGCATTGTAATCATCGCCTTCCCAGTTGAGGGCTTTAGTATTTGCGCTGAAGTCATCACTGAAATTGATCAATTCGGCGTTGAGCGCGCAACGAACACCGCCCGGACTATGCGTGCGAAGTTACTTGAGAGAGCAGCACCATGCCGAGCAACGCGGCACGGAGTTGACCGAGAAAAACAGATCTTTGCGCTCCTCTTGGTCGATGGACTTTCCAACTTTGAGGAAATGCTGGTTGCCGCAATCAACTGGGCAATGGGTGACCTTCAATTGATCGGAGGCTCATCCGCCGACCAGCTTTTCTATGACCGTGCGACCTTGGTCCAAAACGGACGAACCTTCAGCAATGCAGCATTACTGTTGCTGGTCGAAACCTCGCATCCGTTCAAACTCTTCCGAACCCAGGACTTTCGACCGTCAGATACGAAATTTGTCGTGACGGCTGCAGACGCCGAGCGGCGCATTGTTCGGGAACTCAATGCCGAACCTGCCGCAATCGAGTATGCTAGAGCAATCAACCGAACATCTCAGGATCTGGACGCTTACGCATTTGCCTCGCACACACTCGGTGTCCGGATTGGTGACGAGCACTACTGCCGTTCAATTCGAGCCGCAAATCCTGACAACAGCCTGTCATTCTTTTGCGCGATCGACGAGGGGTTAGTCCTCACCCTCGCAAAAACACCTGACCTCGTCGCATCCACTGAAGAAGCACTCAGACAACTGGACGTCGCCCTTGATGGGCTCGATTTGGTGATCGGGTTCGATTGCATACTGCGCCGCTTGAACGCCGAGCAAGGTCAAGCGCGTCACCACCTAGAAAGCACCTATAGAAAACACCGCGTAGTTGGGTTTCACACATACGGTGAGCAGTTCAACGCCATGCATCTCAATCAAACCCTCACCGGAATCGCATTTGGTGGCCGCCAAGTCGCACAGTGAACGAAGGCCCGTAAATGCGCCCCCAATCAAACGCAACCTCTTCCCGCGAGCGCGAACTCGAGCAAAAGATCCAAAAGCTCGAGAAAATCAACGCCTCATTGATTAGCCGCGTCGAGCGATCAATGTCTCTAAAGGGGAATGCATATTCCCTGTTCCACAGTGCCATTGGTCTGGAGAGCCAGGTTCGCATTCGCACTGAGGAGTTGAAGTCCGCAGTAACGGACTTAGAAAAATCAAACGACGAGCTGACCGATGCGCGCGATGCATCCGAGCGTGAAATCCGCGTTAAGACACGCTTCTTTACAGCCGTTGGGCACGACCTATTGCAGCCGCTTCATGCAGCAAGGCTGTCCGTCTCAGCGTTAGACGCAACAAGCGATGAAGCTGAGCAGAACCGCCTGGCCAATCAAATCGATCATGCCCTTCTGAGCATTGAAGAGCTGTTGAAAACAATCCTTGATTTGTCAAAGCTCGAAGCAGGCGTCCTTCGTCCATCACTTTCGGCAGTCCCCCTCGCAGAGATTTTCCGAAGTCTATGCTTGGAACTGGAACCAATCGCAGCGTCCAAGAACATTTCCATCCGCTGGAGACCAACCTCGTACACCGTCAGTTCAGACAGTTTGATGCTTCGCCGAATTCTTCAGAACCTCTTGGCAAACGCCGTCCGCTACACTGAGCACGGCGGCATCTCAATAGCGGCGCGCAGACGCGGTGATCTTGTCCGCATCGAAGTCTGGGACACGGGCCCAGGCATAGCCGATGACGACCGCGAACGCATTTTCGAAGAGTTTCAGCGCGGAGCAAATCTGGAACAGAAGTCGGGTAATGGGTTTGGCCTTGGGCTCGCAATCGTCCAACGCATGGCCGCAGCACTGGAACACCAAGTGGGCTTATGTTCGCGCGTTGGCCACGGCACGTGCTTTTACATCTACGCACCTTTTGCCGAAGTCGTCCCAATCCCCCCGCCAACATTCTCGCCGCAGGACGTCGCGGCGACCTACGGGCTAAATGGCGCCCACGTTTTGATCATCGACAACGACAAGACCATCCTTGAGGCCATGAAGACCCTGATGAAAAAATGGGGATGCAGTGTGACGGCCATTGAATCCCTTGCAGCGATATCGGAACTCGATCTGAGCGAAGCGCGCAGCCCGCAAATTGTGCTCGCAGATTATCACCTTGACCACGGTCAAGACGGTGTAACGGCCGTGAAGAAACTGCGTGAAAAGTTTGGCGAGGATTTGCCTGGGATGATCATCACCGCCGATCACTCCACTCAGACGGCATCAAAAGTTGAAGGTGCAAATTGCGAGCTGCTCCGCAAACCAGTCAAGCCAGCAGAACTACGCGCCCTAATGGCGCATTTGTTGATGTAATTATACGCGGAAGGTTTGGAAGGAGCGGGCCACGGCAATCACAATGGGCTGGTAATGATGGTGGTAAGTTTTCACACTGCGCCACCACGGCCCACAACGCTCTCCCTCGACGATTGCGGGAGACCAACCGAACGAGGCGTGGCACAGCCCAAAAAGTCACCTAACTCGTGGGCTTCAGTGGTTACTCGCTTCCACCACTTGCCCGAAATCAATCTTGGCAACCTCGATAACGGCTTGAGTACGGGACGAGACATTTAACTTCCGCAGGATTTCTGAAACGTGAGCCTTAACGGTCGTTTCTCCGACGCGCAGTTCATATGCAATCTGCTTGTTGAGCATCCCTTGTCGGAGCATCTTGAGCACCCGAAGCTGCTGCGGCGTAAGTGATGTCAGTCGAACCGCAAGATCACTATTGGCAGCATCCGAATTGTTATCCTGAGGTGGCTGATAATCCGACGGCAACGTCACCGAACCCGCCATGACGTCCTGCAACGCCTTTTCCAAATCAGTGCGCCGCACAGCTTTCGAAATGAATCCCGCCGCTCCATAGCTCATGGCTTCGTGAATGATCCTTGGATCTTCCAGGGCGGAGATTATGACGATCGGCAGCTTCGGATAAAGCGTCCGGAGCTCAAGCAGTCCATCAAAACCGGTCGTTCCTGGAAGGGACAAATCGAGCAAGATGAGATCAAGCGGATCGTTGGCTGAGATCTCCTTCCGTGCAGCATCGATCGTAGACGCCTCGAAAATCTTCGCCTGAGGATAAGCGGCCAACACGGCCAACTGTATCGCATTCAGGAAAAGCGGATGATCGTCCACGATGAGAAAACGGGGCTGCACAATAGGCCTCCAAATCTGATGCCGCCCACTGCGGCATATTATCACTTAGGCGTACGCCTTTGGTTTTTCCAGAGGAAGCAGACCGTGACAATTAGAAAAAAGGCCGGATGCGCATAACATCCGGCCTTTTTCGATATTTATCGGCTCAAAGAGCCAATGTTGCATTATTGCGCAGATTACTTGGCAGCAAGCTGTTTAGGCAGTTTGAAAGTCCAGACCATGCCACCTTGGTTCAGGTTGGCAACAGTCTTGGCAACTTCACCACCCCAAAGCGGAACAGCACCACCCCAGCCGGAAACGATCGTGATGAACTGCTCACCATCCTGCTCCCAAGTCACTGGTGACGACACAATACCTGAACCAGTGTTGAAGGCCCAAAGCTCTTCACCTGTTTTGGCGTTGAGAGCTTTGAAGTCGCCTTCAGGCGTACCGAAGAACACAAGGTTTCCGGCCGTGGTCATAACACCACCCCAGAGCGGAGCGTTGTTCTTGTATTCCCACTTAACCTTGCCGGTCATTGGGTCCATGGCTTTCAAAGAACCAATGTGCGTATCGAAGATCGGCTTGATCGTGAAGCCCGCACCAAGATAAGCAGCACCCTTTTTGTAAGTGACTGGCTCATTCCAGATGTCCATGCCCCACTCGTTGGATGGAACGTAGAACAACTGAGTGTCCTTGGAGTAAGCCATTGGCATCCAGTTTTTGCCGCCCAAGAAGCTTGGGATCGCGAAAACAGATGAACCCTTTTTGCCATCAGCCGACTTTGTTGGGTCGCCAGGACGGTTTTCAGGGACGTAGATCGGACGGCCGTTCTTGTCGAGACCCTTCGCCCAAGAGATCTTGGAAACGAATGGGTAGCCGCCTTCGAACTTACCGTTCGTACGGTCAAGAACGTAGAAGAAGCCATTACGGTCAGCCGTTGCGGCCAGCTTCTTACCGTCAATGTCGAACGAGATAACTTCGTTCACACCGTCGTAGTCCCAGCCATCGTTTGGCGTTGTCTGGAAACCCCAAGTGATGTCACCGGTCTCAGGATCGAGAGCAAGACGCGCTGTTGTCCACTTGTTATCGCCAGGACGCATGTGGCTGTTCCAAGGAGCAGGGTTGCCTGTTCCCATGAAGATCAGCTTCGTATCTGGGTCATACGTGCCGCCCAGCCAAGTCGCGCCACCGCCAGTTTTCCAAAGGTCACCTGGCCAAGTTTCGTTCTTCTTGCCGGTCATCGTGGATGGCTTGCCCTTGAGCGTGCCGATGTGACCTTCAACGGTTGGACGTGACCAAATCAGTTCGCCGCTTGCATCGCGCGCTTCAACGCGACCAACGACACCGAATTCACCACCGGATACACCAGTTACGATCAATGGACCGTGCGCTTTTGAAGGAACGACGAGAGGTGCTGCTGTTGCAGAGAACCCAGCCTTATAGTCGTCAATCTTCTTCTTCCACACGACCTTGCCGGTCTTTGCGCTAAGCGCAACGATTTTGGCATCGAGTGTCACGAAGACGACTTTGTCGTCGAGAAGAGCTGCACCGCGGTTAACAACGTCACAGCAAGGCAGAATGCCTTCTGGAAGACGTGCGTTGTATTCCCAGATCTCTTTGCCTGTTTTGGTGTCGATGGCCCACATACGGCTGTAGGAACCAGTGACATACATCACACCATCTTTAATGAGCGGCTGGGTTTCCTGACCGCGCATTTTTTCGCCGCCAAACGACATAGCCCAAACGGGGACCATCGACTTGACGTTCTCATCGTTGATTGTCTTCAGCGGGCTGTAGCGCTGACCTTTAGGTCCAAGGCCGTTTGAAACAACATCATCGACAGTCGTTGCATCATTGACGATGGCGTCAATGGTGACATCTGCCAATGTCGGTTGAACGAGTGCCATCGAGAGTGCAACAACGCTTGCTCCCGCTAGCCAATTCCATTTTTTCATGGGCTTCCTCTGGTGTTTGTGGTTACGGCAATCGTCAAGAATTGCGCATAATCGTCGCGCGACGATGATTAGCCGCCGTGACCCTATAACAGCACTTTTATGCCTCTAATTACCAAATCGTCTAACGGACTTCTAAAGCGAACCTAAATCAGGAAAAACTGTGTAATTTCAATGGGGCGCGCGCGCATGTATGCAAAAGAAAATTACACAAACAATGGTATGCCAGTGAAGTGTGGTCGGATTAATAGACAGCGCGCTGAAAAACAGCCGCTTCCTGCCGAGGCAGACATCGCGATTTAGCGTTTAACCAGCTTGAATCCGAGAGACGCAAAACCTAGTCGATCGACGTATCAACGCGCGGCCAGGTGCCAGCTTCGAGCTGGGGATAGATATGCAGAACGGACCGCTCGTATTCATACCTCGCAAGAGCAATGCTCTGCGTCCAACGAGGCAACGGCTCCGCAATCGCTTCGGTGGCAGATAGACCTCGTTCAAAGCAATCACGAATCTTGGCTTCAATGTCATTGAGCCAACGCTCTGTTTGCTCGCGGCCAACGGCGACCTCTTTGACCGGTCCATGGCCAGGGACCACCAAAGCAGACCGATCAAACATCTTATCGAATTCCGCGAGACTACTCCGCCAGACGTTCAACTCTGCATGCGGTGTCGTGGGCGCACGATCCAGGAAGATCAGATCACCAGCGAAAACAATGCCGGTCGTTTCGTCGGTCACCACGAGATCACAGTCCGTGTGGCCGCTTAATACACGCGTTCTGAAAGTGTGCCCGCCAATCTCCTCGACACCGTCGCTTACAACTGTTTTGGGAATGATGACTTCAGTCCCACGCATCCAATCCCCGGCGATGTAGTACATGGCGGATGAAAAATCCTCGCCCATGGCTGCCAGCCCGGAGATCAAAGGTTCAGGTGCAGCAACCACCCCATTGGCAAAGGCCTGATTTCCGAAGACATGGTCAGGATGAAAGTGCGTGAGGTAGGCACGAACAACGGGTTTGCCGGTCAGGTCACGCGCGAGACGAACAAGCGCTTCGCCGAAAGCCTTGGAAGAACCGGTATCGATAACCACCGCGCCTTCCGTCGTATCCACGATCCCGATATTGGCGATGGCACCGCCGTTTTCTCGCGTGATGGCCTCTTGCTTGCCAGCAATCATCCAAACACCGTCTCGGACTTTTGTGGGCGAGAGTTCATAGGATAGGCGGGCAGCTTGACTATCAAAAACCGGGAGCAACGCCGTCGCAGCCGGTGATAGTCCGGCAGCCGTCAGGCCCGTCAGAACATCGCGTCGATTGAAATGTCCACTCAGCGAGGAACGACGACCGGCATCAAAAAAGGGAGCAACCCGGCGCGACATCAAGATGGATTGAACGGTGCTGGAATTGAAGACTTGAACAACGACCCGGAATTGTCACGCCCATCGATCGTCACCGCATTGTCCGACGCAGGGAGCTGAACTTGAAGCGTGAGGGTTGGATCTTCGCTAACAGGCTCAGCCAATCGAACACGTGCAAGAAGTTCACCGCCGCTTGAGCGCATCTGAAGATCTTCAACAAAGAAGGCTGGCGTGTTGTCCTGTGCCAAACCTGTGTCCATAGGATGCTTCATGCGCATCCGCAGGCGTGAACGGCCATCAGCCCGGCGCCACACTCTGCCTTGTGTCTGACCAACCGTATCAGCCCAATTCGCAAGGTTCCGTGCAACAGCAGGTGCGGAACATCCACCACCAGCAGCATCCAAATAGACGCCGCCAACATGCCAAACACCGTCAGCAGTCAGTGCCGCAGCCCGAATCGGAGTCCCCTGTTCGACCTTCATGCGGAACGACACAAACGGATCGGCCTTTGAAGGCATAAGAGTCAATACATGGGCGATTGGGTTCAAATCAGCAAAAACGACCAAACGCTGCACGTCTTTCAGGGCACGCGCATCAGCCGTCACCGGCACCTGGGCTTGATTCTCGATAATGTTGGGAACGACAACCACCACGCGGTCATCGAACACAACCTTGGAACCCGCAAAGAACTCGTCATGCATGTCTTCCCACATGACAGAATTCAGTGGATCTTTAGGCATATCCGCAAGCGCGGGCGCTATGAGAATTAAGCAACCGGCCACCCAAACTGAGCACAGTTTGCAGAATGTTTTTCCAAATGCGGCCATGGTGATTAGCGGTCCCGTACTAATTTGCGACTGGCAGTATAACACAGACGATACCAGCCCGTGACAAGAAGCGTCAAGCCTACCTAGTGATAGAGCGGCGATCACATTTCAGCGACGAACCGGCGGTGGGACATATGCAACACCATATGCGTTGAAGATCTTTTCCATCTCGCCAGAGCCTCGAATTTTGCGAAGCGCCCGCCCAACGGCATAGCCAACATCCCGTCCATCCGTGTGCACAGCAATACCGACGTTCCATGCTCCGATAAGGGTCTCGGGAAATTCTGGTGTGATGAATTTGACGTCGATACCTTTGCCGTTAAGCACCGCTTCGATCTCACTGCGCGGTCCCATGAGGCCCGCTGCCTCTTTCTTGAAGAAGACATCCGCGGCATCGTCAAACTTGATGTAGGGGCTGACGTTCGTTTTGAGTTTCCCGTCGCGAGCAAACGCCAAAAAGTAGTGACCAGCAGTGGAAAACTGCACCGCCACCTTCTCAGTCTCAAAGGTCTCAAGCTTGGGCGCATCGACCATATCGGTCCGAACAGCAATCACGATCTGTTCATGGTGGTAGGGATTGGAAATCGCAGCGAGTTGGTTCCGGGCGATAAACTCCCGGTCAGTTGGGACGTGAAACATCACATCGCCTTTGAGGCCACCGGTGCGAGGGCCCTGCCAAATATTCGACCGCACATCATCATCAGCCGATTCGCCAGCGATCCTGATCAGCATTTTCGGTTTCAAACCGAGTTCGCGGGCAACAGCCCGTGCCAAGTCAGCTTCGATTCCCCTGGCCTCCCCCGTCTTGGGATCTTCCCAGGAGAACGGGCGATTATCGTAGTAAACAACAACGCGCAAGACTCCGCTCGCTTCCACATCTTCAAGCTTGCGAGCCGGAGTCGAAGCGGCCACCAAGCCCAAAAGAGCTACGGCGGCCACTACGAGTCTTAAACCTTGGAACATGACGACTTTCAAATCCAATCAGCTGAGTAGGCCTAGAGCCTGATCAGTTTGCTTAGCTGTCGTCGTGTACACTTTCAACGTATGCACGGATGGCCCAAAGCGCCTCTTGGCTCAAAATGCCTTCGAACTTTGGCATACGGGTAATCCCGTTAATGGTCGCGCCATTACGAACGCGTTCCATGTACCATTCATCGCCTTCAGCACCCTTGTCGAGATAGCGCAGGTCCGGAGCCAATCCACCAGAAATCGCTTCAAGGCCATGGCAACGTGCACAGTTCTGATTGTAGCCAGATGATCCAATTTCAATGGCAAGTTTATTGTCGACGTAGGGGTTAGTTTCCCGCCACTCGTCACCAAGCGGTTCCAAGCCTTCAGTCGCCAACGGCTGAGGTGTCACATCACCATGCGACCACGCCGCAGGCTGGAAAGGCAAAATCAATGCAGCAATAAGCGCCAGGAAGGCGACAGAGCGAATCGTCGTCATTAAGAGCGGTCCTCACGGTTTTATAGGGTTGATTGCCCCGATCATACTGATGATCCGCCACTGTAATAAGGTAGCAAATAGTCGTGAGCAACTTCAGGAAAGCACTGAAGTCGCAAGGTATTAGAGCGTCAACCAAAGTCGAATACAATCACCGCAAACGTTACTAAATAACACCTATAGATCGAACACAACGACACTACCTTCATGTCAGCAGTTACTCGGTCCTGCTCGATGGATCGCCCAGATTGCAGAAACATCGATAACGCGTCGTTCGAATCAAAGACGCGAAAAAATAGGGAATGAATGGATGCGCCAATTCGTCGTCGCCGCCACGCTTTGTCTTTTTGGAATGACAAGCGCGAACGCCGCCTATGAGGTCTATATTTCGAATGAAAAAGACAACACGATTAGCGTCATCGACACGGACAAAATGGAGGTCGTACGAACCTTTGACGTGGGTGAGCGGCCAAGAGGCATAACGTTTTCACCGGACCACAAGCACTTCTTCGTCTGCGCGAGCGACAGCGACACAGTTCAAGTCTTTGACGTCGAAACCGGCAAACACCTTTACGACCTGCCGTCAGGAGAAGACCCAGAGCAGTTTGCTGTCTCGCCGTCAGGTGACCGGCTCTACATCGCAAACGAAGACAATGCGATCACCACAATCGTTGACTTGAAAACCCGCAAAGTAATCAAACAAGTTGACGTCGGTGTTGAACCCGAAGGGATGGCAGTTTCACCCGACAATCAGTTCGCGGTCACAACGTCTGAAACGACCAACATGGCGCACATCATCGACACAGACTCGATGGAGATTGTCGCGAACGTTCTGGTTGATCAAAGACCACGCCACGCTGAGTTTACGAAAGACAGCCTAAAACTCTGGGTCTCATCTGAAATCGGCGGTACCGTCTCCATCATCGACATGATTTCCTACGAGATTGAACGCGTGCTGAGTTTTCCAGTCACAGGCGTAACCGAAGACACAATCCAACCCGTCGGCATTCAATTCGCCAAAGATGAAACGATTGCGTTTGTCGCCTTAGGCCCATCCAACAGGGTCGCAGTCGTCGACATGAAAAGCTACGAAATCATCAAGTACATACTGGTCGGCCAACGCGTATGGCACATGGCGCTCACGCCAGACGAAAAGTACTTGTTCACGACCAACGGGGTTTCGAACGATGTCACGGTTGTCGACGTTGCCAAACTCAAGCCGATCAAATCGATCAAAGTGGGCCGTTACCCATGGGGCGCAGCAGTGAGGCCGAAGGCTTTGGGCAAGGGCGCCACACAACGGACTGCTGCGGACGGACATCAAAGAGCTGCCGTAACCACGTCGCAGGAGTAGCGTCGTGGTTGCGGAACTCACGCAGGGAATTTGTCAGCGGGTGGCACAACGAGCAGCAAACCAATGCGTCAGTGGGTTGTACGGAGCAATCGCTAGCAAGTCGCTGATTGCAGTCTTCGCAGTTCTCATGCCGCTCCAAGATGCGCAGCACGTTCACGCAGCCTCACAAAACCTCTACGATGCCAAAACCGGCTATCGCATCAAACACTACCGCTCAGCGGTGCCCACTGACGTGCCCGGTGGAACGCTTGTCGATATCGACACCGTCGATGCACTCCGGACTAACGACAACGCGATTCTCATCGACGTCATGCCAGCTACGGGTTTTGGATATAGCCCCAAAACCGGCAAATGGCGGCTCTCACAAGTCCACGACCACATCGAGGGCTCAGCCTGGCTTCCCGATGTCGGGCGCGGCCACATCACCGACGAACTCGAAACCTATTTCAAATCAAATCTGGACCGCTTGACCAACGGGAACAAAGCTCAACCGTTGATCATCTATTGCCAATCAGATTGTTGGATGGCGTGGAATGCCGTGCAGCGTGCCGCCAAGTACGGTTACACAAAACTCTATTGGTACCCAGACGGCATCGACGGATGGCGCGACTACGATCGTGAATTGATCCCGGCTAAAGCCATTCCCGTCGACGTGATCAAATCAAAGACAAAGTAATAGACGTGTAGAAGCGCGGTCACGCGTCCCGGCTTGCGACCAGTGCGGGAACAGCCTCAGCAAGCGCCACTTGCCACTCGCGCTGGTTCACCCCGTAAACATCCAGCATCTTGGAACAATCGAGCACAGAGTACGGCGGCCGTGTGGCTGGCGTCGGATACTCCAACGTTGGAATGGGTTTGGCGACAGCGACGGGTGCACTACCTGCCCCAGCGATTGTGAAAATCGCGTTCGCATACCGGCACCACGTGGTCTGCCCTGCATTTGAAAAGTGAAAGGTGCCAAACAATTCTGGTGCCTCAGATGCGGCAACACGCTTCGCAACAGTCAGAAGCACATCCGCCAAATCATCAGCGAAAGTGGGCGCACCGATCTGATCATCGACAACGGAGAGTTCCCCGCGTTCTACACCAAGGCGCAACATCGTCTTGGCGAAATTGCTGCCCGCCAAACCATACACCCATGATGTGCGAACAATGACATGCTGGGGGTGGGCAACGCGCACACCGACTTCACCGGCAGCCTTTGAGGCCCCATAAACACCCAACGGCGATGGATCTTCATCTTCAGCATAAGGCGCCGTCGCGAGTCCGGAGAAAACAAAATCCGTCGAAACATGCACCAACGGAACACCAGCAATTGCACACAGTGCTGCGAGGGTTGCCGGACCCTCACTATTTAGTGCAACAGCAGCGTCGGCATCAGTTTCAGCTTTGTCGACAGCGGTGTATGCCGCCGCATTGATCACGACGCTTGGTCGGGTTTCGAGAATGAATGCCTTGAGGCTTTCAACGTTTGTTAGATCGACTTCGGGACGGCCACCAGCCACCACAGGAAGGCCTTGCTCAGTGCCACGCCGAACCAACGCTTCAGCAACCTGCCCCGACCTTCCGATCACAACAATCGGCCGTTCCGCACTGATCACCGTCATGGTCGCCCCCCTCCGCTCAAACATCGATCGTCTGAGACGCTTGTCTCGCACTGCTCACGCCGCGGCAACCCTGCTTCCGTCGACAGTGTCGTTTGCGCACCGAATTGTGCCGTCTGACTGTTAAACGAAGACTACTTGCGAGGCTTCGCCCGCGCAGTGGCGGACGCCGCCGCAGGATCATCAGGCCAAACGTGCTTCGGGTATCGCCCCTTCATTTCCGCTTTGACATCCGCCCAGGCCCCAGACCAAAAGCCAGGAAGGTCATGTGTGATCTGTATAGGGCGGCGCGCCGGAGAAAGCAGTTTCAGCGTGATCGGGATGCGTCCGTTTGCAAGTGTCGGGTGTGATGTCAGCCCGAACAACTCTTGGACGCGCAAAGCAATTGCTGGAGCACCTTCACCATCATAATCGATCGGTAATCGCGACCCTGTCGGAGCCTCATAGTGGGTGGGAAGAATTGCATCGACACGTTGCCGGTCTTGCCAGGTTAGAAGACCATCCAAAGCCTGACCGAGCACATCACTCGAAATCTCTGACAAGCGCGTCAGTCCAGCGAGATAAGGCGCGAGCCACGTTTCAACTGTCTCCGCCAAATGTTCTTCCGCAAGGTCCGGAAAACCATCGCAAATCGATGCATTAGTCCGCTTCAAGAACGCAACGCGCGCCAGCAATTGCTTCTGTGACGTACTCCACCTGAGGGCATCGAAGCCACTTGTAGTAGCGGCTCGCGCCAATGCAGCCTGAACATCTGGACCATGCTGAATTGGCGCGGCCTGCTCTTCGAGCACTAACGCATCAAGTCGAAGAACGTTGCGACCCACCAGTGCTTTAGCGCCTGTATCAAAACGCACCTCGCGGCATCGCTCCATTCGTGCGCCAGCGATCTGATCGAGCAGTTCACGCTCGATCGGCATGGCCAACAAAACCCTCGGCGATTTTGCCTGCCCCTGCAGGTCAGCGACCACCATGAAGTCAACACGTGCCAGAGCGTCGCTTTCCGGCACCAGCACAGCTCTACCGTTCGCCATGAGGAATTGCCCAGCTCGACCGCGTGTCATCGCAATTCGGTCCGGGAAGGCGACCGCGAATAGTGTTGCGATAATGGATTTGGTGGACAAACCATCAAAAGAAACCGCACGCAGCCCATCGTCATAAAATTCCGTATCGGCACTTTTGGCAACCAGCCGCTCAGCCTCTTTAGCCCAACCCATCGACAAGCGACGCAGCCCATTAATTCGCGTGCCGTGCTGAGCCGCAAACGCATGTATGCGTTGACTGGCATCAAGGCTTCCGCCGCCAACACCGCGCTCAACAAGGATGGCCACAAGGTCCGTTGCAATCTGCAAAACCTTGCGTCCGTGACGCGCTGCAAACAACACCATACGTGCCAACCGCGCGGGCATGGGAAGCTGCCTGATCTGCCTTCCAACCTCGGTCATCAGGCCAGCGGCATCCAATGCTCCAGCACGGATCAGCTCATCACGCGCAACCTGCCACAGTCCTGCTGGTGGCCGATCAAGCCAGGACAACTGCTCAGGGTCGGTGACACCCCACTCCGCACAATCAAGCACCAACCCGGTCAGATCGGTCGATAAGATCTCAGGATCATCAAAAGCAGGCAATGCTCGGGTTTCGGGTTCATCCCACAACCGGTAGCAAACACCCGGCGCCGTACGGCCTGCCCGCCCTCTGCGTTGATCAGCACTCGCACGAGACGCGCGCACCGTTTCTAAACGGCTCAACCCACAAGAAGCATCATAGCGCGGGACACGTGAACGACCGGCATCAACCACCACACGCACACCTTCTATCGTCAACGAACTCTCGGCAATGGCAGTAGACACGATCACCCGACGACGCGCACTTTCGGGTCGAGGTGAGATGGCTCGTTTCTGATCGGCAAATGGCAAACCGCCATAGAGAGGAAAAACATCAAACGCTTCCCTTTCCGACAGCCGATCGGAGATCACGTCACAGGCGCGTTCGATGTCACGTTGCCCCGGCAGGAAAACCAGAACATCACCATCATGATGGTCCAAGGCCCGAAAGACGATCGCGGCCACATGCTCGTCAAGCCGTCGCTCGCGCCGCCGCCCGACGTAAATCGTCTCAACCGGGAACGACCGCCCCGCACTCTCGACCACCCGACCGGACGGAAGCTTGCCTGCGATACGGGCACCATCCAGTGTTGCAGACATCACGATAAGCTTGAGGTCTTCGCGCAAGCCCGCCTGCACATCCAACGCCAGTGCCAAGCCAAAATCTGCTTCAAGCGCGCGCTCGTGAAACTCATCGAAAATGACGGCCGCAACCCCTTCGAGCGTGGGGTCATCCAGGATCATCCGCGTGAAAACACCATCGGTTACAACCTCAACACGCGTACCCGGCCCAACGCGAGTGTCCATCCGCGCACGGACCCCGATCGTTTCACCAACGCGCTCGCCCAGCATATCGGCCATGCGTTCAGCCGCAGCCCTTGCAGCCAACCGTCGAGGTTCAACCAGAACAATCTTGCGATCGGCACACCAGGGTTCATTGATGCAAACCAGCGGCAACCGGGTTGTCTTGCCGGCACCCGGCGGAGCAACAATAACCAGCGACGGTTCATGCATGAGGACCGTGCGCACGTCATCAACGACGTCATCAATCGGCAACTTGAGAGCATCAGACACACCTGTCATGACCGACAGCTCGCATAATTGCGACGCGGGACACGACTAGGCTGCATCCGCTGTCCGCGACCGCTCAGCGGCGTCACGAATGGCCGTGATGTTTGCAGCATAAGCTGCTTCACCATCACCCTTGAACACAGCCGATCCCGCAACCAAAACATTGGCACCGGCCGCTGCAACAGCTGCCGCGGTCGCAGGCGAAACCCCACCATCGACTTCAATATCGATCGGTCGGTCGCCAACCATTTCGCGAACCCGGGCGATCTTCTCAAGCATCGGTTCGATGAACGACTGTCCACCAAACCCGGGGTTAACCGTCATCAACAAGATCAAATCGAGCCGATCAAGCACGTAAGAAATCACATTCTCCGGGGTCGACGGATTGAGCGATACACCGGCCTTCTTGCCTAACGCTTTGATAGTCTGCAGTGACCGATCAAGGTGCGGACCAGCCTCGGCGTGAACGGTGATGATATCCGCACCGGCATTTGCAAAGGCTTCGATGTAGGAGTCGGCAGGCGCGATCATCAAATGACAATCAAACACCTTTGCAGACGCTGGCCGGATGGCAGAAACGATCGCAGGACCAAACGTGATGTTCGGCACGAAATGCCCATCCATAACATCAAGGTGGATCCAATCCGCACCTGCGCGGTCAACCGCCGCCACCTCTTCACCCAGTCGGGCAAAGTCAGCCGA
>JBCBRD010000063.1:0-7779 GCA_039819885.1 Pseudomonadota bacterium
TCGAGCTTCTCTTTGCGGTGTCTGAGTTCGTCAATCTTAGCTTCGGCTACGGACATCTTGCGTTCACGGTGGATGATCTTAGACGTTCCCATACCCGCATGATCGACTTGAACTATGCACCAGGCGACATCAAGGAAATGAAGCGGGATGGTCAACCCTTTGCGCGTTTCTTCTTCATCACCGACCCCGATGGCTACAAAATCGAAGTCCTCGAGCGGTCCGGCCGCTTCGCGTAACCCGGTTGTGCCAAGCAGGAGACGAGTTGCATTCCATCAAAGTTGACATGAATCAGCCAAGGCAGGTTGGCGTCCAAAGAGAGGGACCCGACCCAATTCTTGTACTCAGGAAGGAAACGCCATGGGACGCCAGTCAATGATGATGTTGTTTCGCGCGCAGATCTCTGCCGTGGAAGCTGAAATCCGGGCGAAACAAGCGCAAGTCGCGAGTTTGAAAGCAGCACAGGACGCCGCCGAAGCTAAGATTGACGAACTCAGACACCGCAAAGAGAAGCTCGAGCGTGAAAACAACGAAACCACGCAATGAAGTGGCTGCTGTTCTTTTACTAGCTCAGAAGCGCCACAGCCATGATCAGCAGACCGGTCGCACTGACACCCCAAATGACCGAGCGGAGCCCCACAACGCCCCACATATAAGCTGGAAGATAAGCGATCCGGCCTACCAGAAATAATAGGGCGCCCGTCAGCACGAGCCCATCTGCTCGTTCCAGAAAAATGGCGAGCAGCGCCAGCGGCACAAAGACCATCATGCCTTCAGCCAGATTGATAAGCGCCCGTTGCGCCCGCCCGGCAATGGCCGGCATAGGTGGTGGCGTGTCGCGTGGACCAAGTGCGCCGACCATCTTCGACGAGAATGTCCCACTCGATCCCAGATACTGAATGGCGGTCGGGATGAAGGACTGCAACACGAACAACGCCAGCACAGCCGTAACAACTTCAATCATAATCAATTCTCCCATGCTTAAGGACGTGGATGTGATTTCGGTCTAGATTCGTTGATAGCGTTCAGCAATTACCTCGCAGGTAATTGAAAGTTGGGTTGATCTCAGTGCCGATAGTGCCATGACACATACAGCCGATAACTTTGGAGAGTGTCTGCGCGATTGGCGCGGAAAACGAGGTTTGAGCCAGCTTGAACTTGCATTGGCAGCAAACGTCTCGCAGCGGCACGTTTCGTTCCTGGAGTCTGGCCGTGCAGGCCCCAGCCGCTCAATGGTCATCAGCCTGTCGGAGGCAATGAGCGTGCCGCTGTCACAGCGCAACCAACTCTTGAACGTCGCAGGATTTGCCCCGCACTACCCAGAGACGCCGCTGGAAGACGGAAAGCTTGGCGGTGTGCGGTCGGTCCTCAAACTCATGCTCGAGCGGCATATGCCTTACCCAGCCGTGCTAATCGATCGATATTGGAACATGATTGACGCCAATGCGTCCTGTCAGAAGATATTTGGAATTGACCACAGCCAGGGCCCGATGAACATTCTTCAGTTAATGGCATCACAGCCTCAGATCACTGAGATGTTTGAGAACTGGCCTGAGGTAGCACATCATTTCCTGGTCAGACTTCAAACCGAGTACACGGCAAGTGGTCGCGATCCCAAGCTAGCAAAGTTGATCGATGAGTTGCGATCCAGCCCAGTGTTCCAGCACCCTGCGCCCGAAGGCGGTGTGACTGAACCCTTCATCCCCGCAAGAATCAGGCGCGGCGGTAAAGTCTTGTCCTTGGTTTCAGCGATCGCGCAATTCGGAACGCCAACAGATGTGACGGTCAGCGATCTACGCATTGAGTTTTCGCTGCCAGCCGACGATGAAACGGACAAAGCCATTCACGAAATCATTGAAGCAACGACAGTAGCTGTGGTCTAGCTGATACAGTTCCGCTTTCTCCACGTCCTTATGAAAAAGGTCGCTCTCCCAGGGTCTTGAATTATGGTGTCCCACAAGGCAGCGTGCGGAGCAATTGGGGAGTCGAAGGGCGGGGAATTAGCAGATGTCGGATCTGAATGACGGAGTTCGCAAATTACGGGCAATGCGAAGCCGGATCATCTATTTGGTGCCGATCGTTGGCGTCATGATGCTGGCGGGGTGCGCGGCCAAGCCACTCGAGGTCGGTAGCATCACCAGGATTAAGCCGCACAATGGCACCAACGATATCGATGTTTACTCCGCCAAGCGGGTCCAAGACCCCTCGCTGGCACCTGAATTTGCTGGTGACCAACTTGTTGAAGTGCGGACCTACCGCGATGATCCTGAAAAAGGTCAGGTGGAAATGGCCGGCGCGAATTGCCACCTGTCTGCAGCCCTTTACTCGGCAGACCTGACCACACCGGCTAAAGTTCGTGTTCCTCTTTACAGAGGCCAATCCAGCGAACTCTCGGCGAAATGCACAAAGCCTGGTTTCTCAGATAAGCTGGTCACGGTAGGTGCGTTCGATGCCACACGTAACCAGCGGTACCAAAGTGCCTCCGGCGGCGGATTGGCTGGCGTCGCAGTCGTCGCAGTCTTTGATGCTCTATCCGACAACACCAAAAACGATTGGCGCTACCCACCGGTTAAAGTCGTTATGGGCCAGGAACGACCCATCGCCACCAATGGGAAGCGCTAAAAGATCACCCTAAAGATCGACGAGGTTCAGCAGTTGGCCATAACGGTAGCCGACACGTTGACCTTGCAGGCGTAGTGTCGAAGTCAATGCAACCGACATAACGTTCGTCGATTTTGCCACCAGCGGATCTTTCAATAGGTTAGCATAGGCGCGAAGCTCGCTGACCGTAAACTGTCGAAAGCCGAAATCGGCAGCCCCGAGCATGGTGGCCTTCACAGCCCAATATGTTTGGTCCCGAGTGTTTTCGACCAAACCGACAATCTCGTTTTCATCCATCAACGGCGTTCCAGCAGGCTGAGCAGCCAGATTGCCAGTCGTTATGCCAATGGACATGTCTAGGATCGCGTTGGTCGTGTGCTTGGTGTATCCCGCAATATCAATAATGTCCTGTAGCGCGAATCGACGAGCCGGATCGTCTGCCAGTCGCCTTTGGTGTTCGACGATTTTTGCGCCGTAGGCCTCATCGGACATCGGGTGAGTATTGGCTGCAACGGTCGCAGCTGCGAACCGCCTCACGAGTGGCCGACTTGCAAACGATATAAGGCGAGTAAGCTCCGCCTCAGTAAACGACCGCCCATACAAGTATTTGACCCGCCGAGAAATGACTTCAGGGTTGAATGCGTTGTTTACCGCTTGCTTCCATGCGTTGGCCATGCGCCCCTGCTTGTTGTCTTGGCCGGCACAACCACATTGCGTCGGGTCAAGTCCGACAAAGAGTTTCCGCCACCCATCTAGAGATGGACCGAATTCGCTAATCTTGAAAATCTGCGCCACGAGCTGTTGTTTTCTTGAGTGCTCGCTGACTTGAGGCGGGGTGCGGGCTGGATCAGCCACCACTGGTTGGTCAAACACGACCGGGGCAAGAACGATGGCCGAAAAACCAAGTGCAAATCGACGGAGAGCTTGGAACATCAATTGACCTCAATCACAAAAAAACGAATGGGTTCAATGTCTGGTCAGTCGGCTAACACGGTATGAATCGCGCTCTACGATTGCGGTCGGATTGCGTGAAAGGTAAACGAAACCCTGCACGTTGGTCGAAAACGGTTCGTCGCCAATTCAACACTCAGCCGTGTGTGTACGCTAAACCTTAGAGTTTTTATTCAGACTCGCCACTAACGGCTGACTTAAAGAACGGCGACAACTGTACTACATACTCCTCCAGGGCGTTGCGCCGCACCAATGAGACGCAAGCCTCCAGCCTTGGCGCCTCTGCCGCATTGGATCGCGGGGGTTAAAATCACGGACGCCAAGCTCACAAAAAGACAGGATAGTGCATGTCGCGCGAAGCGCTGAACAAGTCGTTTCTGTTGACCTCTTTCCTTGATGGCGCAAATGCCGCCTACATCGAAGAGATCCACGCTCAGTACAACGAGAATCCAGGGTCAGTTGGCGACGAATGGCGGCATTTCTTCGAAAGCCTCCAAGAGGGCCAGGGCGAGGGCCAGGCGGAAATCACAAATCCCTCTTGGGCAGTCCCGCTCGAGAAACTCCAAACTAATGGCGATCTCGTTGCTGCGCTGACAGGCGACTACGCGGGCGTAGAACGCACGCTGCAGGACAAGCTGCAGGCTCGGTCGAATGTCGCCGGAATGGACTTGTCACCTGTAGCTTCGCTGCGGGCCACACAGGACTCCATCCGCGCATTGATGCTCATCAGGGCTTATCGCGTCATAGGGCATTTCGCAGCCGATTTGGATCCCCTTGAGCTTGCTGAGCCACGTGTCCACAACGAGCTACAGCCAGAAACGTACGGGTTCACGCAAGCCGACCTCGATCGCCCGATCTTCATCGACAACGTGCTCGGACTGGAGACTGCCACGGTTCGGCAAATCATTCGCATCCTTCAACGCACGTACTGTCGACACATCGGTGTCGAGTTCATGCACATCACGACACCCGCGCAGAAGTCGTGGATACAACATCGTATCGAGGGTGAAGAAAAAGACATCAACTTTACCATTGAGGGTAAGAAGGCGATCCTCAACAAGTTGATCGAGGCTGAAGCCTTCGAGAAATTCTGCGACGTCAAATACACGGGAACGAAGCGGTTCGGCATCGACGGTGGCGAAGCCATGGCGCCCGCGCTTGAACAGATCATCAAACGCGGTGGTCAGTTGGGCGTGAAGGAAATCGTGATGGGCATGGCTCACCGCGGTCGCCTCAACGTACTCGCAAACGTCATGGGCAAACCACATCGCGCCATCTTCAACGAATTCAAAGGCGGATCGTTCAAACCAGACGATGTCGAAGGCTCCGGAGACGTCAAGTATCACTTGGGCGCTTCATCAGATCGGTCGTTCGACAATAATAATGTCCACCTCTCGTTGACCGCCAACCCTTCTCATTTGGAAATCGTTGACCCGGTTGTGCTCGGGAAAGTCCGGGCAAAGCAGGACCAACACGGTTGCGACCCTAACGATCGAACAGCCGTCCTACCGCTTTTGATCCATGGCGACGCTGCGTTCGCTGGCCAGGGTGTAGTTGCCGAGTGCTTTGGACTGTCGGGCCTCAAAGGTCACCGGACTGGTGGGTCTTTGCACTTTGTGATCAACAACCAGATCGGCTTCACAACCAACCCGCGCCACTCACGGTCATCACCTTACTGCTCGGATGTCGCGCGGATGATCGAAGCACCAATCTTCCATGTGAACGGCGACAACCCAGAAGCGGTTGTACACGTGGCGAAGATTGCGACTGAGTTCCGGCAAAAGTTCCAGAAGCCGGTCGTCATCGACATGTTCTGCTACCGGCGCTACGGGCACAATGAATCCGATGAGCCCATGTTCACGCAGCCGCGCATGTACAAGCGGATCAAGAAACACACGCCGGTTGCGGAGAAGTACAGCACGCGCCTGGTCGAGGAAGGCGTAATGTCGGCCAACGACGTCGACGAGATGCGGGGTCAATTCCGGGCTCACTTGGACAGCGAGTTACAGGCCGCTGATGCCTTCAAGCCCAACAAGGCTGACTGGCTCGATGGGCGATGGTCGTCCATTGGGTTCGCCGAGGACGAGGCGCGGCGCGGGAAGACCGGCGTCGATGAAGATGTCCTCTTAGACATCGGCCAGCGCATCACAAAAATCCCGACAGAGTTCCAAGCTCATAAAACCGTAAAGCGCTTGCTCGATAAGCGGCGCGAAATGGTGGAAACCGGTGTTGGCATTGATTGGGGTATGGCTGAGCATCTCGCGTTCGGCAGCCTCGTCAACGAAGGCTTCCCAGTCCGGCTTTCTGGTCAGGACTGCAAGCGCGGGACTTTCTCACAGCGCCACTCTGTTCTCGTCGACCAAGAAACGGCCAAGAGCTACACACCGTTGCGCCGCGTGTCTCCGGACCAGGCTCGGTTCGAAGTCATCAACTCGATGCTTTCGGAAGAAGCGGTACTCGGTTTTGAGTACGGCTATTCACTTGCTGAACCCAATTCGCTCGTGATGTGGGAAGGTCAGTTCGGTGACTTCGCAAACGGTGCGCAAGTCATCTTTGACCAGTTCCTGTCCTCGGGCGAACGCAAGTGGTTGCGAATGTCCGGTCTCGTGTGTTTGCTGCCGCATGGCTATGAGGGCCAGGGCCCTGAACACTCATCGGCCCGGCTCGAACGCTTCTTGCAGATGTCGGCAGAAGACAACTGGCAGGTCGCGAACTGCACGACGCCGGCAAACTACTTCCATATCCTTCGCAGACAGCTTCACCGGAAGTTCCGCAAACCGCTCATTCTGATGACGCCGAAGTCGCTTCTGCGGCACAAGCGCGTGATTTCAAATCTCAAAGACTTGGGCCCAGACTCAACGTTCCACCGTGTGCTTTGGGATGATGAAGATCAAAGGCTGAACGGCAGCGGCAACCAGACGGACGGCTTCAAGCTGGCAGGCGATGACGCAATCACGCGCGTGGTGCTCTGCACCGGCAAGGTCTACTATGACCTTCTGGACGAACGGAATAAGCAGGGCCTAACCAATATCTATCTGATGCGCGTCGAGCAGCTTTATCCATTCCCAGCTCGGACGCTGATTACAGAGTTAGGTCGCTTCCCGAACTTACAGGACGTCGTATGGTGCCAGGAAGAGCCCAAGAACATGGGATCTTGGACATTCATCGAACCGAATATCGAATGGGTGCTGAACCACGTCACGCCCGGCCCCGCTCGGCCATCTTATGTTGGCCGTCCAGCGTCTGCGTCAACGGCAACAGGGCAGTTGTCAAAACACTTGCATGAACAAAAAACCTTGGTGGCTGAGGCACTCACGACCTGAGCCGCCATCCCCTAAAAGACAAGATCAATTCCACTGATCCCGACGTTGTGGCACTCCTCGCGCCGGTCTCAAGAGCACGAAGCTAGAAAGGGCCATAGGACATGGCAATCGAAATCCGCGTGCCAACACTCGGCGAATCCGTAACGGAAGCGACCGTCGGCCAATGGTTCAAAAAACCGGGTGAGGCCGTCAAGGTCGACGAACCGTTGGTCGAACTGGAAACCGACAAAGTGACCGTTGAAGTGCCGGCCCCCTCGGCAGGCGTCCTTGAGCAGATCGTTGTCAATGAAGGCGACACGGTTGAAGTCGGCGCCATCCTGGGTGCCTTGAATGAAGGCGGTGAGGCTTCCGCGTCTGCACCAGCAGCAGCTCCAGCTCAAAGCCCACAACCAACCGCACCAGCGTCCGCGCCAGCAGCTCCGGCGTCCAATGGCGGAACAAGCATGCCGCCATCACCAGCCGCACGTAAGGCGCTGGACGAATCCGGCATCTCGGCCGACGCCGTTGCAGGTTCTGGAAAACGCGGCCAGGTCCTCAAACATGACGTTGCCGCAGCAGCCAACGCTGCACCGCCGGCTGCAAGCGCCAATACTGCTCCAGCAACCGCAAACTTGGTTCCAGTTCAACAAGCGCCCGTGCAGTCGCTCCGCGTCCCGTCATCCGAACCCGACGAAGCGCGCGAAGAGCGCGTGAAGATGACAAGACTGCGCCAGACCATCGCGCGCAGGCTGAAGGACGCCCAAAACACAGCCGCCATGCTCACGACGTTCAACGACGTCGACATGACAGCGGTCATGGAAATGCGCAAGCAATACAAAGAGGTCTTTGAGAAGCGTCACGGCACAAAGCTTGGCTTCATGGGCTTCTTCGTCAAAGCCTGCATTCAGGCGCTGAAGGAAATTCCAGC
>JBCBRD010000063.1:7879-15936 GCA_039819885.1 Pseudomonadota bacterium
GTCGCCGTCGGCACAGACAAGGGACTGGTTGTGCCGGTCGTTCGCGAAGCAGATCAATTGTCGATAGCCGGGATCGAGGGGTCCATCGCCGATTTCGGCAAGCGTGCCCGCGACGGCCGACTTGGCATCGAAGATATGCAAGGCGGCACGTTTACAATCTCGAACGGCGGTGTTTACGGGTCGATGATGTCGACGCCGATCCTCAACGCTCCGCAGTCCGGCATCCTGGGTATGCACCGCATCGAACAGCGCCCGGTCGCCGTCAACGGTGAAGTTGTCATCCGTCCGATGATGTACCTCGCATTGTCATACGACCACCGCGTCGTCGATGGAAAGGAAGCCGTGACGTTCCTCGTTCGCGTCAAGGAGTGCCTCGAAGATCCTGCGCGTTTCGTGCTGGACCTATGAGCCAACGAGTGCCAGTCGGCGCTGAGAACGGCAGAGACAGCGCATCGTTCAGTTAGGTCGTGCAAGGTCGTATCCGTGTTTAATCGCCTCGTATGCAATTGGGTCTATGGCGGCTTCCTAGCGGGCTTGGCCTTGCTGGCCGTCTTCCCGCTGACAACCAATGGCTGGCCAGCATCATTGGCCTTCACGTTTCTTGCCCTGCCGATCTACATGATCCATCAGTACGAGGAGCACGATGACGACAGGTTCCGCCAGTTCGTCAACACTCACTTCGGAGACGGCCGCGAAGTCCTGACACGCGGGGATGTGTTCTGGATCAACATCATCGGCGTATGGGTCGCAATCATCGCGGTGGTCTGGTTGGCGTGGGAAGTAGATGTCGGTTATGGCCTGATTGCAGCCTATCTTCTGCTGATTAACGCCGTCGTCCATATTGGTCAGGCCATCAAATTGCGCAGCTACAATCCTGGCCTGATCACGTCGATTGCACTGTTCCTGCCATTGGGCGCTTATCTGCTCTCGTTGTTTTGGAATACGGCAGGCGCGCTCCACCACGCCATCGGCGTCGGAGTTGTCGTCGCCCTTCATGCCGCCATCGTCGTGCGCGTCTTGGCACGAAAAGCAGAACTTGATCGTGAAACAAAGGCCGCACTAGGCGCCGCAGACTAAAATGAAAAGGACGACCTATCCATGAGCAGCTACGATCTCGTTGTCATCGGAACCGGCCCTGGCGGCTACGTCTGCGCCATTCGAGCGGCCCAACTCGGTATGAAGGTGGCGGTTGTCGAGAAGCGAGCCACCCATGGTGGTACCTGCCTCAACGTCGGCTGCATCCCATCAAAGGCACTGCTGCACGCATCTGAACTTTACGAAGAAGCAGGCCATGGGTTCGCAGATATGGGCATCAACGTCGCCCCTGAACTCGACCTTGGCAAGATGCAGGGCTTCAAGTCCGAGGGCGTCAAAGGCAACGTCGATGGCGTGGCATTCCTCCTGAAGAAGAACAAGATCACGCCCTACCACGGCACGGGCCATATCGAGGCGCCTGGTAAAGTCACCGTTGAACCCGAGAACGGTGGCGAGATCCATCAGCTTGAAGCGAAGTCGATCGTTATCGCGACAGGCTCTGACATCGCGCGGCTACCCGGCATCGACATCGACGAAAAACAAGTCGTGTCCTCAACCGGTGCATTGGAACTCGACAAGGTTCCAGGGCGCATGATCATCGTGGGCGCTGGCGTGATCGGGCTGGAGCTTGGCTCTGTTTGGCGCCGCCTAGGCGCACAGGTCCATGTCGTCGAATACCTCGATCGGATCTTACCGGGCATGGATGCAGACGTTGCAAAGCAGTTCCAGAAAATCCTCACCAAACAGGGTATGACGTTCCAGCTCGGTTCAAAAGTAACCGCATTAGACAAGACGGTTGATGGCTGCACGGTAACAATCGAACCCGCCGCCGGAGGTGAAGCGCTCACCGAGCAAGCTGACGCGGTCCTCGTTGCCATAGGACGCGTGCCATTTACCGAAGGCTTGGGCCTCGAAGGCGCCGGCGTTCAAAAAGACAATCGCGGTCGCATCATCGTCGATGACCACTACAAAACAAACGTGGATGGGATTTACGCGATCGGTGATGTCATCGCCGGTCCCATGCTCGCCCACAAGGCCGAAGACGAAGGCATCGCATTAGCCGAGCAGCTCTCCGGTCAGGCCGGACATGTGAATTACAATGTGATCCCAAACGTCATCTACACCTACCCGGAAGTCGCCTCCGTCGGGAAAACAGAAGAAGAGCTGAAAGAGGCCGGCATCACGTACAACACCGGTAAGTTCCCGTTCATGGCGAACGGCCGTGCAAAGGTGAACAAGACAACCGACGGGTTCGTGAAAGTATTGGCGGATGCAACGACCGACCAGATCCTCGGTGTTCACATGATCGGACCGCATGCTGGCGAACTCATCGCTGAAGCAGCCGTCGTGATGGAGTTCGGTGGATCATCAGAAGACTTGGCACGCACGTGCCACGCACACCCAACCCTGACAGAAGCGGTCAAAGAAGCCGCCCTCGCTGTCGATAAGCGTGCCCTGCACATGTAAGCCATATGACAGTCGGGATACCGTGGAGGTACCCAGCAGAGGTTGGTAGGTATTGATTACAGAGGCAAACAAACCCAACTCAGAACGAGCAACGTAATAACTCCAACATAACAGAGGCGCGGATTATCGACGCGCCAGCGCTCTGGAGTTGCATCAATGAAGCTGATCACTGCTTACCTGATTTTTGCGCTCATTTTCGCGGTGATCGACGTCATTTGGATCGGCACTGTCGCGTACAATTTCTACAAAGAGCAACTCGGCGATCTGATGGCCGACCCGATTGTTCTGCCAGCCGCGATAGCGTTCTATTTATTGTACGTCCTCGGGGCCCTGATCTTTGTCGTTTCACCAGCCCTCAAATTTGAAACAGGCGGGGTGAGTTACGCGCTGCTTTACGGCGCTCTATTCGGCTTCTTTTGTTACATGACCTATGACCTCACCAACCTCGCGGTCACGAAAAATTTTCCCGCAACAATGGCCTACGTTGATATGGCATGGGGCACGACGGTCACCGCCGTTTGCTCAGCTGCGACCGTCCTCATCGTGAACCGCATTTATGAATCATAGGCAGTAACGAGGGTGTTTATGAGCATTGCTCAAGATCGTGACATCCAGGTTTCCCTACTCATCATCCGCTGGTCGATTGCTGCTTTTCTTCTGGTGTGGGGTTTCGATAAAGTCCTGGCATCGAGCCGAGCTTCCGCGACGTTCTCGAAGTACTACACTGAGATGTCGGACACGACGGTCATTGCCGCTATTGGGATCGCGCAAATCCTTCTTATCCTGGCATTCGCGTTGGGGGCCTTCAAGACACTGACCTATGGCGCAATCACAGTGATGCATGCCGTCTCGACATTCGCAAGCTGGGAGAGATATCTGGCCCCGTTCGACCGTCCGAACATTTTGTTCTTCGCCGCCATTCCGGTGCTTGGTGCGTTGGTGGCCCTGTTCATCATGCGAAAGCGCGATACGCTGTTGACGATCGGCAAGTAAGTACAGGCTTCGGGAGACACAGCGGCTATTCAATCGCGCTGACCGTGTACCCCGCCCGTTTAAACTTTGCGACCAGGCCATTTCGGCCTGGGAGATGCAGCGCGCCAACAGCGATGAAAGCGCCACCGTCTTCAAGAAGCTTCTCAGCGCGCTGGCTCATGATGGCATTGCGCCGTTCAATAAGATCGCGCCGAAAACTGCGCAAGATTGTTCCGTCAATTCCCGCCTTCTCGGCCAGTACGACTTGGAGCGGCACAGCGAACGACAATTGCCGCTTGAGATAGAGTTGCAGCACGGTTTCCATCAGATCATCAGCCCGTTCTGCATAGGCGATACTAGCGCGTAGCAACTGGAGCTGCTGATCGAGCGGCACTTGCGATGACGCTTCCAGTTGGCTCTTGATCGTCTCAAGACCAACGACTGGAATAGACGACTTTCGTGCCAGCTCTCCCAGCTTCATATCAAGGACCAGCCCGCCCTTGGCGATCTTCTTACGCTCGCATTTAGAGACCGCCATGATCATGCTAACCACCCACGGCTTGAACAGCCGGGCGAGATGTTGCGGCGTGTCGCTGTCTTTCATCCGGTCAACAACAATCGCAAACTCGTCTTCTGACAAAAGCGCATCCAGCGTTTGCCCATCGTCGAACAGCACGAGGTCCATGGAATTCGAAACAGCGTTTGCCGTTGCATTTGGCGAAAGCTCAGCCACTTCCAGGGCAAGAATTTTCGATTTCTTCAACGCTGCGATGGTCGCGGGCGATAGCTTCGTCACACGCGGGTCAGTCAGGTGAACGGTTCCGAATAGATAGGACGGCGCAAGGCCCTCCTTTGCAATCTCGTGCAGGACAGCGCCGTCATTTCGCGCTTCGCTATCGGTCGGCCGAACCCGGGCTGCAGCTTCTGGGTCGGCTGACTCTAGCCAGCTCAACAGGTCGCGGCCCTTGCAGTTATTGCGCGCACTTTTCTTTCCGCCGTCACTTTTTTTCGACGAGGCAGCTTCGGCAGGCGAAATAACGGATGAAACGTGTGGTGCAATCAACGTCAATGAGGTCGCGAGACACGCAACTGCTGCCCCGCGAGGGAGCCGGCGCAAAAGAATGTCGGACAGGTGTTGCAAGGATCGATGTGTCAACGCGCTACCAAAAACTAAAAACGGATGAAGCAACCACGGGTCGGCCTAGATCAAGTTCCGCAAAAGTGTACGCGGTTTTGCGATAAGAACATGATCCAAAACCAACACTTAGAGCACGTCTAAAGTACACGTGCTCTAAGTAATCCCGTAGGCCGATTGTCACTTTGATTGCGGTTCAGCCGACGGATTGTCAAGTCACAGCCGTCACGGTCATCAACTTGACATTAAAGGAAAAACGGGAAGTCGACCACGGATCAAGTCCGGGGATGGGCAGCATCATAGACCGCGAGCAATCGGTCGCGGTCCACCTCAGTATACACCTGTGTGGTTGCCAGCGACGCATGTCCGAGGAGATCTTGAATTTGCCGCAGGTCAGCACCAGCCGACAACAAATGCGTGGCAAACGAATGCCGGAGCGCATGCGGCGTCGCAGTATCTGGCAAATCCAGCCGTTCTCTCAGCCTTGCGATCAAGAGCTGAACAATGCGTGGCGAGAGCGCTCCACCCTTCTCACCAAAGAACAGCGGTCCATCTGGCGTAAACGGATATGGGCACTGATCGACATAGGTTTCCACGGCATTCTGAGTGATCGGCAGAACAGGAACGACACGCTCCTTTTTGCCCTTACCAATAATCCTCAAGGTATCGCGTCCAGGCAGCGGTGCATCAACGCGCGTCAGCTCAAGCGCTTCAGAGATCCGCAACCCACAACCATACAGCAGCAGGAGGACGGCGTGATCCCGAGCCCCCACCCAGTCCTTTTCAACATCATTAGTCACGACCATCAAATGAGCGGCCTTTTGCACGGTCAATGGCTTTGGAACACCATGCCCGACCTTGGGCATCGCCACCTGGCGAACCGATCGGTTCACAAGGATCTCACGGGATTCCAACCAGTCGAAGAACGTTCGCAAAGCCGAAAGCGTCCTGGCCAGTGATCGCGAACCGGACCCCTGTCGCCTGCGCTGAGCCAGGAAAGATCGAAACGTCTTTGTGTCGATGTCCCGTAAGCTGCTGAGTGTCGGGGGTGCATCCGCATGATACTTCAAGAAGCGACCGAAAGTGTCCAGATCCCGCCGGTAGGCCGACAACGTGTGGTCCGAGGCATCCCGCTCGAGGTCAAGCCACGATAGCCAAGCCTCGACGAGGTTGGCCAGCTCGTCTGTATCGCCGTACGAACTGCGGACACGTGCTGGCTGCTCGGCCAAAGGTGACACCTTATCTTCGTGAAAACGAATCAAACCACAATAGGTCTGAACAAAAGTCCGCTGGCCACAGTTAACAAGTCTTAAATTCTGTCGAATTGAGTCTATTGAGTGATGGATCAATCACGGTTTCTAACCTGAACGACCATGGGATTATTCAATCAAGATGTCAGCACGTGATCACCTTGCAATCACACCGCGCGAACTCAACGCTGATGGTAAGCCTCGCCGCGTGGGCGTCGAGCTTGAGTTTGCTGCCGTCACACCTGATCGCGTGGCAAACAGAATCCAAGGCCTGTATGGTGGAACCATCGAGCGCGAAGACAATTTCCGGTATCATATTCACGGGACGTGTTTCGGTGAGTTCACCGCTGAGCTGGACACCCAATATGCGCATCGAAGCCCGCATGATTATGACAACGCAGGAAACGGCCTTGCCGGTTGGGTTGCCGGGTTCCGCCAGGCCATGCGTGAACTCTACGGTGACTTAGGCTCACTCGTCATTCCGTATGAGGTCGTGTGCCCACCTATAGAAATTTCCGAAATGGCAAGGCTTGAGGATTTGCTCGACGCCCTGAGGCAGGAGGGCGCGCGTGGCACAAAAGAAAACCTCTTCTACGCCTTTGGAGCGCAACTAAATCCAGATATCGCAACGCGAGATCCCGAGTGGATACTGGCAGTGCTCAAATCGCAAATACTTTTGTCGAGCTGGCTGAGAGCCGTTATGCAACTCGACACAGCCCGGCAGTTGTTCGCTTTTGCCGATCCATTTCCAGTCACGTATTCTGAACAGATATTGAAGTCTGACTATTGGCCTGATCTCGAAACAGTCATGACCGACTATCTGGTCGCTAACCCAACGCGGAATCGTGAACTCGATATGCTTCCGATGTTTGCATGGTTTGATGAAGCTCTGGTGCATCGATACGTGCAAGATACACTGATCAAGAAACGACCAACGTTTCACTACCGTTTGCCGGACGCCAATATCGGACAACCTGACTGGTCGTTGACGTTGGAATGGAACCGCTGGGTCATTATTGAAAAATTGGCTGAAAACCCGGAGCGCCTATCTGAAATGGGAGAAGCCTATATCGAGAATGCCAATTCGATGTTTCCTTCGAATTGGGCAATGATGTGCACTGAATGGCTTTTAGACGTCCGATAGCTACAGAAATGAATACGGATCGATATCTACGCTCAAGCGCAAGTCACCTTTGATAGGCGGCAATCGCGAGATCCATTCACGCAAATAGCCTTGCAGATCGAGTTCGCGAGGCGCTTTGACCAAAACGCGCCAGCGGTTCCGGCCGCGAATAATCGAGATCGGAGCCTCAGCCGGACCGAGTACGGTGATGGTATCACTAAGCGGCGCACGGTGAACAATGTCGCGTGCGCACAGCTCCGCCAGCTCCTTGTCACGCGCAGAGATCACGAGTGCAGCAAGCCGACCGTAAGGCGGAAGCATGCCGGCCTGTCGTGAACGGATTTCAGCATCGAGAAACGCCTCACGATCACCCGACATGATCGCCTGCATCACCGGGTGTTCGGGCATATGCGTTTGAACCAGCCCAAGCCCGCGCACTTTGGCGCGTCCGGCCCGACCGGTCACTTGGTGCAACAGTTGGAACGTCCGCTCGCCAGCGCGCGGGTCGGCACCTTGCGCCAGACCAAGATCCCCATCGACGATACCCACGAGATTGAGGTCGGGGAAATTGTGACCCTTCGCAACGATTTGCGTGCCGACAATGATGTCAGCATCCCCATCTTCGATACGCTTGATCACGGCCCGCATCTCAGTGAGGCCGGGAATAAGATCTGACGAGAGCAAGACAACACGGGCATCTGGAAAGCGCTCAGCGACTTCCTCCGCAACCCGCTCCACGCCCGGCCCGCATGCCGCAAGCGAGTCCTCGGTCGCACAATTCGGGCACTTCTTCGGAAGTGGCACAGAGAACCCGCAATGATGGCAGTTGAGCTGCTTTCGGAACCGGTGCTCAACCAACCAGGCCGTACACTGCGGACACTCAAATCGATGGCCGCACGAACGGCACAACGTCAACGGTGCATAGCCACGGCGGTTCAGGAACAACAAAGACTGCTGTCCGCGTTCGAGAGTTTCCACCATCGCTTCGACCAGGCGGGGGGCCAGCCAGCGCCCCTTGTCCGGCGGGTCTTTTCGCAAATCGATCGCTTCGATCTCGGGAAGCTCGGTACCGGAA
>JBCBRD010000064.1:0-15894 GCA_039819885.1 Pseudomonadota bacterium
CTTTGCTGGAATGGGCAACCGTCTTTGACAACTGCTATGGGACCCCGCGCGCGTTCGGCTGCGATGATCGCCTTCAACTTATCGAGGCTGTCTTCAACGTCTGCGTTGACGATCACATAGTCGTACTCAGCCCAATGGTCGATTTCCGCGGACGCCTTTGCCATCCGGCCTGCCACGACTTTGGGACTGTCCTGGTTTCGGGCAGCCAAGCGCTCTCCCAGCGCTTTGGCGGAGGGTGGGAGAATGAAGACCCTGACGACGTCGTGACCCATTTTTTCGGCCAGTTGTTGCGCGCCCTGCCAGTCGATATCGAACAGCAAGTCCTGCCCCTGGTCGAGTGCATTCTGTACATCTGCGCGCGGGGTCCCATAGCAGTTGTCAAAGACGGTTGCCCATTCCAGCAAAGCACCGCTGTCACGCATATCTTCAAAGGCTGCCATCGTTGCGAAATGATAGTCTTTGCCGTCAATCTCACCTGGTCTTGCCGGTCGCGTTGTCACGGATACTGAGAGGTGAATATCGTCGTCGTCTTCCAAGAGACGTCTTGCGAGCGTGGTTTTACCGGCCCCGGATGGCGATGAAATCACGAGCAAGATCCCGCGCCGTTGGACTGCGGGCATCGCATGGGGCAACTGCGGATTATTCGACATTTTGCACCTGTTCACGCATTTGATCGATGACGACCTTCAAGGCCATTCCCAACTGAGTGACTTCGGCATCATTCGACTTGGAACAGATGGTGTTGGCCTCACGATTGAACTCTTGTGCGAGAAAATCCAATCGACGGCCGACCGCGGCGTCCTCGGCCAACAACTCGCGCGCCGTCTCGACATGGGCGCGTAAGCGCGTGAGTTCTTCTTCAATGTCAGCGCGCGTTACAAGCAGCAGTGCTTCTTGGTGAAGGCGGGCTTCATCTAGTGTTTCGTCAGCGGTTTTGAGGCGGCCCACTTGAGCTCGCAGGCGGCTAACAATTGCGTCTGGAGTACGAGCGGGTGAGGCAGCGATTTGGTCTGTCAGCTTTGCTATCTCTTTGACTTGACCATCAAGCGCTCCAAAGAGCTTGGCCCCCTCAGCGCCCCTCGCTTTTGCCAACTCAGCCAAACAGGTTTGGAAACTTGCGTGCAATGCTTCCGAGCGGGCATTCCGGATGTCGTCGGCTTCCGCAACTTCTGCCACTTCGAGCACCCCTTTGACGGCCATGACTGCATCTGAGGTTATGGCAGCGCCAAACACGCGCTCTTCAATGATGCGACCAGCGGCGATGACTTGCTCGAGAGCTGCTTCGTTGATGCGAATTTCAACTGGAGCGCCGTGGCGCTGCATCGATAAGGAGACGCTCACGTTTCCTCTGGTGAACGTCTTAGAAACTGCGGCACGAACTTGGGCTTCTAGTTCTTCGACGCCCGGTGGAAGGCGCACGCGGACGTCAAGTCCACGACCGTTGACGCTTCGTGCCTCCCAGTACCAAGATGCACTGTCATCTCCACCGTCGCACCGCGCAAATCCGGTCATACTGTTGAGCGTCATGCCCGCACCATATGACAGTTCTCTTTAGGTTGGTCGTTGACGGTCGTGTTGATACCTTGCCCACACATTGCTTAGTTCCCCCCAGAGAATGGTGCTCGTCCGCAGACTGTGCGGGGCATTCTCACCACAACACCAAAGGACGCAACCCCTAGCGCATAAGGCTGACACGGTTGAACGTTGGGGATCGCGCTACAGTGGAAGCTTAGGGTTATTTGGTTTTATCGCGGATTGCGAATTGGCAGGGGTACGTTGAGTACGATTGCATTCGCTGTCCCGCCCTGCGGGGGCGATGCTGGCTTTGACGAGGCAGACGTATTTACGACTTGCGGTAGCGCAGCTGCTGATGCACTGGCTTTTGCCGCAGCCTCTTGCGCTGCACGCACCTTTTTCTCGGCTGCCGCTTTTGCACGAGCGGCTTTCTCAATCTTTCGCCACTTCGCGACGGCCTTATTGTGTTGTGCCAACGTTTCGGAAAATGTATGGCCGCCGGTTCCGTCAGCAACAAAGAACACAGCCTTTGACGTTGCCGGGTTGAGCACGGCTTCGATCGCGGCGCGACCCGGGTTGCTGATGGGTGTTGGTGGCAATCCATCAATCCGGTATGTGTTGTATGGCGTCGTCTTGGCGATATCCGATTTGTAAATGGGTCGGCCCAGAGAGCCTTTTCCGCCAACAATGCCGTAAATGATCGTGGGATCAGATTGTAGGCGCATACCCTTGCGCAGCCGGTTTACGAAGACTGCAGCAACTTCGCGGCGTTCATCAGCCTGGCCTGTCTCTTTTTCGACGATGGATGCCAGGATCAAGGCTTCTTCCGGTGTGGTGAATGGAAGGCCCTCCTGTCGGTTGGCCCAAGCCTTTGCAAGAAAATCTTTTTGAGCCTCGACCATGCGATCAATGACGGCTTGACGGTCCTTGCCATCAGCAAAACTGTAGGTGTCAGGCATAAGTATGCCTTCTCCTGGGACAACCGTGATTTCACCTTTCAGTTTTGGGGCTGCATTGATCCGATTTACAATCTGCTGGCTCGTCCAACCCTCGGGAAATGTCAGCTTGTAAAGGTGCGATCTGCCCGTCAGCACAGTTGATAGAACCTTGGCCATCGGTACACCTGGCTCGAAGCGGTATTGGCCAGCTTTCAGATCTGTTCGGTCGCCCTTCAACCAGGAACGCCCCAAGTGGTTGATGATAAACACCCAGCGATTGGAAATGACACCGGCCTGTTCAAGGCGGGAAGCAATTTGCAAACGCCCCTCGCCGCGAGGGACACCGATGGTCTTTGTTTCCGTGAGGGGACCGGGTGAATTATAAACGTGGCCGAGATAAAAGACGGCTCCACCGGCCAGCAGCAAAACGATCGCTACGACCGTCAAGACCCCACTTACGAAGCGTACAAAGCGGCTCATACTTGCAGACTTTTTGCGGCGCTCACGCCTTTTTGCAGATGCTTGAGGCGGCCTGCCGGGCTCCAACACCTCAGACGGGCTGCGAGGACGAACGCGGCGGCGTTCGGTTGTCATATCCAGACGGGGTTCAAGGCGTTCCAGGGCCGACATAACGCGCTTGTCCTTCAGGCTTTTGATGGTCCGCCGGTGCTTTCCTATGGGAACGGCCAAAATGGCGCGGGCCCAGGTGTGCAGATGGCAGAACAGCAACATTTCGCGGCGCCGAATCTCAGTGGCGCTTTGCTATCATGCAGTAGCCCGGGATCAGACTGTAATTATGGCAATGGCACGTACCCACAGAAAACTGGCGGTGGCCTGCCTTAGTCTACGCGTTGCATAATGAGGGATGCATTTGTTCCACCAAAACCGAAGGAATTGGACAATACGGTGTTGATTTCCATGGGTTTCGCAGTGTGTGGGACCAAGTCGATCGCCGTCTCGACAGATGGATTTTCAAGATTGAGTGTTGGGGGTGCCACATTATCGCGCATGGCAAGAACCGAGAACACGGCTTCGACAGCGCCTGCGGCTCCCAAAAGGTGGCCAACGGCGGACTTCGTCGACGACATAGCGAGCTTTCCGGTTGTATTGCCAAACAACCGTTCAACCGCTTTCAACTCAATCTCGTCGCCCATTGGCGTCGATGTGCCGTGGGCGTTGACGTAATCGATGTCACTGGCCGATATGCCGGCCCGTTTCAAGGCTGCCTTCATGCAGCGAAACGCACCATCGCCGCTCTCGGCAGGCGCAGTGATGTGGTAGGCGTCGCCAGATAGTCCATAGCCGATGATTTCTGCATAAATCTTCGCCCCACGCGCTTTGGCGTGCTCGTAGTCCTCAAGGACCACGATGCCAGCCCCTTCGCCGATGACGAAGCCGTCACGGCCCTCATCGTAAGGTCGAGAGGCTTTTTCCGGTTCGTCATTATAGCCTGTGGACAGTGCTCTGCAGGCGGCAAACCCGGCGAGCGCAATGCGGCAAATCGGGCTTTCGGCCCCACCGGCGACCATCACGTCTGCGTCTCCCAGCTGAATGAGACGTGCGGCGTCACCAATTGCGTGGGATCCAGTCGAACATGCGGTTACGACGGAGTGGTTTGGACCTTTGAGCTGATGCCGGATCGAAACATAACCGGATGCAAGGTTGATCAGGCGGCCTGGAATAAAGAACGGGCTGACGCGACGGGGGCCTTTTTCCTTAAGTAGGATGGAGGTGTCCGCGATACCGGACAGTCCGCCGATGCCAGAGCCGATGAGTACGCCTGTCCGCTCCTGCTTATCTTGGGTATCTGCCTTATAGCCCGAGTCATCCAGCGCCTGGTCAGCCGCAGCCATCGCGTAAACAATGAAGTCGTCGACCTTGCGTTGTTCCTTTGGCTCCATCCAATCGTCAGCGTTGTAGTCACCGTTGGCTGTCTCGCCGCGCGGAACAAAACAACCAATCTGGCTGGCAATGTCGGAGACTTCAAACTCTTCTACGCGGCGTGCCCCATTGCGTCCTTCGAGCAGACGCGACCAGGAAGAATCGACGCCGCAGCCGAGTGGTGTCACAAGACCCACGCCAGTAATTACGATGCGACGCATCAGGCTTCGATCCTCCAAAGCTAAGTGGCCCCTATCACAAGGGCAGGCTCATGTTCTCGGTGTGGAGATTAGAGTTAGATACAGTAAGAGGAACCTGCTGAGGTGCCTAGCTCTCGTTTTGACCGGCGGATAACGGGGTGCTTTTCTACCCGATTAGCCAACGTATCGAACCGTGAGGAACTGCTACTTCATGCCCTCGATCAGAACATGAAACACCAACTATAGAGTTGATGCCAGCAAACAGCGTTGACGGACGACCCCGTCATTTGAATGCTGCTTCATGCCTGTCCGGGATCGCCGATCGCTTTTTTACCAGCCCTTAGAATGCGGAACTGGGTTGAAAACCGAAACGGCCGTCTCCTCCATCGCCCGTAAGTGTGCTTAAGCTGCGTTTGCGTTCTTCTCGAGGAACTTCACAGCATCGCCGACTGTCAAGATATGCTCAGCGGCATCGTCGGGGATTTCGCAACCGAACTCTTCTTCAAAAGCCATGACGAGTTCAACTGTATCCAGGCTATCTGCACCCAGATCATCAATGAAGCTGGCGTTGTCTGAAACTTTTTCTGCTTCCACACCAAGGTGCTCAACAACGATCTTCTTCACGCGCTCTGCAACGTCGCTCATTTCATTCCTCTTCGCTTATTGCGTTTCGTTTTCATAAGGGCGCGCGCCAACGCCAAGCCGACGCGTCCGTTCGTCAAAGTCTTCACCGCCCCTGAGAGCGCGAATGCCAAGTCCGTGGTGGTATCTGAGTCCGAAGGTCCCAAATACCGAAAACATGGGCCACTACTGCGTTTTCCAGAATGAAAAACCCCATTGAGCAACAGCCCGATAACACTTCCCTGCTTGATTGGCCAGATTGCGTTTGATCTGACAAGTCAGACCTTCGCCACTATGATCGAGCCAATTATCCCTCTCCAATTGTTTTTCGCCGATGACGTTGGCGATATTTATGTTCCGCCGCCTACATCATGGCCATGCCGCCATTGATGTGCAGCGTCTGACCTGTGATGTAATCCCCTGATTCACCAGCCAAAAACAATGCTGCAGCAGCAATGTCCTCGGGTTTTCCGAAGCGCTGGGCGGGGATCATTTTGGAGATCTCTTCAGTTTGTTTCTCATTCAACGCGTCGGTCATTGGCGTTGCAATAAAGCCAGGAGCAATACAGTTGGCCGTTATGCCGCGCGACGCAACTTCGCGTGCCAGTGATTTCGTCATGCCGATCATCCCAGCTTTTGATGCTGCATAGTTGCCTTGGCCGGGATTGCCGAACACGCCTGAAACCGATGAGATGTTGATGATCCGCCCATAGCCGGTCTTGTTTCGCATCATGTGACGGGAGGCAGCCCTTGCCAGCATGAATGTCGACGTCAGGTTGACTGCGATGACATCGTCCCATTGGTCGTCTTTCATCACCATGAGCAAGTTGTCTTTGGTCAATCCAGCATTGTTTACAAGGATGTCCAAACGCCCAAGCTTTTCAATTGCTTGTTCAACGAGCTTGGCTACCGTTTCGCGATCGGCCAAGTCGCACGGCACGACATGCACGCGCTCGCCCAATTCTGCGGCCAAAGCCTCCAGTTTCTCGACTTGCCTGCCGGAGATGGCGACGCTGGCTCCAGCGCTGTGCAGCGTTTTGGCAATGGCACTGCCGATGCCGCCAGTCGCGCCTGTGACGAGCGCTGTTTTGTCCGTCAAATCAAACATCATTGTTGTCGGGTCCTTACCGGAGAAACTTGAATTAGAGGCTCATGAATTGCGAACTCATGGCCTTAGGCGTTCAACACAGCCGCAGCAGCGGCGAGGTCATCGGGTGCGCCCGCACTTACGGCTTTGAAATCACGATGCGTGCGCCGAACAAGGCCGGCGAGTACTTTGCCAGCGCCAACCTCGATGATGTCCGTGACCTCGTTTGCGGCCATGAATTGCACGCACTCGCGCCAACGCACAGTGCCAACGACCTGATCTACAAGCCGTTTCTTTATCTCTTCGGAATCTTGTGTCGGGGAAGCGGTGACGTTCGAAATGACTGGGACGACAGGCTTTGCAACGGGGACAGATTTAAGAGCTTCCGCCATCGCATCGGCTGCAGGTTGCATCAGCGCGCAGTGAAATGGTGCTGAAACGGGAAGTGGTACCGCTCTTCGCACGCCGTGGTCTTTTGAGATCTCGGCAACCCGTGCCAAAGCTGCGGCGTGGCCCGACAAAACAACTTGAGCAGGCTCGTTGTCATTTGCAACATCGCAGACGTCGCCCTGGGCTGCCTCGGCCGCCACCTTCTCGGCAACATCAAGACCTACGCCAAGTAGCGCTGCCATCGCGCCTTGACCGACTGGAACAGCGGCCTGCATGGCTTGTCCACGCAACTTCAACAAGCGTGCGGTGTCAGCGATCCCAAAGGCGCTGGCGGCTGCTAGAGCTGAATATTCACCTAGTGAATGACCGGCTACAAACTTGACCTGCCTGGCCATATCCAAGCCGTGCTCAGCCTCAAGCACTCGCGTCACCGCCAACGAGACAGCCATAAGGGCGGGCTGCGCATTTTCGGTCAAAGTCAGTTCGTCCTTCGGTCCTTCAAACATGAGTTTTGAAAGATTTTGGCCGAGTGCGTCATCTATTTCGTCAAAGACCGACTTGGCGACCGGGAACGCTTCTGACAGGGCTTGTCCCATGCCGATGTCCTGCGAACCTTGTCCGGGAAATACCAATGCCACCGCCACGGTGCGATCATCCTTGCAGTTAATTGTCTGGGTGTTTCGAGTGGGAAGTCCGTTAAAGCCATGCGCAACATGTCACTGTCAAGCGGTGGGGCTGGTTGGTATGTTTGATGGCCTACAGCTGGAACCGATGTCGACGTGACCTTATAGCAAAGGTTCTATTCCGGGCTGTCTCGAGCGATACAGGCCAAGTTTCGAGATTGTACAGCAGGTTGGCGCTTGTCATTTGCCAATGCAGCCTGTAACACACGCTCTCCTGGTGAAAGCCGGGGGCTGAAAGGAGTGCGCCTGACGCGTCGGCGCTTGGTTTGGTGCCTAAACTCCCGTGTCTCCGCTCTTTGGTAAACCTGGTGGGCCTCTTCCAGCAAATCGTTATGCATTTGCGCCAGGGTCCATAGGGGCTTTGCGCTTTCGCTTACAATTTGGAATTGGAAGAAGAGGCTGAACCATCATGCCGCTCTATGAGCATGTGTTCATGACCCGACAGGACGTTTCAAACGCCCAGGTCGAAGGTCTGACGAAAGAATACTCGGACATTCTTGGTGAAAACGGCGGGAAAGTCGTTCGCACAGAGTACTGGGGGCTTAAGTCCCTGGCCTACAAGATCAAGAAGAACCGTAAAGCCCACTACACGATGCTGAACATCGATGCCCCGCACGAAGCGGTTGCTGAAATGGAGCGTCGCATGGGGCTATCAACAGACATCATCCGCTTTTTGACTTTGAAAGTCGAAGCGCATGAAGCCGACCTGTCGGTTATGATGCGCAAGAATGATCGCGACGACCGGCGTGATGGACGTGGTGGTCCTGGCGGTCGCGGCGGTCCCCGAGGTGATCGGGGCGGGCCACGCGGTGGTGGCGGTGATCGTGGCGGCTCCACGTTCCGCTCCCGCCCAGACGGTGATCGCCCGCCGCGCGGTGATCGCCCACCACGCGACACAACCGGTTCGGAGGCTTAAGACATGGCAGCAGCACCACGTCGTCCATTCAACCGCCGCCGTAAGACATGTCCGTTTTCAGGCGATGCCGCACCGAAGATAGACTACAAAGACGTGCGCCTTCTCGGCCGCTATGTATCTGAGCGTGGGAAGATTGTTCCCAGCCGGATCACTGCCGTTTCGGCGCGCAAACAGCGTGAATTGTCCCGTGCGATTAAGCGTGCACGGTTCCTCGGACTGTTGCCTTACGTCATCAAATAAGAAGAAGTCGGGCGACCCGACCACTGACTTAGAACTCGTGGCGTGGAACATCTGTTCTGCGCCACTTTATCTGATCAATTTAGACACTGTGATTTTTGGGTTGGGAGACGGAGCGTTTCATCTGCGCTGGCTCCCTAACCGCCAATGGAGCGGGACAGCGAGACCAATGACAAAGCTCATCGTTGCCAGCATCCTGGCCGGTGTCATCGCAGCAATTGCATTTGCGTCCGCGACAACGGGCCCTGCGATCACGCGCTTTCTCCTGTTTCTCATCACACCGCTGCCGATCTTCATGGTTGGGCTCGGCATTGGCTGGCGCGCTGCTGGCATATCGGCTGCTGCGGGCGGCATCACACTGGCGCTTGTCGGCAATATGCAGGTCGGTGCTCTGTTTACCGTCAGCCAGATGATACCTGGTGTGGTCCTTTCCTATCTGGCGCTGCTCAATCGGGGCACAACAGATGATACCGGCCGGTCGCAAGTTGAGTGGTATCCGGTTGGTCGGCTGATACTCTGGGCTGGCGCCATTGGCTCTGGCATTGCGATTGCGACACTTGCCATTCTCGGCAGCAGCATGGACCGATTGCGCGAAGAGCTTCGCGACATGATCGATAAGTTCATGACGGCTCAGCTCGAAGCGATGGGCGATGGGCAAAAACTGAAGCCAGAAGATCTTGATCGCATTACCGATGTCGCGTTGCAGATGCTGCCGGCCATTATGGCGATTTCGGTGATGGGCGCGCTTTTGTTCAACCTGTGGCTTGCCGGTCGAATTGCTGGTGCTGCGGGGCAATTGACACGTCCCTGGCCTGATCTTGCTGCTTTCACATACCCACCGCTGACACCGATCGCCTTTGCAGTGGCGCTGGCCGTCGGGTTTCTGCCAGGTATCGCCGGTTTGATGGGTGCGTCTGTAGCGGGGGCGTTGTTCTTCGCATACCTGCTGCTCGGCTTGGCCATCATTCACTACACAACACGGGGCAATCCGTGGCGTTGGATGGTTCTCTGGCTGGTCTACTTCAGCCTGATATTTGCCAATGGCGTCACCGTTTTGATTGCGTTGCTGGGCGTGCTTGAACCCTTCTCGCCGATCCGCCGTGACTTCATTCGACCGCGATCGGGCGGCCCACCACCCACAGGACCACCACCGTCCACATGACGGTGAAGTTGAACACCTTCACATCGCGACGCGCGTTCGGTTGATGAGCGCATCCCCCCAAACTCTCAATTGCATATAGACATCAAGGAGACGATCACATGCAGGTTATTCTACTGGAGCGCATCGGCGCGCTCGGCCAAATGGGCGACGTCGTCAGCGTTAAGGACGGCTACGCCCGCAATTTTCTACTTCCACAGAAAAAAGCAATGCGCGCCACAAAAGAGAACATTGCCGACTTCGAAGGTCGCAGAGCGCAGCTGGAGGCCAACAACCTTGAGCGGAAAAAAGAAGCCGAAGCCGTTCATGAAAAACTCAACGGCCAGGTTTTTGTCGCGATCCGGCAGGCCGGAGATACAGGTCAGCTTTATGGCTCTGTCTCAACCCGGGATATTGCTGACGCCATCATTGCAGGCGGTTTCACCATTGATCGTCGACAGGTGATCCTAGACAAGCCCATCAAGACACTGGGCCTGCATCCAATCAGCGTCCTGTTGCACCCTGAAGTCGAAAGCAAGGTTGAGATCAATGTTGCGCGGACCGAGGATGAAGCCGAACGCCAGGCTGCTGGTGAAGACGTTACGGTCATCAAGGACGAGGAGCTTGAGCTGGAGACGTTCGATCCTGATGCTGAAGGCAATGAGACTGAAGGTGCCGACGACGGTTCCGCCGACACTGCAGAAGATGAAACCGAAGAGGCATCTGCGTAGTCTGCCTCATGATGGGCAACCACTGAAGACAAGCATGGCTCAGTGGTGCTGAAGACTAGTAAAAAGGGGTGCCGATCGTTTCGACACCCCTTTTTTCATGCAAAGACCTGCGGTTGTTGCTGTGCCGCTTGACAACAATGCTCGTCTTCGCCCCTCACACGCGTTAGTTCTTCAAGGACACCGACACGACGGTCGAAGAGATTTTGCGCAGTGATGCCCTAAGTTCTTCGACGTTGCGTACGTTGTGATAGTAGTTGGCCTCGTTGGTCGCACATTGCTTCATGTAGGGAACGCCATATTCGTTGCCGTTCACATAGACCATGTGGATTTCGATGCCTTGGGCCTTCATGCCTTCGCAAACTGCGAGCAGGTTTTCGAAACCCTTCACGCTTCCTTTGTTGTAGCCAAAGACAGGATTTTCATCACCCTGGTTGACTTGGTTCGGCACCTCGTACCGGTAGGCTTCCGTGTACGCATCTGACGCAAACACTGCAATTTTGCGTTTCTGACCGTAGGCCGATGGGTAGCCAGTGATGCCCCACTGGTCCTGCCAGTTCGGTGAAAGCAAGCGCCAGATCCAAGCCATGCCCAGGTCGAAGCGCCCCGTGCCCTTCAATGACAAATCCTCAATCGCATCCTGAAACTGACCGATGTTGGTTGTCGGCCCCATAATCGTTTGCGCTGGGCAGGTGAACGTGCTGCTGCGCGCTTGTAGGTAGGACACAATCTGGTCTTTTGACGTGGGAATGAACCCGAGTTCGTCTGGAGACTTGTCTGTCAATGCGTTTGGATTGCCATCGATCAGTTCATCGCGCGGCTCAAGACACCACTTGTTTGTGTTGCGGTAACCACCGTTTGGCTTGCGCGCTTTGCCCCAATGTCCATTTGGTGGGACTTCGCCTGCCAACCAATCTTTAGCACGGTCCTCACCGACGTTTACGCGGTCGGCAAATGGAAAGAACGTCGCGTGGAAATTTGCGTCTTGCTGTGACAGCGCATCCAAATCCACGATCATGTCTGCCATAGCGGCTTTTGCATCTCCCCAGGAGTTGCCAAATCCCATGGACCCGGTTGTGTCGAGGCCGATGACAATTTCAGCGCCATCTGTCTGACGGTTCGCAGCTGCTGCGGCTTGGACCTCCAGCTCATTGATGTTCAAAATCCGACTGAGGAGCGTTGGAACGGTCGCACTGGCTTCAAATGATACCGATGGGCCATCGACTTCGGCCTCAGCCGCGTCGATCTCGTTCGGTGGGAATACCGGCTTGTTCTGTTCGAAGATCGTTTGTGCTTTTGCACTTACCTGTTCGTTGGTGCCGAGCGCGTCGGTCGCAGCTCCCAATACGGCGCTGTCGACTGCAGACTGAAGCTGCAATTTCACGGAGTAGGCCCGACCGTAGTCGATCCCGATGCCGGCGGCAGCGAGTACTGGAAAGGCCATGAGCCCAAACGCAATTGCAGAAACGCCCTCGCGGTTATATATAAATGCTTTGGTCGTTCTGCGGGCTTTTGGCACAACGGTCAATTTGCCAACGGTTTTCATCGAACTGCTCCAACGCGCGATAAACTATCGGCAGTCAGAATTACGCAGAGCCTAATAATTTTGATTGAATTGAAAACTTACAATGCAATGTTTCTAATTCAGGTCCTAGAAACCCTTGCATATGACGTGTAAAGAATTATTCACTTTCAAGCCCTTGATATTGCTGGTTTTCTCCAGACACCCTCTTAAAGTTTTTGACTTCATCCCGACAACCGTCGAACCGAAGCGTTCAATATTGCGAAGGTATAATTCGTAAAATCCAAATCGAAATTGGATCAATCCCCCAAAAAATCTGAGTGTTTTCGGAGCTATCAATCGCCGTGCAATGTCAGTGCCATACTTCGCTGGCACGCCTGCGGCATGACCGCTAATGTGTGCCAGAAAGCCAACAACACATCGCGCCCTAATTGGATTATCTGTCGTGTTGACGGGTGGGGCGCGGCTTAAAGCGCGTTCACTTTAGACGGAATCAGCAAGCGCACTTTGAGGTTTTGTTTTGAATTGTTTTCTTATCGCAAAACCGCGCAAACTTTTGAGAAACTTGATCTAGGCTGCCGCGACCTCTTCCTTAGCGTACGATTTTGGGTCGTAGTTCATGACCGGCGCCAACCAGCGCTCGGCAGTCTCAAGCGTCCAACCTTTGCGATTGGCATAGTCTTGGACTTGATCGCGCTCGATCTTGCCAACTCCGAAGTAGTGGCTTTCCGGATTCGCGAAGTAGAAACCGGAGACCGAGGAACCCGGCCACATTGCATAGCTCTCCGTCAATGAGATGCCTGTCTGTGCTTCCACATCCATCAATGACCACAAGGTTTCTTTTTCCGTATGGTCGGGCTGTGCCGGATACCCCGGTGCGGGGCGAATGCCTTGATACTTTTCAAGGATCAGATCGTCATTGGAAATGGCTTCGTCGGGTGCATAACCCCAATACTCGGTGCGCACTTTCTGGTGCATCCGTTCTGCAAAGGCCTCGGCAAGACGGTCAGCAAGCGCCTTGAACATGATCTTCCCGTAATCGTCATGCTCCGCGAAGTGGGCTGTAACGGCATCGTCTTCACCAATGCCAGTCGTTACGGCAAAGCCTCCAAGGTAGTCGGCGACGCCGCTGTCTACCGGGGTAACAAAGTCTGCCAAGGCTGTGTGCGCGCGGTCGCGTTTGGGATCTCGGGCGATTTGCTGGCGCAGCGTATGCAGCTTTGCGAGCTCGTCATTGCGGGTGTCATCCGTGAAGAGTTGGATGTCATCACCAATGCTGTTGGCCGGCCAGAAGCCGATGACGGCGGATGCTGACAACCAGCCCTCGCCGACGACACGTTTCAGCATCTCGCGCGCATCTGCATAGACCTTCTTGGCCTCAACACCGACGACGTTGTCATCCAGGATCTGCGGGAAGCGGCCGCGCAACTCCCACGTCGAAAAGAATGGTGTCCAGTCGATGACCTCAACCAAGTCATTCAGATCGTAGTTGGTGAACGTTTTCGTTCCCAGGAAGGTTGGCTTCGTGGGCTCAATTCCTGACCAATCGACTTTGAAGGGATTGGACTTAGCCTGTGCGTATGTGATGCGCTTTTTGCGCGCTTCGTTGGCGAGGTGGTTGGCACGAACCGTTTCGTACTCGGACTGGATCTCGCTGATGTAGCCGGGCCCATCGCGTTCTGACACCAGCTTGGACACCACGCCAACTGCGCGCGATGCATCGAGTACGTAAATCGCCTGCCCGCGTGCATAGTTCGGTGCGATCTTCACGGCCGTGTGGACCCGGCTAGTGGTGGCCCCACCGATCAAAAGCGGGACATCGAAATCCTGGCGCTCCATTTCCGCGGCCACGTAGCACATTTCATCAAGTGAAGGCGTGATCAGACCAGACAGGCCAATGATATCGACGTTTTCTTCCTTGGCCTTGTCGATGATTTTTTGGGCCGGAACCATTACGCCCATATCAATGACTTCGTAGTTGTTACACTGCAAGACCACGCCGACGATGTTTTTGCCGATGTCGTGGACGTCGCCTTTGACGGTTGCCATCAAAACCTTGCCGACGGCTGGTTTGTCCTGGGTGCCTTGGCGGATCTTTTCTTCTTCCAGATAAGGTTGCAGATACGCGACAGCCTGCTTCATGACGCGTGCCGACTTGACGACCTGCGGCAGGAACATCTTACCTGCGCCAAATAAGTCACCGACCACATTCATGCCGTCCATCAGCGGCCCTTCGATCACGTCGAGCGGCTTATCAAGCTTTTGCCTGGTTTCCTCTGTGTCTTCTTCGATCCAGTCCGTGATGCCGTGAACCAGAGAGTGGGTCAGGCGGGCTTCGACCGCGCCTTCGCGCCACGTCAGATCTTTTTCCTTCCGCTTCGCGCCACCCTCGCCTTTGAACTTGGGTGCTGCGTCCAACAACCGGTCGGTTGAATCATCGCGCCGGTTCAGGATCACATCCTCAACCAGCTCGCGGAGTTCGGCAGGGATATCATCATAGACGGTGAGCTGGCCTGCGTTCACGATACCCATGTCCATACCAGCTTGAATGGCGTGGAATAGGAACACCGAGTGCATTGCTTCACGCACCGGTTCGTTACCGCGGAAAGAGAACGAGAGGTTCGAAACACCACCGGAGATATGCGTCAGTGGCATGACCTCTTTGATCTTCCGCGTCGCTTCAATGAAGGCCACGCCATAGTCGTTGTGCTCTTCGATCCCCGTGGCGACCGCAAAGATATTTGGGTCGAAAATGATGTCTTCAGGCGGGAAGCCAACATCCTCGGTCAAAAGCTTGTAAGCGCGATGACAGATCTCAAATTTCTGCTCTGCTGTTTCGGCCTGACCGTCTTCGTTAAAGGCCATCACGACGACGGCAGCGCCATATCGAAGGATCTTCTTGGCCTGTTCGAGAAACGGGGCCTCGCCCTCCTTCAGCGAAATCGAGTTGACGATCGCCTTACCTTGCACGCACTTCAGGCCTGCTTCGATCACGCTCCATTTTGAGGAATCAATCATGATCGGAACACGTGCGATATCGGGCTCGGACGCGATCATGTTGAGGAACGTGGTCATGGCCTGCTCAGAATCCAGCAAGCCTTCATCCATGTTCACATCGATGATCTGCGCGCCGTTTTCCACCTGTTGGCGCGCCACTGAAAGTGCTGCCCCATAGTCATCGGCCTCGATAAGTTTTCGAAATTTGGCCGAGCCGGTGACATTGGTGCGTTCGCCGACATTGATGAAGCTCTGTGCTGCTGAAGACATGTCCAACCTTTGAATTCTGCATTATGCGCCATTGATGCTTTGGCGTAGAGCGCATTGATGTTTCGTATCGTCGGGGATGCGCTCTAAGTTTTGTTTCTGCGCATGTTTTGAGTGTGGGCGTTGCTCGCTTTCCGCGAGACAAACCGGGACCGCTTTTCTCTCATATCCGCTAGGCGGCTACGAAGGGTTCAAGGCCTGAGAGCCGCATTTTTGGAGCGCGTTCTGGTAGGTCGCGGGGCGGATACTGGGCCACCCGGTCCGCGATCGCCTTGATATGTTCAGGCGTTGACCCGCAACAGCCACCGATCGCGTTCAACAAACCATCTTTGGCCCACGGCTCAATGAGGTCTGCCATTTCCTGAGCATCCTGGTCGTACTCGCCCATCTCATTAGGCAGACCGGCATTTGGATACGCAGTGACGCGGCATTCCGAAACTTTTGCAATTTCGGCCACATAGGGCCGCATCAGTTCTGCACCCAGCGCACAATTCAATCCAACCGAGAACGGGCGCAGGTGGCGCATGGAGTACCAGAATGCTTCAGCCGTCTGGCCTGACAAGGTCCGTCCCGACCGGTCGGTGATGGTTCCCGACAGCATAATCGGCAAGGTGATGTCCATTGCTTCAAAGGCTTCCAACGTCGCGTAACCTGCGGCCTTCGCATTCAGCGTGTCGAAGATTGTTTCGATAAGAATGATATCGGCGCCACCTTCGATCAGCGCGCGCACCTGTTCACCGTAGGCTTCACGCAGTTCATCGAAATCGACGTTGC
>JBCBRD010000065.1:0-15739 GCA_039819885.1 Pseudomonadota bacterium
GAGGCGCGCCGATGGTGTGATGTCGAAAGACCGGTCCGGTGTATCGTCGGGCGAACTCAGTGCATTTGAGACGAAGCTCGATCCGATTTCGATTTCGGGGAAGAGGATAAAGCTGCCGATGCGCATGCCGACCGGATCGTATGGTGCCACTTGCTGAATGAACAAGCGACGGGGTCGGCGGTCGAGATCGGGGGACAGGTCGTCGATCTGGAACAACTGCGGGTCATAGCCTGCAGGCGGGTTATTGAAGACGGCAATGTCGGCTGCCGTGCGCTGATCGAATTCGGCAGGTGATGCACCATCTGTTGGTGCCACAGGTGTTTGCAGATTGATGACGCCATCTCGGACCGGTTGCGGCTCTCGCGGAAAGGAGAGATCGCCGTCCTGGATGATGGGTCGGGACCGCAGGATAGGCGCTGTCTGGCGGGCACTATCGGCAGGCAATATGGGTGCAGGGGCGCCATTTCCGGTTTGTGGCACGCGAGGTGGTGTTGCCTGCCGCACTACACCGGGGTTTTGGATTACGGGCGCCTGTTGTGCGATTGCTGCGCTGGTGGACATCAAAACGGCAACCGTCAGCACGCCCAACTGTGCGAGGCACAGCGAGCTGGAAGCCCCGTCATAGCGGGCCTTGCATGAATTTTGGGATCGTGGCCGGCGCACTGCCGTAGCGCTCCCCTGGGTTCGATGATCCAAGACAACGCACAACACACTCCGACGACGTTAGAAGCGGTTCGGTTAAGACGGAGTTTACTTCTTTATCTCGCGGCGCGAGGCGCCTCCGATGGGGCGGCGCACTTGCGCCGGGTCACGTTGTTCCACGGATCGCTTAGCGCGATCCGATTTGGCGTGGGTCTCACGGCGCGCCTTTTAATGAGCGACACGCGTGAACCCGTGATTGAGCGGGCACCGGGTCGCGTTTGCACGGAGCACGGCAACCGAATTGTTCCCCGGATCGGTTCACGCCTTGAGGTCTAACGGGATTTAGTCAGCGATTGCTTGCGCAGAGCAAGAGCACTAAGCAGCGGATTCAACGATGAGGGCCGTGCCGTTGACGCCAGTGATTGTGACCTGCGCGCCTTTTGGTACATCTGGGCCTTCCGCAAGCCAGAGTGTGTCGCCGATCTTGACCTTGCCGCGACCACCTTGAATCGCCTCAGCAACCGTTACAGCGCGGCCAACATATTGCTGACCGCGAACGTTGAGGTTTGGCATATCCGATGGGCTCATGCCGTCCCCGGCGAATCCACGAAAAAAGAAAATCGTGATCATCGACAGGAGCGCAAATACGATTGTCTCGTATTGCCAACCGATTTGTGCTGCGAATTCCGGCGAGATTGTTTCTGCTCCGATGAGCAGCCCGCCAACAATCATGGCCGCTACGCCAAACCAAACGAAGTGCACGCCCGGCACAATTGTTTCCAAGACAAAAAGAAAGACGGCAAGACAAACCCAAACCCAGGGCCCGAGGGATGCGACGAACTCAATGAAACCGACCATATCTGATGTCTCTATTTCTGATTGCCTTGGCAATACCTAAACGCGTGGAACGCTTCCAGCACCGCCACCTGCTTTTGGTTTTTCACCACCAAATGCTTCTTTTGTGATTTCTGCAAGACCAGCGATTGAGCCAATCACGGATGATGCTTCAAGCGGCATCATCAGCACTTTCTGGTTGGGTGATGTTGCCAACTTCTCAAGCGCTTTCACGTAGTTGTTGGCGACGAAATAGTTGATCGCCTGGACGTTCCCAGACGCGATGGCATTCGAGACCAGCTCAGTGGCTTTGGCCTCGGCTTCGGCGGCACGCTCGCGGGCTTCAGCATCCTTGAAGGCTGCTTCGCGACGGCCTTCGGCTTCGAGCACTGCTGATTGCTTTTCACCTTCGGCTTCGAGAATTGCTGATTCGCGCGAACCTTCGGCTTCAAGGATCTGCGCGCGCTTTTCACGTTCAGCCTTCATTTGCCGACCCATTGCGTCGACAAGGTCACGAGGTGGATCGATGTCCTTGATCTCGATACGCGTAACCTTTACGCCCCAACTTTCGGTTGCCGCATCCACGACATGCAGGAGTTGCGCGTTTATCTGGTCACGATTTGAAAGAAGCTCGTCCAGGTCCATCGAGCCCATAACAGTCCGGATGTTTGTCATCGTCAGGTTGATGATGGACGCTTCAAGTGCATCAACCTCGTAGGCGGCCTTCGCAGCACTAATGACCTGGAAGAATGTCACGCCGTTGACGCGCACCATCGCATTGTCGCGCGTAATGATATCCTGTGACGGGATGTCAAGCACCAGCTCTTTCATATTCATTTTGCTACCGACGCGCTCCATGACGGGCACGAGGAAGTGCAGGCCCGGTGCAAGCGTCCGTGTATATCGCCCAAAATTCTCGATCGTGTAGTTAAAACCCTGCGGCACAATCTTTACGATTGACCAGAGCGTGGCAATTGCCAGAATAATGAGAATTGGACCAAAAAGCTCAAACCCACCCATTAGGATATCTCCTATTTATGCAATGTTATTGGTTGCATATCATGTCTCGACACATGCCATTCAAGCTCTGTTATCCCCTCTAAGACTTGACTAATGATTACCAAACTCTTTTTCTCGTCCATATTCTGGGATATTTTGTCCATGGAAATAACAAAAAGCTGAGGACTTTTATTATGGCATTGTGGCGGTTTGTTTGTGCATTGGCGTTTTTGTCATGCGGCATCAGCTGCGCTGCGATGGCTGGAGACTTTACCACGCCTGAGCGTGGATCAGCCGAGCGTAGTGCAATCATGGATGCGATCCGGGTGCCGGTCGAAAAGGAGCTTGGTCCACGGGTCGTTTTCGTGGTCGATCAGTTGCGCGTTGGCGAAGGCTGGGCGTTCCTGAGTGGACGACCGCAACGCCCGAGTGGGGCACCAATCGACTATCGTCTGACGCCATATGCAGAGGACCATGCTGCTGGCTTATTCGATGACGGATTGGCTGCGTTGCTTCAGATTGATGACGGTGTTTGGACCGTGCGGGCGCTCTCGATCGGGCACACAGATGTCATTTGGGAAACTTGGGCGCAGGACCATGGGGCGCCGCGTGGTGTCTTTGGTTGGTGACGGAACCTTCTTGTAGACTGCGGTTTGGTTTTCTTGGCGCCAGCGCTTTGCGACGGAGCATCGGAGGACGTTCATTAGCCAGCACACAAGCGTGCTACGATAGCTCCCAGCGGACTCTCACGCTCATTGGATGGACGTGGGGCTCAGGTCCGTTTCAGCGCAGGTTGCCGCTGTGTAGAACCCATCCTGGAAGATCGAAGTTACTCGCATCATCAGATCTGTGACCAACGAAACGATGAAGGACGGAATGCGGTAAGGGTCGTGTTGCCTTCCAGCATCTCGCAAGATTGTACGGTTGGAGCACAACTCGGCACGCAATCATCGCGCTGACGCAAGAATTCTAAGCGGTGCCAGTAGCTAAAGCACTTGTCGACTATCCCCATGACCTCGAGACAAACTGCTGGTGGCGCAGGTCATCGAATGATATTTTGCATACATTATTCACTTATAGGCTCTGTAGTGCTGATCAGGTGTCTACGGAACTTGTTTCGCCCTACAGCTGGATGGCGTTATTTGGAGTGCGTAGTCGATGATCAAAAACATTTTGCGAATTTTTGCCGTGGTCCTGTTCCTTAGCGTTTCTACAATTTCGCAAAGTAAGCCTGCATCCATATCTGCAGACAATTCCAAAATCGACGTTCTTAAACAGAGATGCCAGGTGTCTAAATTCACTGCTTATCCTGGAAGGTCTGAGGACAGCATTGAGAGGGCGTGCGAATGCGCCACTCTAATTTTGGCGCCGCTTATACAAAAGGCAGAATCTGAACCTTCAAGTCCTGAGGCTAAGCTTGTCGTGCGCATTTCAACAGGCGGCGACTTTGTTGCGTTGACGACGGCATACTTCATAAAGCACCCAAGTTTCCGCGCCGAGGTCGTTCAAAACTGCCTATACCAGAATTAGCCTTTGCATAATGTGCCTCTGATCCTGCCTGCCATCTGTGTTGCTGCTGATAAGCGGGGACTGTTCTGTTTTTGGTCTGCTCCCAGCGCGCCGTCACTCACGTGCAGATTTTTCGAGCTAAATGCTAGAGGCAACACTGAAATGTTGGTGGTTCTAACGTCCCGATGCGTGCGTTTCTGGCGACGATATCATCGTTTGTTGGCGCGCGTTTTGGATTGCTATGTGTGAGGTGGGGCGCATGTGGCAATGCACCGCTTTTGTCGCACAGGGTTTCGTCGTGCACTATTCAAAATTGTAAGGGGTTTCTGGTACTACTCACCGCGAGATCTGCTTGGGCCATTAGGTTGCTGGCTGCTGCGTAACAGCACTCGATTGGGTCCGAACGAGTGGTGTCAATCTTTAAGACCCTATCGTTGCAATTCTGGGGCTCAGAGCCAGGCCACACTGCAATTAAACCAATGAAAGCATTGAATATTACATGAAAACGACACTGGCTGCTTATGCCGAGAGCCTGGATACGGATCTGCGCGACTGGAAAGCGCGCAAAATCGACACCCTCACACCATCAATCGTAAAAACTGAAGTCCTTTCCGGGCTGACCGTTGCGCTTGCACTGGTGCCCGAGGCTGTTGCTTTTGCGTTTGTGGCCGGTGTTCATCCGCTCGTTGGGCTGTACGCGGCGTTCATTGTCGGTCTGATCACTGCGTGGTTTGGTGGACGCCCCGGAATGATTTCGGGTGCGACGGGCGCGCTCGCCGTTGTCATGGTGTCCCTCGTGGCTCAGCATGGCGTAGAGTACTTGTTCGCCACCGTTGTTTTGATGGGGCTCCTGCAGATCGGGGCTGGCGTATTCAAGCTCGGCAAATTCATTCGGCTTGTGCCTCATCCGGTCATGCTCGGCTTTGTGAACGGGTTGGCGATCGTCATTTTCATGGCGCAGTTGACCCAGTTTCAGGTGCCTGGAGCTGACGGAGATAAAGTCTGGATGACGGGATGGCCACTCGTCCTCATGCTGGCGTTGGTTGCACTCACCATGGCTATCATCTGGGCAACCCCGAAGTTCACCAATGCATTACCTGCACCTTTGGCGGGGATCGGACTGGTCGCCGCACTGGTCATCTTGTTTGGGCTAGAAGTTCCGCGTGTGGGTGACCTGGCCTCGATCTCCGGTGGGTTGCCATCGTTCCACATCCCGTCCGTTCCACTCACGCTTGAGACGTTGAAGATCATATTGCCCTATGCGTTCATTCTGGCCGCGATCGGGCTCATCGAAAGCCTACTGACGCTCAACCTCGTGGGCGAAATCACGGGCAAGCGCGGTGGGGCCTCTCAGGAGTGTATCGCGCAGGGCGCTGCTAATACGGTCACTGGCTTTTTCGGTGGCATGGGCGGTTGCGCCATGATTGGCCAATCCATGATCAATGTGAAGTCCGGTGGGCGCACACGGCTATCGGGCATCTCGGCGGCGTTGTTTCTGTTGGCCTTCATTCTGGTGGCATCACCACTCATCGAACAAATCCCCTTGGCGGCGTTGGTAGGTGTGATGTTCATGGTCGTCATCGGCACGTTTGCATGGCGCAGCCTAACCATCATGCAGAGGATCCCTCGCACAGACGCGTTTGTCATCGTGCTCGTTACAGTCGTCACCGTGTTGACGGACCTTGCGATTGCGGTTGCAGTTGGCGTGATTGTTTCGGCATTGGCTTATGCTTGGAGTAATGCCACGCGCATCCACGCCAAGATCGACACATCCACAGAAGGCGAGAAGGTTTACGCGATCGAAGGACCACTGTTCTTTGGATCAAGCGATGGGTTCTCTGAGATCTTCGAACCCAAAAGCGACCCACAAACCGTTGTGGTTGATTTCATGAACAGTCGCGTGGTGGACCAGTCAGCGCTTCAGGCGATTGAGGACCTCGCGTCTAGGTATACCGCAGAAGGGAAAACTCTGAAGCTGCGACACCTCTCGCGTGACTGCCATCAGTTGTTGGTGACGGCTGGCCAATTGATGGAGGATGCTGACGATGATCCGCGTTATGAGATCGCTGCGGACTACGGTGTGCGTACCGGCATCTTTGGCGAGTCGCACTGACCTCGAGTAAAAAAACGCGGCCTAGTGAAGCCGCGCTTTATCTTCATCGATGTCTGTGCGGCGTGTTCGTGGCGCGGGACGGTCTTGTTACTTGGCGGACTTGCCGACGTTTTTGACCCAGCCCATCAGTTCGCGGCGCACGAGGTGCTCGATGACATCGATACCTTCAGGGCTGTCGTTTAGCGCTGGAAGATAAGCGAACTTCTCGCCACCATTCTCCTCAAAGATCTCGCGATTTTCACCGTCAAGCTCCTCAAGCGTTTCTAGGCAGTCGGCAGAAAAGCCAGGTGCGACGAGCGCCAGTTTTTTGACGCCTTCTTTAGCAAGCCGCTCAACTGTCTCATCGGTGTAAGGGTTCAACCAAACGTCGTTTCCGAACCTCGATTGGAAGGTTGTCAGCCAGCGATCCTCGGACCACCCCATGCGATCGCGGAGGAGGCGGGAGGTCTTTTGGCATTGGCAATGGTAGGGGTCGCCTTTTTTAAGGTACTTTTCCGGCATGCCGTGGAAGGTTGCTATGAGCTTCTCTGGCTCGAAATCGAGCTTGGCCAGACTGGCTTCCATGGAACGCGCCACCGCATCGATGTAAACGGGATCATCATGGTATGCAGGACACGTGCGTACTGCGGGTTGCCAACGCATCTTAATGAGCGTGCGAAACGCTTCATCGTTTGCCGTGCCGGTCGTGGCTGCAGCGTAGTGCGGGTAGAGCGGCAACAGTAGGATGCGGTCACAGCCTTGTTCTTGAAGCGCTTTGATGCGGCTCTCTGTCGACGGGTTCTGGTACCGCATCGCCCAGTCAACAACGATATTGTCGTGCTCTCCGAGCCGGTCCAAAAGGCTGGTTGCCTGATTGCGCGTGATCGTTTTCAGCGGGCCTTCGTCAAGCTCGTTATTCCAGATCGTGGCGTAGTCACGTCCCTTCCGGGCTGGCCGCGTCGTCAGGATGACCAAGTTCAGCAGCGGCCACCACAGGATCTTTGGCACTTCGATCACGCGTGAATCAGACAGAAACTCTTTCAAATAGCGGCGCATTGGCCAGTACGTCGTTCCGTCAGGCGTGCCAAGGTTGAGCAGTAAAACGCCGACTTTGCCATATTTTATGCGCGGATGGTCCGCAGGCCAGTGGTCCTGGTCCGTTCCAAATTCACTGGCTTTGGCCATTTCGTTCATAGGTTCCTCCGCGTTCATAAATTCGAACGCTCAGCTCAGTGTACTGGATCAGGCGAGAGCCCGCCACCGTTGGGATCAAGCTGGATTCAAAGGCGCATTGATGGCTTTTTCGACAGCCTGCACTATTGGCCGCCAGCAGCACGCGACAACAACGCGATCAGTTCACGATTGAAACAGGTCTGCGCTGGCTATGCCTGAGCGTTAGCAGTCGCGAGCGTCGTCTTTCGGCTCGATTTCGGTGGGTGAGATGGTTTCATGGGTGGGTGTGTAACATTGCGCCAATACGTTTGCACTTCATCTGCCAAGTCCCTTGGGGCACGCGCAAAGAGGATGGTACCTGCTTTTTGGGCAAGGTGTTTATGACGCGCTTGTTCGCGGTCAATGCATGACATCAAGGACTTGCGTTGGCGCGCGGGCAAATCGGACTGGGGGATTGTCGCTATCATGTTCTTCAGAACGAAAAGGTCATGATCGTTCCCAAGATGCTCTGACATGTCCCGAGCCAATTCGACGCGCGCCAGGAACCAATCGGGCCATGCCTTTTTTAACAGCGCCATCTGGCGCCAGTGCGCCTGAACTGACTTTCGCAACTCGTGCCAGTCTTCTTCGCACGAGCTAGTTGGGATTGCGCGATATTGCCGATGGCCTTTTTTGTAGGTCTTAACCAATCCGGGACGGACGAGTGCTTCGATCGGATGACGCGGAGATGGGTCCGACAGTTTAAGCCGGTGCGTCGCCTTTATCGCATCATCAAGTTGAGCACGGGCTGCCGAGATCGCATTAGCCTCGGATGACGAGAGCTTTTTTCGATCCGCTTCTCTGGGCAAATGGGCATCAAGCCTAGCTGTGAGGGCTTGCTCCATGAGACCCAACGCCTGACTGAGCGACTCTGACTTGTCTTGACACCTTTGCTTTAGCGCTTCGATCGTTGAAAACATCACATCGAGATCTCGGCGCTTGGCCAAGCTGTTTGCGATATCGCGAGCGCGCCTATCATGTTTCTTGAAGTCTTTTGGTCCGACGGCAGGCTCGATCAACCGAAGCAACGCACGTGCGCGCTTCAGGCACTTTCGCGTTTCATGGATGGTGGACTCCAAGTCTTTAGGTGACCGCAGTTGGGATCGTGCAAGCGCATATTGCCCGACTAAAATGCGATGCACGGCTTTCTCGGGGTCTTCGCGAACACTGAAACTGTAAGCCACAACATGCGCCTATCTGTTTGCAACCAAACTGTAACTGCGATGCCCCCGTCTGGATAGCAATGTAGTTTACGACACTTTTGCGTCAATGGCTCTGCGAGCCTGATTTTGGGTGTTTGAGCCCTGGCAGAACAGATTTGAGATGCGAAGCCGGATCGTTTACTGCGAGGGCTTCCGATGAAGCTTTGCCCAATTGACCCACTCAGCAACACGGGCTTCGGGGTCTTCTGCTGTGAGGAAATCCGTGATGACTGACACGGTGTCGGCACCGTGAGAGGCAGCTTGGGTTGCGCGCTCGGGCGTCATCCCGCCGATGGCGATCAATGGCATCGCGCCAATGCGCTGCTTCCACTCGGTTATCCGATCTAACCCTTGCGTGCCATAGGGCATGGCTTTGAGTTTGGTTTCATAGATTGGTCCCAGCGCGATGCTGTCCGGCTGAGCCGCCAATGCGATCTCTAGTTCCGCTTCGGTGTGGGTGGAGATGCCAAGTTTGATGCCAGCCTGCCGAATGGCGTCAAGGTCGGCTGTGGCAAGGTCTTCTTGTCCAAGGTGAAGATCCGTTGCACCGTGTTTGATTGCGGCTTGCCAATAGTCATTCACAATGAACTGGCAGTCGTGCTCGGCGCAGGCGCTCATGCCTTCGGCGATTTGACGATCGATTTCGGAGGCTGATGCATTCTTGAGGCGGAGCTGAACTGTTCGAACGCCCAAAGGAACGATCCGCTTCAACCAATCGATATCTGGCACGATTGGGTAGAAGACATCGGGTTTGGTAGGCGCGATTGGATGGACGTTGTCACCCATTTTTCGAATCGGGTGTCGGGGCTGCCGGGAATTCGAAAAAAGGGGTTCCGGCAACTGGTGTTGAGGGCTGGGCCATGTCCCGCATTTCCATCAAGCCGGCGGTGTAGGCTGCGCGCCCAGCCTCGATTGTCCGGGCAAAAGCCTGCGCCATGATCACTGGGTCAGCGGCTTTAGCAACGGCGGTGTTGAGCAGGATCGCATCATAGCCCAGCTCCATCGCCTGGGCTGCGTGTGATGGAGCGCCGATCCCAGCGTCAATGACGAGCGGAACTGATGGGTAGTAGGCGCGCATTGAGGCTAGCGCATAAGGGTTGGCAAGGCCGCGACCCGTGCCGATCGGAGCGCCCCAAGGCATTAGGACTTCGCAGCCGGCATTGAGAAGTCGATCTGCAACGCCCAAGTCTTCTGTTGTGTATGGGAAGACCTGGAACCCTTCTTTATTAAGCGTCTCGGCAGCTTCAACAAGGCCGAAGACATCTGGTTGAAGCGTGTCGTCATTGGCGATGACTTCGAGCTTGATCCAGTTGGTTGCGAAGAGTTCGCGCGCCATCATGGCTGTCGTGATGGCATCTCTCGCCGTCCGGCAACCGGCCGTATTTGGCAGAACATCAATGCCTAGGCCGCGGATCAACTCAAGGAAGCGTTCACCGACTTTGCCGCGCGCTGCTTCGCGGCGCAGGGACACGGTCACAAGTCCAGCGTCCGCTGCTTGAACCGCATCGCTCATGATCTGAGGCGAAGGGTAGAGTGCTGTTCCCAGGAACAAGCGCGATGGCAATTTCTTACCGTAGACAACGAGCGGATCAGGCTTGTCCTTGGTCGTCTGTATCGGGTGTCTGGTCATCGGTTTTTAACCGCCCTGTCTCGCGGTGAGAACTTCGATCTGGTCGCCGTCCGCCATCATATGTTTGTTACGCTCGGCCTTGGAAACAAATGTGCCGTTTACTGCCGTCGCAACGGAGTCCGATTCAAATCCAGCTTCGGCAAGAAGCTGTTCCAGTGATCCCGGCGCTACGGTCAGCGTTTGCCCGTTGATGATCACTGATATCGATGCGGTGTCGGTCTTTCTGACTGATGTGCTCAGCGCTCAGTCTCCTGGGTGCGACTGCTCTAATCTGGTTGACCGTCTATGTAGGCTGCTTTTGGCGTGAGTTGAACCCCGTTGTCAGGTCTTGGGTACTGGAATGTGATTGTCGCGTTAGCAGCTCAAACGGCCAGCTCTTTGGGTTGGCAATGGACATGGTTCACAAGGCGCAACCGTGATTTGCCGACCTGCGTTCAGAAGTCTGAATTGCCCTCTTAACCATTGAAACACCAAATTCCAACTTACATCTTGAACGATGTTCACGCTTGCTCTACATACCTATGAACATTGTTCACAAAAGTGGAGACTTACGTTTATGACAGCCCTACGCACTGAAGCCATGGACAGGTGTCGCGTGTTTGCACGTGCTCCGCCATGAACCGAGGACATGGCGATTAACCTTCACGTTTCGCACACAGAAAACTGCTCAACTGTCTGCAAGCACCACATTGATTCTGAAATTGAAGCGTCGAGCCGTCCGCCGTTCAAAGCTCGATGACCCCATCATTAGGGACCACACCATGTTCGCTCAGCTCATTTCTTCTCGCCGGTTCTGGCCCATGTTTTGGTGTCAGTTTATGTCCGCGTTGAATGACAACTTCATCAAAAACGCGCTCGTCATTCTGATCCTGTACCAGGTTGCAACAACATCTGGTGGCGCGCTTGTGGCTCTTGCCGGTGCTGTACTGGTGATCCCGTTTTTCTTTCTGTCTGCGCTCGGCGGGGAAATTGCTGACAAGTACGACAAAGCCAAAGTCGCGCAGTACTTGAAGCTGGCTGAAATTCCCATTGCAGGGTTGGCGGCGATTGGTTTCTTGATGGCTGGGAGCGGGCAACCTGGTTTGGTTGATGCGTCTGTCTATTTGCTTTTTGCGGTGCTGTTCTTGTTTGGGTGTGGTGCAGCGCTGTTTGGGCCGATCAAATTCGGCATGCTGCCAGACCACCTTGAAACGAAAGAGCTGCCTGCTGCCAATGCGATGGTGGAAGGCGCTACGTTTCTGGCCATTCTTGTCGGGACGATCGCAGGTGGCGTTGCGATGACGACGTCGGCGGGCGCTGCGCTCGTTCCGTCGTGGGCGGTCGCAATCTCGATCGTTGGTTTTGCGGTCATCGGTTGGTGGTCGGCCAAGATGATGATGTCGACACAGCGCGGGCAACCTGACCTTGTCATCACCACGAATCCGCTTGTCTCCACATTCCAACAGCTCGGTGAATTGAAAGCGACACGCCGGTTGTGGATCGGTGGCCTGATCGTATCTTGGTTCTGGCTCAACGGCATTGTCGTCTTGTCGTTGCTGCCCGCTTTGATCAAAGAAAACCTCGGCGGTACTGAAAGCGTTGTCACGCTGAGCCTTGCGATCTTCACTGTCGGGATTGCGATCGGTTCTTTCCTTGCGGCACGTGCCAGTCGTCGTCGGCCGAACCTCGCACTTGTCCCGATTGGTGCGTTGCTGATGGGTGTCGTTGCGCTGGACATCGCCGGGCTCGTATGGCGCATGGATGGGATTGCGGCTGGTAGCGTCGATGCGGTTTCGATCTTTGCCAATTGGACCGGCATTCGGCTTATGGGCGATCTGGCATTGCTGGCTGCTGCCGGTGGGCTGTTTATCGTGCCTGCATTTGCTGCCGTCCAATCCTGGGCAGAGGCCGATCACCGGGCGCGGACGATTGCTGCGGTCAACATTCTCAATGCCGCCTTTATGTCGATCGCCTCGCTTGGCGTGTTTGGCGCGCAGATCGCAGGTGTTTCACTGCCGGTATTGTTTGGTGTTCTCGGCGTCGCAAACCTTGTGGCCATGGTTTTGGTTATGCGCGCGTGGGGCCGTGAAGGTCTGCAGGACCTTGGCATGTTCATCTTCAAGCAGTTTCTCGGGTTGAAAGTAAAGGGGCTTGAGAACCTCCCCCCTGCCGGCACGAAAGCTGTGATTGCGCCCAACCACGTTAGCCTGCTGGATGCGCCGATCTTGTTCTCAGCGATGCCGTCCCATTCCGCGTTCGCCATCGATACGATGATGAGTGAAAAGTGGTGGATCAGACCGTTCTTGAAGTTTGTGAAATGGACGTCGGTTGACCCGACGCGCCCACTGGGGATGCGTGCTCTGATCAATCATGTGAAGGACGGCGAGCAGCTGGTCATCTTTCCTGAAGGCCGCCTCACAGTCACGGGGGGATTGATGAAGGTCTATGACGGAACAGCTATGATCGCGGATAAGGCGGATGCGGTTGTTGTGCCGGTGCGGATTGATGGACCGGAGCGCTCTCCGTTTGGCTATATGACCAAATCCCAGACGAAGCGCGTTTGGTTTCCGAAGACGACGTTGACGATCCTGCCACCTGTGAAACTTGAGGTTGATCCAGATCTTCGTGGTCGCAAGCGGCGTACGGCGGCAGGTGCTGCGCTGCAGGACATCATGGTCGATGCGGCTGTGATGACGGCACCGACCAACCAGACCTTGTTTGATGCCCTGTGCCTTGCGAAAAACACGCGCGACACAGGCAAGCCCGCAGTGGAAGATCCGCTCGGAACGAAGCTGAGCTATTCGCGCCTGATCACCGGCGCGCAAGTGCTGGGCTCGAAGATCAAACCCCAACTGAGTGAGGCAGAAAACGTCGGTGTTCTGTTGCCGAACTCAGCTGGCGTTGCGGTGACATTCTTTGCGCTTCAATCGCTTGGCCGGGTGCCTGCCATGTTGAACTTCACAGCCGGACTGAAGAACTTGAAAGCAGCTTGTCTGGCGGCTGATGTGAAGGTGGTGCTGACGTCGCGAACGTTTTTGGAAAAGGCGCGTTTGACTGAAGTTGCCGATGGCTTGAGTGACCAGGTCAAGATCATCTACCTGGAGGACGTCAAGGCCTCGATCTCGCTCGGTGACAAGATCGCCGGGATGACGAAAGGTTCCACACCTCAGGCCCAGCGCAATCCCGATGATCCTGCTGCGATCTTGTTTACGTCGGGATCAGAAGGCACGCCGAAGGGTGTGGTGCTGTCTCACCGTAACATCCTGTCGAACGCGATGCAGTCTCTAACGCGCGTTGCGGTCAACGGTGAGGATAAAGTCTTCAATGTGCTGCCTGTGTTCCACTCGTTTGGATTGACGGCAGGGTTGGTGATGCCTCTCGTTGCCGGTGTGCCGTTGTATCTTTACCCGACGCCGCTGCACTACCGGATCGTCCCGGAGCTGGTTTACCAGACGAACGCAACGATTTTGTTTGGTACCGATACGTTCCTCAACGGCTATGCGCGCGCGGCGCACCCCTATGACTTCGCGCGGCTTCGTCTCATCCTGGCAGGTGCCGAAGCTGTTAAGGATCGAACGCGGGCAACGTATATGGAGAAGTTCGGCGTGCGTATTCTTGAAGGCTATGGCGTGACGGAAACGGCCCCCGTGCTCGCCATCAACACGCCGTTGGCCAACAAAGCGGGCACGGTTGGACGCTTGTCGCCTCTGATGGAGGCGCGGCTTGATCCTGTGCCTGGTATTGACGAGGGTGGGCGGCTTTATGTGCGCGGACCGAACGTGATGCTTGGCTATCTACGAGCGGAGAACCCCGGCGTCTTGGAGCCACCGCAAGATGGCTGGCATGACACGGGCGATATCGTCACGATCGATGCGGACGGCTTCATCACCATTCGCGGACGGGCGAAGCGGTTTGCCAAAATCGCAGGTGAAATGGTGTCGCTGTCAGCGGTTGAGGCGGCTGCAAGTGCGGTGTGGCCAGACAAGATGACGGTTGTCGTGTCTGTGCCGGATGCACGCAAGGGCGAGAAGCTGATCCTGCTTGCGACATCCGACAAGCTCACACGCGGCGAGTTTCAGGCCTACGCCAAGACCCATGGGATTTCCGAGTTGTCCGTGCCTGCGCAAATCCTGGTCGTCGATGCCCTGCCGCTGCTTGGGTCGGGCAAGCCAGACTACGTCGCTGCGCTGAAGCTATCCAAGGAGAAACTCGGGTTGGTGGATGTGGTGAAGGCAGCCTGATGAATGGCGCAAGCGCGATCTGAGACGTATGTCCGCGGGCTCAGATCGCTGCTCTGTGCAGTTACCATCTGTTGTCTATTGCTGATCCAAATCATCTGATTTTGTAGATTTTTTTGCATTTGAGCATTACCTGACAATTTCCTGACATTTGCCTTACGCTCCCCTGACACAAACGTAGCTGTTTTGGACTAGCCAAGGGTGATGCTCAACACGGTGATATCTCCCAATTGACAGTGACCGCGCCAATGCTCTCTTCGAAGACCGGACGAACAACTGTGGCGCACACGTTCTTGGAAGCCATGATGCGAAAGGATGTTGAGGCAGCTATGGCGTACTTCAATGAACTGAGCGTGTGGGAAATCGCTGTTAACACTCGGGCGCATCCTGCGGCCGGTCTGGCGTGTGGCGAAACTCAAATCGAAGAGCGCCTGCTTCGGTTTATGAACGAATTCGAGTTTATCTCACTACAGCCGACGCACCTTGATTTCTACAGCGAGGACGATCTCGTCGGAATGCGATGTCGCATTAGACTTCGCGAGCGCGAAACTGGCGAACCCTACGGCTCAGTTGTGCACTATCTCTTCCGAATTGAAGGCGGTGTCATCATCCGATTGGACGAGGGGCATGATACCGGGAGATTCCAAGCATACCTTGGATATGTACACTCTTTGAAAACTTCCAGCGTGCCAGCAAACTGCGAACGCCGAGCGAAAGCTACTCGCTCGCCTATCTCCACTCTGCTGGATTGTCTGGACGCCTAAAGCGCGTACACTTTTGCGGAATATGATCTAGGCAAGAGGTGGGTTGGGCTGCTTTGAAAGGTGCCCGCGTTTTATCCAGATGCGTGCGCCGTCCGGTCCGGTTTGAAATTCGGCGTTGGCACTCCTTGGCAATCGCAACCAGGATTGCGGTTCGAAGGCGTCGCCTGCCTCCAGGAACCCGCCGTCCAAAACGAGGATCTCGATGCCGCCAGGATCTTGAATGTTGATAGTTTGGTTAGGCGCCCATCGCTCCAGCCGCACGTCTTCATTGTCGTCGTTGAATAAGGGCATGATCTCGGTGCCGGGTCGCGATGGATCTTGCTGCCACGACATCTTGTTGGTGTCGATCCGCACGTGGGTTCGGTCTGTGAGGTGGAACTGCCAGAGTTTCACGAAGATGGTACAGCCTGGCGCGGACCTCGGTGTGTGCTTCGACTGCGGCGGGTTCCGAATGTAGCTACCGGCCGGGAAGTCGCCATGCTCATCTTGAAACACGCCATTGAGAACGAAGAATTCCTCTCCGCCGGTGTGGACGTGAGATGGAAAACTGCTGTCGGGTGCATACCGCACAATTGTCGTGGCTCGTGCCACCTCATCACCTAAGCGATCCAACATGCGACGTTCCACACCGGGCATTG
>JBCBRD010000066.1:0-15598 GCA_039819885.1 Pseudomonadota bacterium
GATCGGTCTTGATAATCGCTGTTTCAGGTGGAAACAGATACCAGGCTGTTAGATGCAACGCGATCGTGAGTATGACGAGGGGGAGGATCATTTTCCAACGCGCAATGCCGAACACGACGAACGCGCCTGCGATACCAATAAAATACTGCAGATGTAGGCCGGAATCCCGCCCAAGGTAGGCGGTGAACAACAAGAGCGCGATGTATTCTGTGCCCAGGATGATCAAGCCCCCAACCATGTCCCCATAGCGGTGAGCAAACGGTACGAAGAGTGCAAACGGAACAATCGCAAGGTTGATGTAGATGACCGGCGCGAACTTCTCGTAATCCATGAAAATGTTTTGGATCGCGTAGACGAGCGTCGAGGCGGCGATCAGATACGCAATCACGTTCATGACGATCAAACGGCGTTGAACGTCGGGCTCATAGCCATGCGTGCCGTATTCGGACAGCCATGCTAAGCCGCTGCCGAATTTGTTATGCAAGCCGTAGATTGTCCCGTGTTTTGGCGGCTTGGTCAGGGGAGGCCCAGGTTTGATCTTTGCCGACGAGCCCGTACCGTTTGTTGGCGATCCCGGCACCATTGTTCACACCGGTCTCTTGGCCGTTCTCGATGCTGTTTTCTGCATCTCGTTCATATCGCCAATCGGGCCATCTGTCTGAAACCTCGATCATTGAATGCAACCGCGTCTTACACAGGTTTTCGGCCTGAGCGCCGGTCACCGCATACTGCGCCGTCTTGCGTCGTCCGGCCTAGATCATGTCGGCGATGTCTTCCAATTCGTCGATCGAACATACGATTGTGTCTTTGCCGCGCTTGAGTGCACCGTTTGTTTCAAGCAGCGACAGGGCCGTATTCACTTTTGGGCGGCTAGCACCAATCAACAAGGCGAGTTCGCTCTGCGACATCGTGAACGGCACAGAAACCTCGCCACTATCAGCATCCGCGTCGACTGCGCGTGCGTTGGCCAAGAAAAACCGCGCAAGCCGAACTTCGATCGGGCACAACGCGATGGCCTCCAGTTGCTGGTCGGCTTCACGCAGTCGTTTGCACAGGAACTGCAGCATGGCCCCACTGATGGATGGATGACTTGCAATCAGTCTCTCGAAGCTCGACCGGGACAACGTTGCCGCCGTTACCTTGGTCACAGCAGTTGCATCGGCGGTTCTAGACCCGCCATCAATCATGGCGATTTCACCAAACAAAGATCCTTGTTCAGCATGCGCGAACGACAATTCACGGCCCTCTGCCGTCAAAACCGAAAGCCGGACACGGCCTGACAACACCAGATAGACATCCCGGCCTTCGTCACCGCGCGTAAATATGACCTGACTGCTCGTAAACTTCGTTTCGCGCATCTCTTTGGCGATGGCCTCGCATGCATCGTCTCCAAGCGCTCCAAAAAGGGCCGTTTTGCTCAGCAAGTCCGCGGTTGAGATGCCTTCAGCCATGGTTCGTCTGCCTTTTGCGGTTCGTTTGAGTGCCACGACCCTGCGAGTACCGGGGCCAGGGCGCTACAGGGTTATCATAATCGCAGTTCAGAAGCGCAATCGAATTCAGTGGACTTGCTTTTCAAAGCTCCTATAGGCCCCAAACTTCTTTCACAATTATACCCGACTTTCCGCTTCAATGGGCCGCTTAACCTTTACAACAATGGGCTTTACCATGTTGGTTCATCACCACGGTCGGTCTATTTCGAGAAAGTGCCTAGATGACGTCACCTGCTGCCACACTCAACCTTCTATCGCGAACCTCCGACGGACCACGCCGGGAAACGATGAGACGTGAACTCGCGAAGCGTCGGGCGGGGGATAAGGATGGCCATGTCCGCCAGAAACTGGTGCTTGCAAGTGGCAGTCCCAGGCGATTGACGCTGCTTTCGCAGGTTGGTGTTAAACCTGATGCCTTGCGACCGGCATCGATCGACGAGACGGCCCGCAAAGGGGAAATGCCGCGCGGCCTGGTTTTAAGGCTCGCACGGGAGAAAGCTGAGACTGCACGGGAACAACTTGCAGACGACCCCGACGTGGCTGATGCGTTCATTCTGGCCGCTGACACGATTGTGTCGGTGGGGCGGCGTATCCTCGGGAAACCTGAGTTTCTCGAATCCGCAGTGGCATCCCTTCAGCTCCTGTCCGGGCGGACCCACAAAGTGCTGACCGGGCTCTGCCTAATCACACCGGATGACAAAATCCGAACGCGCCTCGTCGATACGCGCGTCAGGTTCAAGCATTTATCACGATCGGAAATCGAGGCTTACATCGCGTCTCGCGAGTGGCGGGGTAAGGCTGGCGGCTACGCGATCCAGGGGTTGGCGGGCTCCTTTGTTCAAAAAATCAATGGCTCATACACGAATGTCGTCGGTCTTCCACTTACGGAGACAGTGAATATGTTGACGGGTGATGGCTATCAGATCCACCACGCCTGGGCGCGTATGGCCGAAGATGATGACAGTCCGGCTTAATGCAGAACGGCGTAGGCGCGTTTAAAGTCGCCCGCGTCTCGCTCGGCTTAGTTGTCGTCGGTGGCGACAGTCGACCGCAACGTCGACACTCAAACGATGGACTTTCATGACGCAACGAACTCCGCAAACTCAAGAAGCCGATGCGTCGGCGGATGATGAAAACGCCATGATGCCAACTGGCGGGCGTTGTGCCATTTGCAAGCGTGATGCGGTCCACAAGTATCGGCCGTTTTGCTCCAAGCGATGTGCCGATGTTGATTTGGCCAGATGGATGTCTGGGAGATACGCAATCCCCGGCGGTGACGCCGATGAGGATGAAGACGGCGATCATGCACGTGCGACATCACTCTCTCAGGGTGCCGGTTCTCGACAATCAGATCCTGATTTTGATGACGGATGAGTGTCCGATAGCTCTTGTTGAGTTGATCGATGAATTTACGGACCCGGCCGTACCCACTCCCGATCACACGTGAGGCGCGCCCTGGATGCTGAAGCGCGCTTTGATACGTTCAAACAAAGCGTCTCGCACCTCTCGATAGCGATTGAGAATATCCTCGCGACTACCCCCGATGTTCGCCACAGTGGCATCTGCCGTTGGCCAATACTCCACGTCCAACGCCATGGTACGTGTAAGCTCAAGGGTATGGTGGTGTGCTTCCGGCGAGAGAGAAACCACCAAGTCAAATGACGTGTCATGCAGATCTTCGAGCGTGTGAGGTTTGTGCTTCGACATGTCGATGCCGATTTCGTCCATAACACAAACCGCAAACGGGTCCAGTTCGCCAGCGCGCACACCTCCGCTCGCGACGTACACCCGACGACCTTCCAGATGCTGCAACAATGCCTCCGCCATCGGCGAGCGCACGGAATTCAGCGAACAGGCAAAAAGCACCGAGCCTGGTCGCTCTGGCGGCGCGAGGGGTGAGCCCTTGCTGACGCTTTTCTCCACCTCACTCAGCCCTTCCAGTGTAGGACACTGATCAGAGTGAACAAGCGGCGAGCGGTATCGAAATCCAGATCGATTTTCCCCTTCAGGCGTTCAACCAGAACATGAGAACCCTCGTCGTGCAGGCCACGCCGTCCCATGTCGATGGCTTGAATGCGCGACGGTGGTGCTGTTTTGATGGCCTCGTAGTAGCTGTCGCAAATGAGGAAATAGTCTTTGATGATCCGCTTGAATGGCGTCAGCGACAGCATATGCGTGATCACGTTTTCTTCGGTCTCATTGCCGACTTGCATGACAAGGCGCTCTTCGATGATCGCAAGATGCAGGCGGTAGGGGCCTTCGTTGTGATCTGGTAATTTGAAGCGATTTTCCTCAAGCAGATCGAATATCGCCACCTCTCTTTCGTGGGCGACGTTCGCATTGAGGTTCAAGATTGCACTTTGGTCCAGGCTCACATCATAGAGGCGAGATTTAGATTTCGGCACGCCCGGTGGTGTTGGTTCCGGCATCCTGACTACCCCCGTTTGCGTCGAGGCCCCTCAATTGGTGTCCGCTGTTTTGTTGTCTGCCACGCGCATTTCGATGGACCGGCGGTGCCCTTCGAGACCTTCAGTTGCTGCAAGCGTCATCGCCGCAGGAGCAAGCGCCTGCAACGCGTTGGCATCCAGTTTAAGCAATGACGTCCGCTTCATGAAATCCAAAACGCCGAGGCCGGATGAAAACCGTGCACTGCGCGCCGTCGGCAAAACGTGGTTGGGGCCAGCAACATAATCGCCGATGGCTTCAGGGGTGTGGTGCCCTAAGAAGATCGCACCTGCGTTACGGATCTGTCCGCTGAGGTCATCCGGGTTGGACGTCGCAATCTCTAGGTGTTCAGCAGCAATCCGATCTGCCAGAGCTGGTGCTTCTGACAAGTCGTTGAGGGTGATGATGGCACCGAACGTCCGCCAGCTCTTTCCTGCAATCTCACCGCGCGGGAGCTCCAAAATCTGACGCTCAACGGCAGCTTCCACCTTGTCGGCCAAATCGGCGCTGCTGGTCATCAAGATCGATTGTGCATTCGTGTCATGTTCGGCTTGTGCGAGCAGGTCACATGCCAGCCATTCGGGATCGTTGTCGGCGTCCGCGATGACGAGGACTTCCGAGGGCCCCGCAATTGAATCGATCCCTACGGTTCCAAACACCTGTCGTTTGGCCGCTGCCACATACGCATTTCCCGGCCCGACGATCTTAACAACCGGCGCAATTGTTTTGGTTCCGTATGCCAATGCAGCAACGGCTTGTGCGCCACCGATACGATAGATTTCTTCAACGCCTGCGATGCGTGCGGCTGCCAGGACCAATGGGTTTAGCTCGCCGTTCGGTGTCGGTACGACCATGACGACGCGCGGTACCCCTGCAACCTTTGCCGGGATCGCATTCATCAAAACCGAGCTTGGATAGGAGGCCAGTCCGCCTGGTACGTAAAGCCCGGCCGATTCAACTGCGGTCCAACGATACCCCAGCTCAACCCCATCGCCATCTTTGTAAAGCTGATCTTCAGGGCGTTGACGAGCGTGGTGATCGACAATCCGATCGTGGGCGATTTGCAGGGCTGCACGTGTCTCATCGGGACACTGACCGATGGCCGCATCGACCTCCTCTGGGGTAACGACCATGTCCTTCGGCGTGATTTCAACGTTGTCGAAGCGCTTTGAAAAATCAACGAGGGCTGCGTCGCCGCGTGTGCGTACATCAGCGATAATCTCATCGACGGCGTTCCCGATGTCTGCGGACACCTCGCGCTTTTGCGCAAGAAGGTCTTGAAACCGGGCTTCAAAATCAGACTGCGATGTCGCGAGGCGCTGTGCCATGGGGGAAGGGCTTTCGATACTTGAATATGATTTGATCAGATCAATACGTACGACTGATCCGGATCTGTGTGCAGGCAAAAAGGCCGAGGCGCGTTTTGCTCAAGATGTACGATCGGTTTTATGCAACGGACGGAAATCTGTCGCCCAGGCCGCGCCAAGATCGCGCAGTTCGGCCTCGATGCATTCCACGTCCAACTCAATGGCCATGCCGCCAGAAAAGTTCAGGGTCAAGCGGCCGGCCGGTGCGTCAGTTTCTTCGAAAGTGACCGCGAGCAGCGACAGCACGTCATCTGACTTCGACAGGTCAATGCGAAGCGTCCGCGCTGCAAGGACACGCTCAAATCGCAAACCTGACCTGCGACGTTGATGCTTTTTCTTGCGCTGTGTCTTCGCTTTGATGTCGCCTTCCCAGTCAAACCGGTTGGCGACGGCAGCAAACCTTTTGTCTTGCGCCTGGTATGCAATGTCACCCACTCTCAAGACAGCGTCCTGCAGGTGTGCAGACATCACTGCCAAATCTTCCTGGTCCAAGATGATGAGTTTGAGATCAGCCATAATCGCTATTTGAACTTGGCTCGCGGAATTGGCGAACTAGGGACACTTATTGTGAAAGGCAGCGGAATAAGTACTATCGCCATTTCCAGCGCCCAGGAATACTGGGCGAACCGGCCAAAGGCAATGCTAGCCACTATCCTGCAGGCTCACGCCAGATCTTCGCGCCGCAGCTCGTCAGTTTTTCTTCCAGCCGCTCGAAACCTCGGTCAAGGTGATAGACACGGTTGATTGTGGTTTCCCCCTCTGCCATGAGCCCCGCAATCACGAGAGAAACCGATGCCCGCAGGTCCGTTGCCATCACCGGTGCCCCTTGCAGCTTCGGCACGCCAGTGACCGTAGCCGTATCGCCGTTTAGCTGAATATCTGCACCGAGCCGCGCCAGTTCCTGCACATGCATAAAGCGGTTCTCAAAGATGGTTTCGCGAATGACACTGGTGCCTTCAGCGCGCGTGGCCAAAGCCATGATCTGCGCCTGGAGGTCCGTTGGGAAGCCTGGAAACGGCTGTGTCTCAACACTGACAGGGGCAACCCCTTGGCCGTTTCTTACGATCCGAATACCAGTGCCAACAGTTTCGACGCTGGTTCCTGAGCCCTTCAAAGTGTCCAGCGCGGCATGCAGCAGATCAGCGTTTGCGTTTTCCAGCACCACATCGCCACCAGCCGCTGCAACGGCAAAAGCGAACGTCCCGGTTTCAATCCGATCCGGCAAGACCGTGTGGATGGCCCCATCCAGGCGGTCACGCCCCTGAATGCGCAGCGTAGCGGTCCCAATCCCGTCAATCTCAACGCCCATCTTTGTCAGGCACTCGGCAACATCGCCAACTTCAGGTTCACGGGCTGCGTTTTCGATCAGCGTTTCCCCCTTGGCCAAGGCGGCCGCCAACAGCACGTTGTGTGTGGCCCCGACAGAGACTTTGGGAAATGTGATGCGGGCGCTGTGCAATCCATTAGGAGCCTTGGCATTGACATAACCACCGTCGATATCGATCTCGGCACCCAACGCTTTCAAACCGCTCAGATGTAAGTCAACCGGTCGTGTCCCGATGGCGCAGCCGCCGGGTAATGAGACCCGTGCCACCCCCATACGTGCGATGAGAGGGCCTAAGACCCAAAAGCTCGCCCGCATGCGCGAGACCATCTCGTAGGGCGCTGTTGTGTCAACGATATCGCGGGCAGTGAGGTGATAGGTGTCGCCAATATAGGTGGCCGGCCCGGCGCGCTTCCCATCGACAGCCAAATCCACGCCGTGGTTTCGCAGAATACGCGCGAGCAAATTGACGTCGGCCAGATTGGGAACGTTTTTCAGCGTCAGTCTTTCACCGGTCAGAAGGCTTGAGATCAACAGCGGAAGTGCTGCGTTCTTCGCACCGGAAATCGGAATGCGTCCCTTGAGCGGCTGCCCCCCGACAAGCTTGATACAGTCCATTGTATTCTCTTTCCCTCATGCGCGACTGGCTGCCTGGACAACCTTTGGCTCGCGCGTTTCGATCCATTGCATCAGGGGTGTCTTCGGGGCCTCAAGCCTTGCCGTTTTCATCCAGCAATCGTTTTGCATCCCCAACGTCTTGTTTGGCCTTCGCGCGGGCAAGCGCCTTGCGCTTTTTGAGATTCTCGCGCATCTCCCGCTCAAGCCGGTCCAGGCGCTGACGTTCGACTTCGCTAGTGGGCTTTATCATATCGATTTGAGTTGGTTGGAAGCAGCTTTGTGATCGTCTACGCTGCGTCGCCGTGAGTTGCAACGTTTCGGGCTACGTTTCATTGGCACGGCAATGTATAACCGGGGCACAACTGCTTTTCGCCCATGGCACTTGATGGTTGGTCATAAGCACTTCAGCCATGTTCTTGACCTCGTGCTTTGTTGATTGTTCGCGCTTGATTTGGGAGTTGACTTGATGCTGCGTAGATCTGCCGGCCAGACTGCTTGGATGTACTTTGGTGTTTTTGGGATTGGTCTTGGTGGTTTCTGGTCGACGCCTCCGGCACTGGCGGAAGAAGTACTGGCGCAAGATCAACCGCCCCCAAATCTAGTGGGGACCTGGAAGGGCCAGAACAAAACGATTTCCGATCTCAAGGGCCTGCGCGCGTGGGATAAGACCATCCACATCACGGAACAGACCGACCGCCGGTTTCGTGGGTATTTCACGTATTCCGCCGGGACGAAAAAGTTTTTTGGTATTGTTTATCCTGACAATCAAACGGTTAGCTGGGTAGCATCCGACAGTCGCGGCTATAATCAGGGGCGAATTCTGAGTTCCGACCGACTTGCGGCCTGTTACATCGAATCGGGCATTGATGCGACGGCTGGATGTGCTGACCTCACGCGCGTTTCCAAGTCTCCGAAGCCGTTAACGGCTGAGAAGTAAGCAGGCCAGCAAGGAACAACCATCAGCTTCGCGCAACTGCAAGGGCCGAATGTCTCTAGGGCCGGATTTCTTCGGAAAGAGTTGGCTCGAAGAGTTGTCGCTAAGTGGCGTGTTCAGGGACACTCCCCCCTTTAGCTGGAGTTGGGTCTTGCATTCAAACGCGTTCTGGTGTGTTTTCGCGCGTCGGCGTTGACGGCTGGATCGTCTTCAGAAGACGACCACCGTCCGCCAATCGCTGCCGTAGCTCAGGGGTAGAGCACTCCCTTGGTAAGGGAGAGGCCGTGAGTTCAATTCTCACCGGCAGCACCATCAAACCTCATGTGCTGGTTGGACAGCCGTTCCGCACGACATTGAAAGTGCATGGGACGGTACAACCCCGCGCCAGTCTCAACGGTTACGGACACACCATCAGTACTTCGCCTGTTGGCGACGGATCTGAACAAGCTTGTTCGAGGCATCAATTGCCTCGCGCAAAGTCTCGATACCGTTGAACTCCAATAGATCCAGCATGCGCGCAAAGACTTCCGCAGTCGCAAGCGAATCCCCAAGCGCAGTGTGCCGCTTGTCAGGTGGAATAACGACATCAAAGCGCTCGCAAACCGCGTCGAGTGTGTGCTGATCCGTATGGTCATGAACGATGGCAGACAGCAACACGGTGTCGAGGATAGGACCGTCAAATTCCACTCCTGAAATCGTCTTCTTCAGTTCGAGGAACTTGAGGTCAAATGCTGCGTTGTGGGCCACAAGCACCGAAGGCCCAACAAACTCGTGAAACCGGCGCAGCATCACCGAGATCGGCGGTGCATGTTTGACCATCTCATCGGTAATGCCGTGAATGGCCGTTGAACGTCCCGGTATTTTACGGTTTGGGTTGACCAGCTTGTCGAAGGTTTCACCCGTGAGCACGCGGCCATTCACCACCCGCACACCGGCGATCGAAATGATCTCGTCTCCGTTGCTCGGCTCTAGCCCCGTCGTCTCCGTGTCAAAAACAACAAACGTCATGTCACGCAGTGATTTGTCGAGCAGGTCACCATCGCTCACAGGACGGTCGAGAAGGTCGAAGTCGTAGAATTCAAGCCGAAGTGGTGGCGCGCCGCTGATCGACTTGTCGTGTGGTTCTATCGGATGGAGCAACTCGACGAACAGCCGTTGCCGCCCGTCATCAAGCGGTTGGTGAACGAGTTCAGTTCGATGATGGTTAAAGACATCATTGAGCGGGAAGCCGGTGGCTTCAGCCCCAACGCGTTTGGCAGACAATGCGGGGATGAAGTCGCTAGACGGTGCATCCCCTTTCCAAATCAGTGCAAGTTGGGGACGGCCTTCGCAGGATTTCGCTTCAAGAGCAAAGGTCGTTGCCCCGACGCGCTCGACCAGCTCCATAATGATTGACGACAGCGCTTCAACGACCATGTGACTGTCGCAGTGCAGCCAACAGGCCTGCCCCGTGACATCCACTTGGATAACAGGGTTTTCCCGATAGCGGCTCGCAACAATCGACAGGACATTGCTGGAGTAAACATCACTCATCGGCCAATGACTGCCGCCGACAGCGTCATACCGATCAGAGAGGGCATGGATACGATCAGCCAGCACGGCACCTTCCGACTTGATCTGCTGTACCATTGCGAGCATGCCTTCATGCCCTGCGGAACTCGTCGAGTCGCCAAGCGCGTCACAGGCCTTGTTCAGCTCTGCAATGGGTGCGCGGAAGTCCTTGATAGCCGACCGTAACAGTCCATCAACTTGGACACGGCGCTGTAGGTCTTCGGTCTGGTCATCAAACGTGAGCACGTAGCCGTTAATCGTAGGTATCTCGCCCTCGATTGCTTCACTCTGGGAGGTGAGCAGGCTCATCGTACCCCGCAGGATTGTCCGACCATCGCAAGATGAAAACGCAAACCGAGAGCTCAGGCCGTTTTGATGCGTTGCGTAGCGCCCCGATGTGAGTCGATTGGTCAGTCGCTCGAGTGTGGTGACCAGAGGCGGTTTATCCATCACATCGAACAACGACCGGGCCAGTCCGAGTTCGCCGCACTCCCTCACGATTTGCAGGGCGCGCCGATTGTAAAGCAGAACCTCATGGACGCGGTTGCAAACAATCACACCGTCTTCGAGATCGTTCAAAACAGTCTCAAGCCGACGCTTCTCCGCCGCAGCTTTTGCCGTCGCCGTTGCAACGCATGTATCCGACGATGCGCGCGCATCACTGAGGGCTTTCGCAACATCATCAACAGTCACCCCAAGGGGGCCGAGATGCTTCGCACAATCGGTCGACACGGTGTGATTGGGATTGGCATGCACCAGGGTTTGCAGATCCCGCGACATGCGCATGATTGGTTGGGCGACGTTGTTGTCAAAAAGCTGCCAGACCACCAACACCAGGCCAATCAAAGCAGCGCTTGCAAGCCCCCCGAACAACACAAGTGGTGGAACGGGGTTCCCCTCAAGCCTCATGCCCGCAAACGTGAGAGCAGCACCGATCACAAGCGGTACCGCGCAGGCGATGAGGACAAAAAACAGAAGCATTCGAGTCCGAAGACTGAGGCTTTGAAACATAACCCGTCCCGTCCGTGTGCTGTCGATTTGTGGTCATAAGCAGTTCGCGCAAGAGACCCTAAATCGATGATCGCCCCAAACATCCATCTGACGATCTGCGACTAAATAATTAACTCCGGACACATGCCCGTCCCGCCCAATTTAGAGGCGATTTAGCAACGGTCCTTGCGCAAGCACCCGTTCCAGATCAGCCAATCGTCTAATATAACGGCAATCAAAGGTGCAATCTGCCTCAATTTAGAGCAGAAAAGCCCCGTCCTGCCGTCCAATGAGCCACGCACTACGAAAGTGGCGCTAAACAAATGGCGCGTTGCATCTGATTGCCGCTGCGTCAATTGTGCATAGGCGCTTTGGCCTTTTGTACCACACAGCGACGTGGATCGAGGGGGCGGGCAACACTGAATGCGTTGAAATAACGCGACGTTTTAGGGAGAAGTCCAAGCAAATGTCTGAGGACAACAACTCGAGCAATGGCTACTGGGCGGCCAACATTCGCCTCGTCACCATCCTGCTGATCATCTGGGCCATCGTGTCCTATGGGTTCGGCATTCTCTTGAGACCTGCACTGAGCGGCATTGATGTCGGGGGTGTGGATCTTGGGTTTTGGTTCGCGCAACAGGGATCCATCTACGTGTTCCTGGTGCTGATCTTTGTCTACGCAGCAATCATGAATGGCATCGACAAAAGCTACGGCGTCGACGAAGAATAAGCCATTAGAGGGACGGAAATAGAATGGATCTTCAAACACTTACCTATATCGTGGTGGGGGCGACGTTCGCACTCTACTTCGGTATCGCGATTTGGGCCCGAGCGGGTTCAACGAGCGACTTCTACGCCGCCGGCCGTGGTGTTCACCCAGTGGCAAACGGTATGGCAACAGCTGCGGACTGGATGTCAGCGGCATCGTTCATCTCCATGGCCGGCCTCATTGCCTTTAAAGGCTATGATGCATCCGTGTTTCTAATGGGCTGGACCGGTGGCTACGTGCTGCTTGCGCTGCTTCTCGCACCTTATTTGCGCAAGTTCGGCAAGTTCACTGTGCCTGAATTCATCGGCGACCGCTTCTACTCTCAGACAGCACGTCTCGTGGCCGTGATCTGCTTGATCGTAGCCTCGATCACATATGTGATTGGCCAGATGAAGGGCATCGGCGTTGCGTTCTCGCGCTTCCTAGACCTCCCATATGAGCTAGGTCTTTATGCCGGCATGGGCATCGTGTTCTTCTACGCGGTTCTGGGTGGCATGAAGGGCATCACATACACGCAGATCGCTCAGTACTGTGTTCTGATCCTTGCCTACACAGTTCCAGCGATCTTCATCTCGATGCAGATCACGGGCAACCCAATCCCACAGCTCGGTCTGACGTCGACAATTGAAGGGTCTGATGTCCACCTTCTGACCAAGCTCGATCAAATCGTGACTGATCTTGGCTTCAAGGAGTACACGGCGCAGGGCGGCGGCACCCTCAATATGGTGCTCTACACGTTCTCGCTGATGATCGGGACGGCCGGTCTGCCCCACGTCATCATCCGCTTCTTCACCGTTCCAAAAGTGTCGGATGCGCGTTGGTCCGCAGGTTGGGCGCTGGTCTTCATCGCTCTCCTCTACACCACGGCTCCATCGGTTGGCGCGATGGCCTACTACAACCTGATCAAAACGGTTCAAAACACCGAAGCGATTGGGTCTGCAGACGGCAATCTCGTCTACGAAGAACGGCCGCAGTGGTTCAAGAACTGGGAGACTACAGGCCTGTTGACGTTCGAAGATAAGAACGGCGACGGTCGCATCCAGTACTACAACGAGAAGAGTGCAGCGTTCGCCGACACAGCTGAGCAATATGGCTGGAAGGGAAGCGAACTGAAGGTTGACCGAGACATCATGGTTCTCGCAAACCCTGAAATCGCACAACTACCAAACTGGGTGATCGCTCTTGTTGCAGCCGGTGGTCTTGCCGCCGCGTTGTCGACGGCTGCTGGTCTGCTTCTCGCGATTTCGTCATCGATATCTCATGACCTCTTGAAGGGTATGGTGATGCCGAATATCTCGGAAGGTGGAGAGCTTATGGCAGCTCGCATCTCGATGGCAGGCGCCATCGCTGTTGCTGGCTACCTAGGACTGAACCCGCCGGGCTTTGCAGCCCAGGTGGTGGCCTTGGCCTTCGGCCTAGCGGCCTCCTCGATCTTCCCAGCTCTGATGATGGGGATCTTCTCCAAGCGAGTGAATAACGTCGGTGCAGTTTGCGGAATGCTTGCAGGCCTGCTCTCAACGTTGCTCTACATCTTCGCTTACAAGGGCTTCTTCTTCATCAAAGGCACGGAATTGATGGCCAACACCACGGCCAACCACTTCCTCGGTGTTGCGCCGGAAGCCTTCGGTGCAATTGGCGCCTTGATCAACTTCACAGTAGCGATCCTGGTCTCAGGTGTCACAGCCGCTCCACCGAAAGCCATTCAAGACCTGGTCGAATCGATCCGTGTCCCACGTGGCGCTGGTGCTGCGACCGACCACTGATTGTTGTACGCAAAAGCAAAGCAGGCGGTACAAACCGCCTGCAGACAAAAACAGTCACAGTGTTGAGCAATCGCATATTTGTCATTGCCCAACACGTGTAGGCAAACGAAGCGGCTCCGGTCATCGCCGGGGCCGTTTTTTATTGGGGGACGGGCGTCATGTGCACCATGGCCTGCAACCATGATGCAAGACCCACCAAGAAACCAATGTCGTTAAAAACCATTTGGGGGTGAGAGCTGTGAACCAATCAGAACTCCAAGACCTGCTGCTTACGACGGCACCCTTTGATCAATTGGCCAACGATGAAATCGCAGCACTGGTCACGGCTTCTACTATTGAAGATGTCCCATCAGGCGCAGTCATCCTCGAGATCGGTGATCAGGTCAGCGCGGTGGTCTTTGTCCTCGAGGGACAAATCGAAGTCAGCTCCGCAACAGGGAAGGTGTTCGGCAGACTATCGCAGGCAGAAACCTTCGGTCTGAAAGCGACGCGCAGCAAAAGTCGAGCGTCCTACAGAGCCGTGGCACTCGCCGCATCCACTGTGCTGAAAATTCCAAAATCAGCGTTTGATGCGGTGTGGGCGGCTCATCCCGATTTTGATGTAAACATCCTCCCCTTTGGACCAGAGCGCTTTTTGACGTCTTTGAATGATCAAGACCAACGCGGATCATCATCAGAAACGCCTGCCAGCTCATCTGGCGGGATGGACCTCATGACGATGACCGTGCGCGATTTGATGACGGCAAACCCCATCGCTGTTACGAAAAATGCGACAGTTCTAGAAGCTGCCCGGCTCATGCGCGAACGTAACATTTCGTGTTTGCCGGTCGTCAACGGAGAAGACCTGATCGGTATCGTAACCGATGGTGATTTGCGCGACCGCGTCCTTGCTGAAGATGGGGCAACCGACCAACCCATTCGAAACATTATGACGCCCGGGCCCACAACCTTGCCGGCAGATGCGCTCGCCTTTGATGCGCTGGTCACCATGATGCATCGAAGCATCTCGCACTTGCCGATCGTCGACAACGACAAGCTGTCCGGCATCGTCACGCACACCAATCTTGTCCGCGCGCAATCGCGCTCAGCCGTTTACATGATCGGTGAGATCCATCGCCTCAGTGACCCAGACGCGATGGCCATGATCGTAAAACAAATCCCCCAACTGCTCGTGAACTTGGTGGAAAGTGGTGTCAGTGCACGCAAGATCGGCCACATCATCACATTCATTGCAGATGCTGCAACCATAAGACTTCTGCGGTTGGCTGAAGACAAACTGGGACCACCACCGGTCCCTTACCTCTGGCTGGCATGTGGATCTCAAGGCCGTCAAGAACAGACCGGCGTTTCTGATCAGGACAACTGCCTGTTCCTCAACAATGATTACGATGAAGCGCAGCACGGCGAGTACTTTGCAGCATTGGCAAAATTCGTCTGCGATGGGTTAGACCGTTGCGGCTACGTTTATTGCCCCGGCGACATGATGGCCATGAACCCAAAGTGGCGGCAGCCGCTGCATGTTTGGCGCGAGTACTTTGAAGGCTGGATCGCCGTCCCACAGCCAATGGCTCAGATGCTGGCGAGCGTGATGTTCGATCTGCGGCCCATCTACGGCAAGATGTCGTTGTTTGAAAACGTACAGGCCGAAACACTCAACCTTGCTCGCAAAAATTCGATATTCATTGCCCACATGGTCATGAATTCGCTCAAGCATGCACCGCCGCTCGGTTTGTTCGGACAGCTCACGACAACGAAAACCGAAGATGGCCGAAATGCCGTGGACATGAAGCATTCCGGTGTTGTGCCCATCGTTGACATTGCACGCGTTTACGCATTGACCGCAGGCATAACAGCGGTCAACACACACCGGCGGCTCGAAGCAGGTCGAGAGGCAAGCGTATTAAGCGAAGACGGCGCACGCAGCTTGGCCGCCGCATTTGAGTTCATCGCCATGACGCGCCTGCGCCACCAAGCCGAACAGATTAGAGAAGGCCGGAAACCAGACAACTATCTGGTGCCGGTGGAGATCTCACCGTTGGAGCGCACGCAATTGAAGGACACTTTTGCCGTCGTCAAAACGATTCAGCAGTCGCTTGCCAACGCTCGCCAAATGGGTGGGTAGAGCGAGAGCATGTTCCGCAAAAGTGTACGCGGTCTTGCGATGAGAACATGATCCAAAACAAAAGCTTAGAGTACGTCTTCCAAGTCCGTCTAAAGTAAACGTGCTCTAAGAACATTTGAACCGATCCAACCAACGTAACCCAAAGGGTCTGCATGTTTTTCCACCTCGTCGCGGTCGCAGTTATTGGTGTAACCGCCGTACTGGTTTTTGAAAATGTAGACGACC
>JBCBRD010000067.1:0-15308 GCA_039819885.1 Pseudomonadota bacterium
CACGCGGTGGGCGCCGAATACATCGTGACCTTGACTAGTCCAGAATTAAGGAAGGCAAAGCCCGCTTTAAACCACACCAACGGATTTGTGATGGGTTGCCGTTCGCCAGCCTGTGAAAGCGCGTAGCGCGGGGGCCTTATTGCCGACAACTTCAAACGCATCCTCGAAGCCAACAACCGTCGTGCCAAATTCAACAGCCTGTTAGATCATGTTCTGCAAAAGTGTACGCGGTTTGTCTTGCCGAAGGCGAGCGATATTCGCAATAAGAACATCATCAAGAGCAAAGGCTTAGAGCACCTGCTTTGATCCCAATTGTAAGTCAACGTGCTCCAAGACAGCACACGCCATCGTCCTCCCGCTACCATTCGAAACGAGGCCCAATTTTGCCGGAAAAGCCCCCGTGGTCGTTTCCAGAGATATCGAATTCAAAGTCGGCATCAGCATAGACGGAGACGTCTTGGTTTGCCTGTGCTGCGACGCCAAAACCGATATCCATCCAAGTATCGTTGTGATCGATCCCAATCTCGTTGCGACCGGCGACCACCGAAACCGAAGCGTTTGATAAGTCGCCCCAGAGGTTTGCCTTCAGGTAGCCGGTCCAACTCAATGCTAGATCGTTTTCGAAGGATTGTGTCGACTTAAGCAACAGGCCAACCCGTTGCGTTGGTCGGATTGAACTCTGATGGTCGGTGTTGACACCAGTGGACCGACTTCAAGGCCCGCCAATCCCGCCAGCCTTGCCCAACCGATACCTCGCTTCGATTCCTCCAATGTCGACGATTGCGACGCCAAGACGCGCAGCCATTTGCGCCAGCGGCGCATCTTCCGACAGGGCGATGGCGTATAGATCAAACCCAACCAACTCAGATCCGTTACGCTCACCAACCACGCTGCGTAGCTCTTGCCCCACAACATGCGCGAGACGCACCCCCGCTATCCGCTTCCCCCGCGCACGCTCACCAAATGCATTCCGAAATCGAACTGGGTCGACCACCTGATAGCGGCCAATAAGCCCTGAGAAGCGTGCAATCGTCCCGTCGCTAAGCGTGATGTCGTCCTGAGGGACTTTGAACGCCAGCACGTCAATATCAGCCTTGGGTTGAGCCCGCACCCGGCTGGTCGCAAACATGCGACGTGGGCCGAACTCATTCGTTCTTATCGGGCGTTTGAGCTTCGCCGCTTGCAGATCCTGTCTCGAGCACGACACCTGCTTCAGATCGATTGACGTGATAATGGTACCGTCGCGGAACACCGGCGACCTATAGGCCGCCAGCCAGTCTTTGATAGCACTGCCAGCAGCAATCTCTGCCGTCATGGTAGTAATCTTCGACGCGACCACTTTTTCTAGAGCTTCAACCGCTGCCGTATATCCCGCACCGTCATCCCGAGAGCCGCCAGCAGTCATATCAAGCCCGTTTGCACGCCGCCATTGATAGGCTTTAATCGGGTCGCTTGCGCGGAAGACGAACGTCCCCTCAACACGGCAAGGTGCTCCACCTTTCAGTGCCGCATCAAACCGAAACAATTGCTGGTATTGCCGCAACATCGCTACATGGTGAACCGTCTCGACCAGTGGATTGCGCCACCGCAATCCAGGCTGCGAAACGCGAACAACGTCGTCTCCCCGCGTGATCACAGCAACACCGTCAACATCCACCTCGAAGACGCTCTGAGATGTAAAAACCAGCCCCAGCATGATGATCGCGATTGCGAGAGTTAACCTGTGCCGCATTACTTTCACTCGCCCGTGATTGGTCATCCCGCCGCTGTCATACCAAGAGTTCGTTAAAACCAACCGAAACAAGACAAGAAACAAGAAATAGGGAGAAAAAACATGGCGATGTTCCATGACGGGAACCGCACGCTGCAAGACCTGTACAAAGGCCGCGCAGTTGCCGACAAGATCGTTGAACTCGTCGAGACGTCCACGTTCAACGATGACTTCGAAGCTTTCGTTGAAGCCGCGCCATTCTTCTTTCAGGCCACTTCAGCGGGTGACAACACGGACTGCTCATTCAAAGGCGGCGCACCAGCGTTTGTCCGTGTCCCGGCACATTCCGGAAGCCAACATGGAACAGCCAACACCCGCTTGGAAAAACGTGCCACCAATCGCAGAACTGCTCGACAAAGGGTGGGTGCGACCTGCGTCACCTAGACGGCAAGTACGGAGCGGATTTGTTCTTCGTATTGGCCAACAGCTTCGAGCGCGCGTTTTTTCATTGCAGGCTCAGATCCATTCTGCTCGACGAATGCTTCAATCCCGGCGCGCGCGTTTTCAACGATGATCCCTGCAGACTCTTGCGGGTTAAGTTCGCGCCGACAGATGGTTTGCAAAAGCTGTGTGAGGATGACGCCGGTCGCCAGCGATAAACCCGATAGTTCCGTGACCTCACGTTTGAGTTGCGCAATCTCGTCTTGAGTATCCATGGCCATGTGTTTGGGCTCCTGTTGCGTGAGGGACGTATGGGCGATTGGCTAGTCGATCATGGTACCGAGCGCAATCACTCATGCATATGGAAAACCGGGCACCCCCGAAGAGATCAGATCGCCTGCAATCGGCGTATCGAACAAAAAACTGAGTAACGTCATCCTGAAAACAAGGGTTGGAACCTCCAATGCGCCGCTTTCTGAAATTCGCACACACGATCGGTTCCATCGGGCTGATGGGTGCCATGGTAGGCCTGTTGGTCCTGCTCAGTGCTCTCCCGGATCCGAGCGCGACGGCCGAATACGCAACTCTGCGCACCGTGATGCACAAACTCTCCCAATGGGTATTGATACCTTCACTCGGACTGACACTGGTCGCGGGATTGTTTTCCATCGCAGCCACTCGCGCATTTCAGAATGCAGGTTGGGCCATGCTGAAATTGGTGACAGGCATTGTGATGTTTGAGTGGACGCTTATCGGCATAGACGGCCCAATGAAACGCGAAGCAGAACTCAGCGCTGGCGTCCTCGCAGGCACCGTTGATGTTGCCGAACTGGGAGCGACCATCGACAGGGTCTGGTGGTCGATGTGGATATTGCTAGCGGTCGCAACTTTGAACGTAGCGCTCGGTATTTGGCGACCAAAGCTCAAACGGAAAAACCATTTCGCAAAGAAGTCGGCGGATGCGGACGGGGCATCCAAAGAGCCAAAAACCGCAAACGTCTAGCAACTGGGGAGAGGGCACGCGACTTGCGCAGATCCTCTCCCACATTCCCCACGGTCCCCGACAACCTGTCCTAGTACGACACGCCGACCGCGTGCCCAATGAAGCTGGCGTCAGTCAATTCGCGCTTGATGAAGTCTGCAACATCAGCCCTTGAGATTTTCAAGCTCAGTTCCCGCTCGCGAGCATCAAATCCGACCTTGTAGCGACCCGACGCGGGCTCGTCAGTGAACGAACTCGGACGCACAATGGTCCAATCCAAACCGCTCTGCCACACGAGGTTTTCCTGCAATTCGTGATCAAGGAAAACCGGCCGCAGGATCAAGCCGAACATGATGCGCTTCCAATAGAAGTTGAGATTGTCCCAACTTTCGTGGGCACCCAATGTCGATTGGCAAATCAGGCGGTGAACGCCGTGCTCTCGCATGGCTTCTATGACATGCGACGTGCCCACAGAACGCACTTTGCTTTTTCGCGACATGCCAGCTCCAAGCACAACAATAACGGCATCATGCCCTTTGACGGCATCGCTTACCGCCTGCTGATCCATGACGTCACCGCTAGCCGACATCAGATTTGAATGCGCGAGCTGTAGCTTGTCAGGGTTCCGCGCAAACGCCGTCACGTCATGGCCAGCCTCAAGAATGCCCTCCACAACCAGTTTCCCGATGGTTCCAGTGGCTCCGAAAACAATCACCTTCATCGTACGTCTCCTTACTTCTCGATTAGATCCAAAAAATTGACACCGTGTAAAGTTGACATGGAGGCAAGTAGTGGAGATATTTACATCATGTCAAGAAAAAATTCAGAGACGCGAAAACGCATCCTCGAGTGCACGTGGAAACTGCTTGAGGATGAGCCCGGTTCTGCAACACGCATGTCGGACATCGCAAAGGCTGCTGGGATTAGCCGCCAAGCGGTGTACCTTCATTTTCCGACCCGGGCGGAGTTGCTGGTCGCCACCACGCGCCATTTGGACGAGGTAAAAGACGTCGATTCACGACTGGCCAAAAGCCGCGCGGCAGCAACCGGTGAAGAAAGGTTGGAAGCGTTTATCGAGGCATGGGGGAACTACATCCCGGAAATCTACGGCGTGGCAAAAGCACTGCTAGCCATGAAGGACACGGATGAGGAAGCAGCAGCAGCCTGGGCGGACAGGATGCAGGCTGTCCGACACGGCTGCGGGGCTGTGGTCAAGGCATTCCGCAAAGACGGACACTTGACCAAGAACCTAACCTCTCAGCAATCGATTGAAGCGCTTTGGGCCCTATTGTCCGTTCGTCATTGGGAACAGCTCGTCGTCGAGTGTGGCTGGTCTCAAAAACAATACATCAAGCACATGAATAGAATGGCACAGGCCATGCTGGTCGAGTGCGAACAGTGACATCGTGTGAGACGTCACCTCCTCCGGTTGACGACAAAATCGGCAGCTTGCCGCAACATGTCACCTCGCCCCCCAAACACATCGAGAGCAGCAATGGCTTCATCCCGCGTCTGAGTAAGTGCTGACCGTGCCGCGTCCAGACCCATCAATGACACAAGCGTCGCCTTGCCTGCGTCGGCGTCTTTGGCAACAGCCTTGCCAACAGTGGCAGCATCACCTTCGACATCAAGGAGGTCATCGGCAATCTGGAACGCATAGCCGAGCTTCTCACCATAGCTGCGTAGAGCGGCACGTTCGGCGGACGATCCGCCACCAAGTACTGCACCGGCTTCACAGGAAAAAACGATAAGCGCGCCCGTTTTCATCGATTGTAGGTGCCGGATGGTGTCCAGTGTCTGCGTTTGGCCATCACCCAATCGCTCCGCCTCGAGGTCAAGCGCCTGCCCACCAACCATACCCAGCCCGCCGGACGCCCGCGCCAGCATCACAGTCAACGCCGCCCGTACGCCCGCGTCTGGATGACACCCGTCAGCCCCGAGGCACTCAAACGCCAAGGCCTGCAATCCATCGCCCGCCAGAATAGCAGTCCAGTCATCAAATGCCCGCCACACGGTTGGCTGGCCACGCCGCAGATCGTCATTGTCCATTGCGGGGAGATCGTCATGCGCCAGGCTGTAACAATGGATGAGTTCAACAGCGCCCCCGGCTGAAAGTGCGCGCTCCTGGGCAACACCGAAAAGTGCTGCGGATTGTTCAACCAAGAACGGCCGAAATCGCTTTCCCCCACCCAGGACCGCGTGTCGCATGGCTTGAAGTAGCCGATCTGGCACCCTCTCCGCGGTCGAAACATCGGTTGAGCCTTCCCCGGTCGTAAGCAGATTTGCCAGAAAGTCATCGACGCGATGGGCGGTCATGCTCAGCGCATCTTCAAATGATTTCGTCGGGTTAGAGGGTTTAACCGGATTGATGTTTGACATCTGATAGTCTCGGGGCTCTCATTTGGTGCAGTGCCATAAATTTGGCGGCACGATCGTTATCGGTTTTCAAACCGCGTATATCATTGTTTGGGGCTTTCACGCGTATGTCGGTGTTGCAGTCTTCAGCTGCTTTTGGTGATCACCCCCTGGTCAACGATGAAGCACGGACGTTGCCAGGTTCACCGGCCTGTCGCCACGCCTTGAACCGGTTGGTCGCTGTCTCAGCAGAACGCACCGGTCCTCCACGCCGCCAAGCAATCAATGGGCAGGCAGATCAAAACGCCGATCGGTGGAGCCGCACCGCGACCGCCTTGGCGACAGGTGCGAAACGCTCGATCATGGCCCTCGCAGTGTTGGGGGTACTCTGGTTCGTGGCGATGGTCGTCTTGATATTGGCCTATCGATTTGTAAATCCGCCGGCTTCGAGCCTAATGTTAATCCGCTCCGTACAGGGTCAGCCCATCAAGCAAAGTTGGGTTCCGCTTAAATCGATCTCGCCGAACTTGGTGAAAGCCGTCATCGCATCGGAAGATAGCCGGTTCTGTGCCCATAACGGCATCGATATCGGTGAAATCCGCAGAGCCATCGCACGAGCAAAGGACGGGGCACCTCGCGGTGGCAGTACCATGACGATGCAACTCGCTAAAAACCTGTTCCTTTGGCCCGATCGAAGCTACATCCGGAAAGTCCTCGAAGCGCCGCTGACCTTGATGATTGAAGTCGCGTGGCCAAAATGGCGGATTGCGGAGATTTACCTGAACGTCGTTGAATGGGGGCCGGGGATTTACGGCGCGCAAGCCGCCGCCGTGCATCATTTCGGTCGCCCCGCCAGTCGCTTATCATCCAGACAGGCTGCATTGTTAGCCGTAAGCTTGCCCTCGCCTGCCAAACGTAACCCCGGCAAACCGGGGCGACTGACCAAGAAGCTTTCAAACCGGATCGTCGCGCGTTCGAAAAGCTTGAGCCAAGCCTCAGCAAATTGCGTGCTCGCCCACACGAAATCGGCCCGCTAGACACTTGCCCCGACTGAGACGCAGATTGCGCGATCTGAGGTCTGGTATTTTGGGAGTTCTGTGCCTATAAACGCCGCTTCCGAACATGTTGAGCAGCGGGAATACAGGCGGTGAGCAGGCCGAGCGAAGGCCGCAACAAAGCACCAGCTAAAAGTTCGCGTTGCTCCCCAAACAAGATGAAAGCGGCTAAGTCGCTGAAATTAAAGCTATAAGCAAGGAGAGTGCCCGATGGCCGTCCCAATGAAAAAGGTGTCACGCATGAAGCGTGGCAATCGCCGCTCGGCAGATGCGCTGACAGCCCCGACCTACGTGGAAGACAAAGAGTCTGGTGAGCGCCGTCGCCCACACCACATAGATCTCAAAACGGGAAAATACCGCGGTCGTCAGATTCTTGAGGTGAAGGACGACGCGTGAACCACGTTCGCATTCGAAAGTGCCCCTCACGTGGCTTTTCAGCTCGTATGAGAGTTTAAACCGCCACAAACACGGTTTATACCGCTTTCGCGTACGGCTTCACTAGGAGAACAACCCATGTCGATCACGTCGCTGCCGCTCATTGTTTTCGCTTTCATTTTCTACTTCGTAATTGTGCTTTTCGGAGGCAGCGGGACAGCGACAGAAATATTAGACACCGAGGTTTTCTCACTCCCATCCATGCGTGGCGGAGAGAATTCACCTGAATGGGTCTTCAACTGGGGCGATCTTCTTCTCCTCGTCACGCTGATGCTGTTGTTCGTGGAAATCCTAAAGGCGACATACACCTCAACGGCTTCGTTGTTGGATCACGGCCTGTCGATGCTGGTGTTTATTGCCTGCTTGATCGCTTTCCTGATGGTCGATGCTGCTTATACAAGCGTGTTCTTCATGATCATGGTGATGACACTGATCGACGTAATTGCGGGATACACCATCGGAATTCGGGTGGCTCGCCGTGACATCGGTTTCGGCGGCATGGGTCATTAATCAGACAACAGGCGGTCCCACCGGTCTCACGCCTCTGACGACCACAAGAGACCTCGTAATGGCCGGAAGGCCTGCAAAATAGCTTAGAAAACGGTCCGATATCACTCGGGCCGTTTTTTTGTCTGGCTCCCAGGCACCCACCGATACGGCGGCCAACAGTCAATTTCCCATCCGAACCGCACGACCGGCGATGCAGAAAGGCTCACCCTTTCAGCGATTGTTAGGGTTCGGCACTTACCCTGAGCCTGTTCGGCGCAATCCGAGCAACGCAGGCAGATATTCAGCTGGCGCACCGTAAGGACATAAGCCTTTGTTTATAGTGGCCTTTGATGAGCAAGGACGTGTGCGGAGAAGTTGCCGAAACAAGACACTGCGCTAGCATGAACGCCTGTCGATTGCGGTTTGCCCAGGTCGATGACGATGAAATCAATTAGTCTGTGCACGCGCTTGGCGAGTAACCAGTGCCAAGCCTCAGCGGAATACGTACGTGGAACGAATGAGCCAATCACCCCAGTCCCACCCAGCGGAACCCGCTGTTGAAAGCGTATCGGGTGGATCCAAGTCCGGTGATTCCACGGAAGAAGCAGGCGCATCGTTTTCACAGCTCATTGAGACGTTGTTTCAGCCCCGTCATGAAGCGGAACACTGTTCATCACCTCACGGCGACTCTGACCGAGCAACCGCCCTCCCACTCAATGAGTTAGACACCATGCTGGAAGGCGAGGCATTTCAATCGGTGGAGACCGGAACGGAAGCAGAGGAGACGGCTTACGTTTGGGACCTTGCGTCTGACAGGATCGAATGGGAGGGGAACGCAGCCGATGTCCTTCAGATCGCGAACACAGCGCACTTGGGCACTGGTGCATCGTTCAACAGTCTGCTCGTGCCGGAGCATCTTGAGCGACGACTGACCGCGATCTCAAACACACGGTCATCTGAACCAGGTCGCAGCATGCTTTACCGTGTGCATTATCGGCTGAGACCGAACGGCCTGCGCGGAGACCAAACGATCTGGATCGAAGACCAAGGCCGTTGTTGGCTCGACGGCGACGGTCGGCCAGCCCGTGCACGGGGTATTATTCGACGGATCACCGAAGGCTACGTCGAGGAACAAAACCGTCAGCACCTGAATGAATTCGATGAGCTGACCGGTCAATTGAATCGGATCAAGCTGACGCAGGCTCTGGAAGCCGTCATCAACCGGACCAACCGCAAAGGACAGTCGAGTGGCTTCCTCATTGCGTCCGTCAACAACCTGTCGGTGATCAACGAGTCTTTCGGTTTCGATGTGGGCGATGAAGTCATCAAGTCTACAGCAGACATCATCAAAGAACGCCTGCGTGGTGGCGATACACTTGGTCGGTACTCCTCGAACAAGTTTGGCATTATCCTCAACGACTGTGGTGCAGGCGCAATGCGAATTGCAGCCGAGCGGTTCATGAAAGCCGTCCGGTCAACGACTGTTAGCACCAGCGCTTGCCAGCTTTCAGCAACCATTTCGGTCGGTGGCATCGTGCTCCCCGAGCACGCACAATCGGCAGCTAGGGCGACAAGCTGCGCCCTTCAAGCACTTGAAGTTGCACGCCAAAAGTCAAACGATACGTACGTGGCCTATGCGCCCAGCAAAGTTCAAGAGAGCTTGCGACAGCGCAATATCAAACTCGCGGACGCGATCATCAGCGCCCTGGATGAGAACCGCATGCGGTTGCTTTTGCAGCCAATGATCAACGCGAAGTCGGGCGAGGCCGATATCCATGAGTGTCTGCTGCGCATGGAAAAGCGCGATGGCACACTGGTCTCTGCTGGCGAGTTTGTGCCAGTCGCAGAACAGCTTGGGTTGGCGCGTTTGGTCGACCAACGCACGCTTGAACTGGCACTCGAACTGTTGAAATCGCGGCCGGAACTCGTCTTGTCGGTAAACGTGTCGTCTTTGACAACGACCGATCAGGACTGGATGGGCACGCTTTGCAGGTCCACTGCAGGCCGGCAAGACCTGACCAAACGCCTCATCGTCGAGATCACGGAAACTGCAGCAATTGACGATCTTGATCGCACGTCAGCATTTGTCGATACACTTAAGGAAATCGGCTGCCGGGTCGCGATTGATGACTTTGGAGCGGGGTACACGTCCTTCAAAAACCTGAAGCATCTCGCTTGCGACATTGTCAAAATCGACGGCGCGTTCGTCAAAAACCTTGCCGATGATCACTCAGATCGGGTGTTTATCAAGGGCATGGTAGAACTAGCCGAGACCTTCGGCATGGAAACAGTCGCAGAGTGGGTGGGTGATGAGGGCGTCGCACGCATCCTAATCGAAAGCGGCATCACCTATTTGCAGGGCTTCCACTACGGATTGCCGATGACGATCAACGAGTACAAGGCACAGGCTGTACCCGTCGGGAAAGTCGCATCGACCTAGTTCGACGGCACACGGCCTAAAACGCCCCATGCGCTCCAGACGTAGTGAGTGTGTTTGACCTTTGCCGGTGTACCATCTTCGTCAGATAACGCCGCGTAGCTGCCTTGAACGAGACGTCATTGAAAGCAGCCTCTATTACTTGGAGGAGAGCTGCTCAATTTTCTGTTGCATCGCAGCGAGTTGCGCTTTCAACTCACCAAGCTCGCTACCGTTTTCGCTGTCGTCTTTGTTAGATGGCGGCACTGAAGGTTCGGTTGAGACTGCAGGCTTAGGAGCAGTCTCGTCTGTCGTAGATGTCGTCGGCATACCTTCTTCGCCTGGACGGCCACTGCCATGGAACGGCGTCCACAACGACATGGCCTGTTCGAAGATCGCCATGTTCCGGCGAGCCTGCTCTTGATAGGCTTCGAATGCGGCTGTTGGTCCAAACGCATTTGAAAACTGCGAGCGGTATTTTTCCTGTTCCTTGACCAAGGCTTCCAAACTGAATTGCAGGTATGTGGGAACCATGCGGGCAATACTGTCGTCATAAAACCGGATGAGTTGACGCAAAAAAGGTATTGGCAACAGCGTCTGGCCCTTACTTTCTTGATCAACAATGATCTGGGTCAGAACAGCGTGTGTCAGGTCATCTCCGGATTTCGCATCGAATACGGTGAAATCGCGATTGGCCCGAACCATTTCTGCGAGATCGTCCAGTGTCACGTAAGTGCTGGTCTCGGTATTGTACAACCGCCGATTTGCATATTTTTTAATCACCACGGAGTCGGTGTCGTCTTTTTGAACGTCGGGTTTTTTAAGCATGCGATCGGGCCTACTGGACTAACTGTGCGGTGCAGCACGATAACACACTATAGTCGCAACTGAGAAGACCAATGTCGCGCACAGCCCAAACGATGGGCTAAGAATTATCCGCAGGTCGCAATTGCCGCCGCGGCCTGTCAACTGCTATCACCGCCGGAAATACGCCTTGGGTCGCCAAGTTCAACTCGTTCTGACGAGGTGAAACGATCGGCCAGATCCGACTTATCAAATCCCAAAAATCAGCTGAGGAGACGCGCATCGCATGAACCAGGATACAGAAACAGTTGTGATTGCGAGCGCTGCGCGTACGCCGGTGGGCTCGTTCAATGGTTCGCTCGGTTCCGTGTCTGCCCATGAATTGGGTAAGGTAGCCATCCAAGAAGCACTCAAACGCGCCGGTGTAGATGCAGCTGACGTTTCCGAAGTCATTCTCGGTCAGGTCCTGACCGCTGGCCACGGGCAGAATCCTGCGCGCCAAGCCTCCATTGCTGCAGGTATTTCAACCGATGCTCCGGCATGGGGCATGAACCAGATCTGTGGTTCTGGTTTGCGCGCTGTCGCACTTGGCATGCAGCAAATCCAGACAGGGTCCTCTGCAATCGTTGTTGCAGGCGGCCAGGAAAGCATGTCCAAATCGATGCACGCAGCCCACATGCGCGATGGTACCAAAATGGGCGACGTGAAGTTCGTCGATACAATGGTCAAAGACGGTCTGTGGGATGCATTTAATGGCTACCACATGGGCACAACAGCCGAGAACGTCGCCAAGGAATTCCAAATCACGCGCGAAGAACAAGATACGTTCGCAGTCGCATCGCAAAACAAAGCGGAAGCTGCGCGCAAAGCCGGCAAGTTTGCTGATGAAATCGCTCCAGTAACGGTCAAAACACGAAAGAGCGAAACAATCGTCGACACCGACGAGTACATCAAAGATGGTGTGACCATGGATAGCGTCGGCCGGGTCCGTCCAGCTTTCGACAAAGAGGGCACAGTCACCGCTGCCAACGCATCGGGTTTGAATGACGGTGCAGCCGTCGTGGTCTTGATGACAGAAGCAGAAGCCAAGAAACGGGGCATCACCCCGCTTGCGAAAATCAAAGGCTGGGCACACGCAGGTGTTGATCCATCTGTCATGGGCACAGGCCCCATTCCAGCAACCAAGAAGCTACTCGATCAAATCGGTTGGACGCACGCTGACCTTGATCTCGTCGAAGCCAACGAAGCATTTGCTGCCCAGGCAATCGCAGTCAACAAAGGCATTGGCTGGGATACCGACAAGGTCAACGTCAACGGTGGTGCAATCGCCATCGGTCATCCAATTGGCGCCTCGGGTGCACGTGTTCTGAACACGTTGTTGTTCGAGATGCAGCGTCGCGATGCCAAGAAGGGTCTTGCAACCCTTTGCATCGGAGGCGGCATGGGCGTTGCTCTTGCCGTTGAACGCGACTGACCTTGATAGTCTCGGCTTCTCCAGCCGAAAGATCAAAACCGCCTGCGTTGATGGAAAATGCATAAAGGCATTGAAGTCTCACCGCAGGCGGTCTCCCGAAAAGCAGACAAGAACGCCCCCTCAATTGAAATAAAAGGAAAATCGACATGGCACGAGTAGCCGTCGTCACAGGTGGAACACGTGGCATTGGCCACGCCATCTCCGTTGCCCTCAAGGAAGCTGGTTATTCTGTAGCGGCGAACTACGCTGGCAACGACGAAGCCGCAAATAAGTTTAAAGCTGAAACCGGTATTCCCGTTTTCAAGTGGTCCGTCGCTGAATACGACAGCTGTGTTGAAGGCCTGGCAAAGGTCGAGGCCGAGCTTGGCCCAGTCGATGTCTTGGTGAACAACGCTGGCATCACGCGCGATGCTATGTTCCACAAAATGACAAAAGAGCAGTGGGACGCCGTAATCGGCACCAACCTCAACGGGCTCTTCAACATGACGCGACCTGTCTGGGAAGGCATGCGCTCACGCGGTTTCGGACGCATCGTCAACATCTCGTCCATCAATGGTCAGAAGGGGCAGATGGGCCAGGCGAACTACTCAGCGGCAAAAGCTGGTGACCTGGGCTTCACGAAAGCTCTGGCGCAGGAAGGTGCTTTTAAAGGCATTACAGTAAATGCGATCTGCCCTGGCTACATCGGGACGGAAATGGTCAAAGCCATCGATCCCGAAGTTCTGAAGGCAAAAATCCTGCCGCACATCCCTGTCGGGCGTTTGGGTGAGCCAGAAGAAATCGCACGCGCCGTCGTCTTCCTTGCTGCAGACGATGCTGGTTTTATCACTGGCGCAACACTGGCAGCCAACGGCGGCCAGTTGATGAGCTAACGAGCGACGAGGAGACTGGCAACGGCCAGCCTGCTCAACGCGAGACGCAAAGCACCCGCCAGCAACAAGCTGGGCGGGTGTTTTTTGTATCGGCTAGCTGATCGGAGAAGCGTTACGGCTGGGCGGTGGCTAGCGGCATTGCGCCATCGACTTCGCTAACCAAAAGTTTGCCACCCTTCAGATCTCGCAGGTCTGCATTTTTGAAGATCGCCCCGTCGAGCTTTGCGCCTGTGAAATCAGCCTTGACCAACTCAGCCGACGAGAAGTTGGCGCCACGAAGGTCGGCTCCAATGAAGGTCGAAAAGTTCATATTGGCATATGAAAAGTTTGCGTTTCGCAAATCCGCCCCGTCGAAATTTGCCCCGATAAGGTAATTCCGTGGGACCGATGCAATCGTCGCAGTGCCAGGCGATAACGCGCTGAAGTCCGCGTTCCGCAGAATGGCTTTCCGGAAATCCGCACCATGCAATCGAGCAAGCACACGTGCCCCCGTCAGATTCGCGCCGTTGAACTTTGCCGTCTCGCTTGTCCGGAATGACAGGTCGCGTGACGTGGTTGGCAGGTTGATCTCGGCTGCCTCCAGATTGGCATGCGAAAAGTCCGTCCCAATGATGACGGCGCGATCAATGCGCGTATCACTCAGCTCGACATAAGAGAGGTCGGCTTCCGTGAGATCGGTTCCATAAAGGTCAACCCCGGTCAGTATGGCATGCTTGAAGTTCAGACTTGAGAGATCAAGAAAGCTGAGATCTTGGTCACTGACATCAAGTGGAGCTTCAACAGAGGCAGTTTTGAGTTTCAGGGCAAAATCCCGCGCGGTTATGTCAGCCGCTGTTGCAACGGACACCAACGCAATTGACGTAGATATCGCTCCGGCTAGAAGTGTTAGGAACGAGGGAGTGAAGCCGCATCCGACGTGACGAGAAACGGAAATCCGAAATTCGATCATGCTCAGCACGGGGTTCCTCACTGTATTGGATTGCACGTTTCTTGAGGCTACCTGAGAAGTCTACCTCAGCTTGTTGGTCCGCGCAGTAGCTCCTTAGAATGCCAGCCCTCAACTCGGCAGGCCTATGAAATAGAACAAAAAACGCCCCGACCTATTGGACGGGGCGTTTTGTAATTCAATCGTATCGGAACTCTTTCAAGCGGGTCACGAACTACCCGCCGGCCCGCTTTTGCAAGATACGTGGGAAGTCATCTTCACCATGGGTATCTTGGTTCGTCGCACGAACTCCAGTTGCACCAGAGCCGAACCATGCCCCATCAGATTGCCCTTCACGGGCAGTAGGCGCATTTGCTTGTTGTGCGGGCGCAGCCTGCGCCGGAGCACTTTGCAATTGAGCAGGTTGTCCAGCACCTGCAGCGGCACCAGTTGTCCGACGATTAGCAGGACCGCTGCCACGCGGCGCTCCCGAAGAGAACCATGCTTCAATCAGATCAAGTTCATCTGCAGACAATTGCAGCCCTTGCGACCGACAACGTGCGACGACGAAGTTTCTAAAGCGACTAGCGAACAACGCTGCAGACGCTCCTTGCTCAAACCATGGATCGGCTTCGCTCACCACTTCCAGGACAAACCGGACATCATCACGACGAACTTCAACGCCGTTGTCCTGCGCGCGCTGGGCAATGTTCACAAGCGTGGCAGACCCTGTCAGTCCGTTGTTTGTGATTTCCTCGGCCATCACCTGGAAGAGTACGCGATACTCAGGTGGCGACAACGGAGGTGCCTGACACGCCTCGTGTATCCTTGCAATGGCCGCCTGCAAGGCGCTGGCCGAACTCTCACGCGATGGCCCGGAAGCCGGTTGCGTTTGTGCAGGCCGCGGCTGAGATGGCTGCGAGGCTTGTGCCGGCTCAATCGGGCCTTTCGAGACGGGAGTGTTCCGCTCGTGTTGTGGAGCACCGGAAAAGACCTGCTGTGTAGGTTGGGATGGGTCAGCATCAATACGGCGCTCCTGACCGATATCGCCACGCCCAAGAGTTCCACTCGATGGAGCATTTGGAACCTGCTCGTGCACAACGGCTTGTGGCTGCGCATAGGCCTGAGGCTCTGGCTGGTGGTTAGCGTTAGGCATCCCGGAGGGCTGTCCATTCGCATATGCTGATGGCGCAGCAACACCACTCGTCAATGGGCTTGGAGCCTGCGCATGGCTCGGTTGCCGGGACTGAGCAACAGGTTGTGACAGCGAGGGTTCAATGCGCACGTCACTTTCAGGCTGGACCTGCGGCTGTGGTGTTGCCAAAGCCGGTTGTGCGGTCCGAGACGGT
>JBCBRD010000068.1:0-15290 GCA_039819885.1 Pseudomonadota bacterium
CTGCGCATCGACCGCGACGATCGCATCGCTTTGCTCGGTGCGAACGGTAACGGCAAGTCCACTTTCGCTAAGCTGATCGCCGGTCGTCTTAAGCCGCTGTCAGGTCTTGCCAAGTCCCTCGACAAAATGACAGTCGGATACTTCGCCCAGCATCAGCTGGACGAACTCAACCCAAGCGCCACTCCGTACGACCACGTCGCAACCCTCATGCCTGATGCAACCGAGGCTCAGAAGCGCTCCAAACTGGCCAGCTTTGGCTTTGGTGCCCAAAAGGCAGAAACCCGTTGTGAAAACTTATCTGGCGGGGAAAAGGCCAGGCTGCTCCTCGCCCTCACCGCCTTCCCTGCCCCGCACATGATGATCCTAGACGAACCGACCAATCACCTCGATGTCGATAGCCGTCAGGCGCTCATTCAAGCCCTCGCCGAATACGACGGCGCAGTCATCATCATCAGCCATGACCGCCACCTTGTAGAAGCGACGGCTGATCGACTTTGGATTGTCGCGAACAATACGGTGCGTGCCTATGAAGGCGATATCGAAACCTATCGTAGAGAACTGCTGAAAAGCCGAAACACACCCGCCGCAGCAGCGCGCCAAAGCAGCCAAACGGACGGCAGACGATTAAACACAACAGACACAGGCTCTGCCACACCAGCCGAGCGCCGGAAGGCAGCGGCAGCCAAGCGCGCCGAGCTTGCCCCGCTTCGAAAAGAAGTGTCTTTGGCAGAAAAGCAGATGGAAAAACTGAGCGATAAGCTGCACCAGCTTGATAGCAAGCTCGCCGCACCCGGCTTCTTCACCGACGACCCAGAACAAGCCCAGGCATTGATGATCGAGCGCGGAAACGTCGAAAAGAGACTAAAGCAGGCTGAAGAGAGCTGGCTGGCAGCAAGTGAAGTGTACGAAGCAGCCGAGGCGGACCTTGCACACTTGGCTGAGGGATCCAACGCGTAGAGTGCGACCAAGAGGTGCGGTGCAGTCTTGTCGAAGTTGAACACTTCCGGTGTTCGCCACGAAGCATGAAAAAAGCAAACGCCCGAAACGGCCCAAGCCCGTCAACCAACGTTAACCAGCCCTATCACTCATCAACCTTGGCATTCACTGCGCCGTCTTGGTCGATCTCAACGTCCAACAGCAAACGATCACACACAACGGACGGAACCTTGCGACGTCCATCCATGTCACGAAATTTGACAATCCCAAACCGTTCGAGCCGCCGAAGCGTCAAAGTTAAACTGGCCTTCGGACGTCCCGAATACCGTGCCAGCTCAGCAACCGACCTCGGACGAGCCTCCTTTATGAGCTTGAGAAGCGCAATGTTCCGCTCAGACAGAAGACGAGCCAGTGCGTCGAGAGTTGTCGCCGAAGATCCACGCCGACCGTTCAGCGTCCGACCACCACGTTTAAGCCGCACAAGCCGCTCGTTATCGTCATTCAGCGGACCGATCTCCACATGCAACACGCGCCGCGCGTCGTCGGTCGCTGTGGTCAGTTGGTCGGGGTTTGTCATTCAAATGCCTCATTACGACGATCGTCGTTTCAACCCATGCACGCAAAGCACATGCGTTTTATTGCTTCATAACGGCAGTGTAAGCCATTAGATCACCCCGGAAATTGCAGCCAACAGAATTTCAGCGGCACTTGGGCTTTTCAATTGCATGATTGATCACCCACCATCCCATCGCGTGGCGTCAATCAATTGAGCGTTCAGAGGCACTTCTTCCATAATGTACGCCCAGGCCGATAGCGTCATGCGGTCCGGTTTTCGCCAACGGACAGTCAAAGTGACGCGGCGGTACTCTGACACCGCAGCATCTGGTTCCAACCCCTCATAGGCGTCGAGCCAAGAAAACGTAGCTTGCGGATCTTGGAGCCGAAACACATCACCATGGACCAATCGGTCCGCTGATGAGCTGACGACTAACCCGGGATACGAACCAAGATCTACGAGCTGTCCAGCCACGTCGCCTGAGCCGAGGTGTTCTGCTTCAGACATCAGACGTGTCCGCTCAACTGCGCCCAATAGCGTCCGCGCAGACGGCATGAGCGTGCCATAGACAAACAGATGATCACACACACCCATGCTTAAGCCTCTTCCAATGCGTTGATTGCGTTGCGAAGCTGCGAGTCCGCGTACGCAGCGTCGTTGCCACTGGCCACGGGTATAGCAACGCGTCATCCGGCAATCACGGCCTGTTCACAACAGCCTCACCAGCTTGTTGCTCGCCAGTGATCGCGTTCACATGCAACTGTCTTCTCAACGACGCGACAACCACCGTCCTGGGGCAAGCTCTTAATATGACCCCTTCGGACGCATAGGAACAAAAATTGGCGCAAAGGACGATCATCATGCTTTCACGCCGCTCTTTCTTCCTGGCAACAGTTGCCGTCAGCGTCGCGACAGCAACTGCAACATCCCTGCTTTCAAACGCCATCAGCAAACCAGGCACACCACTTGTCTTCACGGGCATCGTAAAAGGCGTGGCAGTGGGCGGTTACGACCCGGTCGCATATTTCACGTCAGGACAGCCTGTGCGTGGCGACAAGGCGATCACCTTGCAACACGATGGCGCGACGTGGCGGTTCGCATCTGAGGCCAACCGTGACGCTTTCAAAGCCGATCCGGTAAAGTATGCGCCAGCTTACGGAGGCCACTGCGCTTGGGCCGTGTCGCAAGGCTACACCGCCAAAGGCGACCCAAATGCATGGAAGATTGTCAAAGGTCGCCTGTACTTGAACTACAATAGGAGCGTTCAAAAGACCTGGGAAAAGAACATCCCCAGCAACATTTCAAAGGCGGATAAAAACTGGCCGAAGCTGACCAGCTAACTCTTCAGAACATCACACAAAACTGTGACCGAGACGCAAACGAACTCGCATTGAAAGAAGCACTTCAGGAATTATCTAAAATCAATCGAGAGGCTACTCTCCCGTCCCTCAGCCTCTCGTTCTGAGCACGAACTCTGCCCCCCGTAGTTCGTGCCACCCAAAACGCACTGGCCCCCTCAGCCAGTGCGTTTTTTCGTCGCTTGAATACGGAAAAAGACCGGTCCGATCAGAGGCTGCCGCCAACGACAGTCAGTCCTAGTGCATCCCAGTCCAGCATATCACCGCGATAGCAATAGATCTTCTCGGCCGGGAACCCCTCACGGATCATCGCCTTGATGCCCGTCGTACTCTGCGGGCAAACCGGACCGTTGCAGAAACCGAGGACGTTCTTGGCACCATCACAGCTCCACGTCCCATCAGCTTTCTTGCAGCCAAACTCATCCATCCGAGTTGCGATTTCCGTGGAGAGAGTGTGCACCGAACCCGGGATCGTACCGTTCAGGTACCACTCGATCTCCGGCATATCGGTCACAACGTAACTGGGATCGTTCAGAGCCTTGAGAACCTCAATCTCCGTGACAGGATTGATCCCTTTCTCTGGAATGAGCGGTTGCAACCAACATTGCGTGTTGGTGGTCCCACGCAAAAAATCCAACGCAGCTGAACAATGTGCATCGGCTTCTCGGCAGACTGCTATCAAGTGGTCAATGGACGAAATCATTCAAACCCTCGTCACGCACCTGGGCACACGACAAGACGGCAAACAAAACCGTTCCATCCGTCACGTTTGCTGCAAGTGTCAGCAGGAAGAACCCGAAAGCGGTATCAGCCATGGAGGTCATCCTGCAATTTTGGAAAAGTCCGCGATCGAAGCCGTCGCAGCTCGAATTTCGGAAAGAAGTTTCAGACGGTTTTCCCGCAGCGCCGCATCTTCAGCGTTCACCGTCACACCCTCGAAGAAGTGATCCACCGGCGCACGCAACTCAGCCAGCGCACTCATCGCACCTGCAAAGTTTTCGACGTTGATTGCAGCATTGGTGTCGAACTTGACCTTCGCAATGGCTGCCGCGAGTTCACGTTCTGCAGGTTCCTTGAACAAGGCGCCCTTCGGGTCACCCGTGTACGCCATCTTGTCTTTCTTTTCTTCAATGGTCAGGATATTCGTCGCCCGCTTAACCCCGGCGAGCAGGTTAGCGCCGTCGTCCGTATCAAGGAAGTCCGACAACGCTCCAACCCGCTTAACGATCAGCGCAATGTCATCCTGACCTTCGAGCGCAAACACCGCATCAATGAGGTCATGACGCTTGCCCTGATCGCGCAGATAAACCTTCAGCCGCTCAGCGAAAAACGTCATGAGATCATCAGGCACAGCGACGCCATCTGCCGTTTCGAACTGAGAGACCGCGATCCCGATCTTCTTGCGCAGCGACATCCGCAGATCATTTTCCAGACAGATCCGGATCACGCCCAGTGCCGCCCGCCGCAACTGGTAGGGGTCACCCGAACCGGTCGGCTTCTCACCAATCGCCCAGAACCCCACGAGCGTGTCGATCTTGTCCGACAGTGCAACGGCAACACCCACCGCATCACCGTCATCCTGAAGCGGGACGGTATCGGTTGGCCCTTTAGGCTTGTAATGCAGTTCGATGGCGCGCGCCGTCTCCGGCTTAATACCACCCACCTCGGCGTAGTACCGGCCCATTAAACCCTGCAACTCAGGAAATTCGCCGACCATCCCGGAAACAAGGTCGGCCTTGCAAAGCTGCGCAGCCCGACGCGCATCATCAGCATCAGCATCCGCAGCCCCGGCAATCGCATGCGCCAGATCAGCGATCCGTTCAACGCGATCCTTCTGTGAGCCCAACTTTTCGTGGAAGGTGATCCCACCCAGCTCCGTAGCCATCTCATCCAGCGGCCGCTTTAGGTCCTGGTCCCAAAAGAACTTCGCATCCGATAAACGAGCAGCAATAACCTTCTCGTTGCCAGCAACAATCTGCGCACCGCCATCCGTCGCAATCAGGTTGGCAACCAGAATGAAGCGGTTGGCGAGTTTCCCGGTCTTAGGATCCCGCAACGAAAAACATTTTTGGTGAGACTTCATGGAGGTGATCAGGCACTCAGGTGGCACCTCAAGAAACGCCTCATCAAACGTTCCGATCATTGGCACGGGCCACTCGGTCAGCCCAGCATTTTCCAGCATCAAGGCCTCATCCGGAACGATCTCCAGCCCCGACGCTTCTGCCAAAACCTCAGCTTCTTCCTTGATCATCGCCGCCCGCTCAGAAGACGGGAGCAGCACCTTGGCCGCGTTCAGCTTCGTCCCGTAGTCCTCAAACGACGTGACGGAAAACACCGACGCCCCGTGGAACCGATGCCCGCGCGTTTCAGATCCGCTTTTCAGTCCAGCGACCTCGAATGGCACCACGTCACCGTCCAGCAAACACAGGATCGACTGCAACGGTCGCACCCACGCAAAATCGCCCGCCCCCCAACGCATCGACTTGGGCCACGGAAACGCATTCAAGACACTGGGAACAGCCGCAGCAATAATCTCAGCGGCGGGCTGACCGGGCTTTTCCATCCGCGCGACATAGTAGTCGCCCTTCTTAGGGTCTGAAACCACTGTCGCATCATCGATAGAAGACAAACCCGCACCGCGCAGGAAACCTTGCAGCGCTTTATCCGGTGCCCCAACACGAGGGCCCTTGCGCTCCTCAACGAGCGCATCTGAGCCAGTCGCAACGTCTTCGATAACAAGGGCAAGCCGCCGCGGCGTCGCATAGACCTGCGCTTCACCAAAGCCCAAGCGCGCCGCCTTCAGCCCCTCCGTCACAAGCCGCTTCAGATCGTCTGCCGCGCGCACTTGCATACGCGCAGGGATTTCTTCGGATAAGAGTTCGAGCAGCAGTTGTGACATGAGGCGTGGTCCTTGAAGGCGGGAGGCTTCCTATACCGCGCCACACCACCCTCGCACCAGTCCCGTTCACACCAGCTTCGGATACAGCTATGCGTAGCCTGCTATTGTGCGGCGGGCACGCCTTCGGGTTCAAAACCGGTCGGATAAATCTTGTTCGCTTCCACAAGCACCATGTTTCCGACCTCGCGCGCGGCACCTGTGTATTCCAGGTAGCCTACGCCCACAGCAGTCAGCACAACCAGAAACCACCACACGGGGCGCTTCAAAAACAACGCCGTAATCAGCAGTATCGGCAAAACAACAATCGCGATCCCAATCCAATGCGTCATGGTCATCCTCCATCATTGACGGCCGGGCTGGACCCCCAGCCGCGACCACTGGTTCTTATTGGCCGGATAAGGGCGTGACATTCGGTCAATGATAAGGCGTAGATGCTCCATAAAGAGACACCAAGCAAACCATTGTTAAATAACAATATTAACCAAATTCTCAACTCGCAAGCTTATGATGCACGGGTTGATAACGGTGTAGAAGCAATTGCTGGAGAAAGGGACCTGCTGTGGTACGGCCTCCCGTCACAGCCACTTTGATGTTTATTCTGATCGGCTTACTGGCCGGTCCCGTTGGCGCGCGTGAAGCTTCTGAACCCTCGGATATGGCATTTGCCTCCCCCGTCCGCGTACTGGACTTCTTTGGCACCGTCCAAAAAGTCATCGATCTTCCAGACCTCCGCTCTTTGGAAGTCTCTGACGATGTCTATATGGACCTAGGCTACCGGCACAAAGACTTCGGAGGCGGAGAATGGGTCGGCTACGTTGGCACCACCACGCGATATGTTCCGCTCACATTCGAGCAGCTGACACGCATGCTCAAACTCGATGGCCGAACCCGTCCACCACCACCACCCGAACCACCCAAGGCTGACCTTTACTTTATCGCCGTTGCAGTGGGCCTGCTGGTCTTCTTTTTTGTCGGCAAACAAGCGCTGGTGAGCGCAAACAAGAAGTCGCCCAGGCGCGGTAAGCCCATGCCAACGGGTGCGGAAAAGCGGCTCGCAGCCCTCACGGCCAATCAAAAGCGGGCTAAGGTCGCAAAGCCCGCATCAACGCCCAAACCAAAACAATCGAAGCGGGATTACATGGCGCCACCTGCATCCGGCGGCTTCGGCCGCAGAACGTGGTAAAGCTCAAACTGGCCACTTGAACTCGAAGTATTCATTTAACGGAATACTCAGCCAGCGCTTGTAAGATGACCGTCACATCTGTGTCTTAAACGGAGCCTGATCGGTGCGCATTGCGTGTGTCATCATCCTGGGACTGCTGTTGATCGCGCCTGCAAGGCAACAAGCGTCAGCGCAAGACCGCCTCAGCGTACAAAACCTCCTGTCGGGATTGGCACTCGGCAGCTCGGTCGTAAAAGTGCGCGAACTCCCCAACATCCCGCAACTCTGCACCGATGACGGCCAATACATCGACCTCGGTTACCTCCATCGGTTGGGTGGGAACGGCGAATGGGTCGGCCATGTCGGCTCATCACGCAAATACTTGCCACTGACCAAACGCGAACTTGATCAAGTCTTAGTCGTATCCGGCCTTTATCGCCTGCCACCCGTGCCAGAAAAGAGCGGCGGCCTTATTGGTCTCAGTGCATTTGGCGGCCCGGGGTTTTCCAACAATTATTGGTGGATTTCTCTGTTCGTCACCGCGGCATTGAGCTTCGGTTTCAAGGCGACACGGCGGGTCGCCAAGGGTGCCGCAGTTGCTGGCCGTCACATCTCTAACGCATCCTGCGCTGCAACAGCTGACGCCCCCACGTCAGACTGGTCAAAGGTTCACGAACAAATCGCTCGCGCTTCCAAGACACGCGATGAGCCGACGACCCCAACGGCAAAAACCACCATAGCTCCGACAACTGCACTCGCCACGCCGCAGGGTTTCGGCCGCCGTAGTCGTTAGCGTTCTTGCGCTTTAGGCACCACCGCCCGCCTCGGTCTGCAACCATCCAGCACAGCATGCTTTGGCAAGCTCGCGGACGCGCAGAATATAACTTTGCCGTTCGGTCACCGAAATTACGCCGCGCGCATCCAACAAGTTGAACAAGTGCGATGCCTTGATGCATTGGTCATACGCTGGAAGCGCAAGCAAATGCTGGTCCCCCTCACCCGCTGCTCCAGCATCCAACAACGCTTTGCACTCAGCCTCCGCATCACGAAAGTGCTGCAGCAAAACATCCGTGTTCGCATGCTCAAAGTTGTATCGTGAGTACTCCTGCTCAGCCTGCAGAAACACATCGCCGTAGGTCAATTTCTTGTCGTCAGTCCGGCCGTTGAAATTCAGATCGTAAACACGATCGACGCCTTGAACATACATGGCCAGCCGTTCAAGCCCATAGGTGATTTCCCCCGACACCGGCCGACAATCAAACCCGCCAACCTGTTGGAAATACGTGAACTGCGAGACCTCCATTCCATTGCACCAAATCTCCCAGCCCAGGCCCCAGGCACCAAGTGTCGGGCTCTCCCAATCATCTTCCACAAACCGAATATCATTGACGGACGTGTCGATCCCGATGGCGTCCAGGCTTGCGAGATAAAGCTCCTGAATATCAGGCGGTGATGGCTTCAAAATCACCTGAAACTGGTAGTAGTGCTGCAGCCGATTGGGGTTCTCACCGTACCGCCCATCCGATGGCCGTCTCGATGGCTGGACATAAGCCGCCGACCAAGGCTTCGGACCAAGTGAACGCAGCGTCGTGGCGGGGTGAAACGTCCCAGCGCCAACCTCCATGTCATAAGGCTGCAGGATCACGCACCCTTGCGCAGACCAGAACCGCTGCAATGTCAGGATCAGATCCTGAAACGCGTCTTTTGGACGAAGCTCTTGAAGCTGCCGCACGTCGCTGCTGCCATCTACTGGTTGTGATGCTGTCATGATGTCGGATCCTGCGCGAAACGGCGCTTTGGCGGGTTTTGGGCGGCACTATACGCAACGATGGGTGACTGTCACGCACCGCGATCGCTACAAACGCACATCAAGTAAAGCTGCGAAGCTATCGCCCCACAAAAAAGTCTTGTACGAGTTGGCTGGTTGTCAAAGTGGCAGTGAATGCCCGACGGTCTCGCCGCAATGGTCGCGACGCACCACAATCTTTCCAAGGCAGCTCATGCGTTATCGCTTATCGGTTTTGATGTTCCTGGCGCTTTTTCAACCCGCCTTCGCTGAAGATTTCGAGATCCCGCCCGAGATCACACCAGCGATCCGCTCAGCCTGCGAAAAAGACGTCCGACGCCTCTGCATCAAGAAAGGCTCAACGCAAGCCAGCGTGAAGTCCTGCGTGCTCAAACGGTTTGCCAGCTTGAATACGACATGCCAATACCGTTTAATTACGGCCGGTTTGGTGGGGAACAAGAAAGTGGCGAAATCAACGTCATCAGAAAAACAAGCACCCAAGTCGGCAAAACAAAAAACCAACAAGCCTGGGAAATCCGCAGACACGAGCGGCAGCAACACCAAATCATCGGCGACCGAAATATTCGGAATTGATCAGTAGAAGATCAAGAACGCTCCGAGCGATAAACACCCGTTCTAGGATCTTTCTGTAGTGTTCCCATCTCCCGCATCGCAGCCGTTTTGGTGGTAGGCTCAGGTTTCGCAGATTGCGCCTGCCGCATTTGCGACGCGCGCGAGAGCGCCCGGGCAAACCTGTAGCCGGCATACATCCCCGCTCCCATCAGTGTAAAAACCAATGCCTGTGGCATAAGCCGCTCCTGTCGTTCAGGCCCGCTCTACAGTGTGCCGGGCGATCGATGTGTCCATATCATAGCCCATAACGCGCCCAGATCGCACGCTCTTCAAGCGCAGAAACCACCGAATCCGCAAGCCTGTTCCCGCCGCCGACTGATTGACCAGCTTCACGCCCAAGCGTCGATGCAACATCCGACACAAGACCCGCTCCAGCCCCCGGCGCCCGTCGAAACAGACCCATCAGACCGCCACCACCCATGGTCACCACACGCAGCCTGACCTTCTTACCGGCGACCTCTTTCATCTTCGAACGCACATCGGCAATGCCATCAATCAAGCCAAGCTCCAGCGCCTGCTTTGCTGACCAGAACGCGCCCGAGAACAACTCCGTATCAGGGCCGACCAACTTTGCCGCGCGCCGTTCTTTCACGATCCCTATGAACACATCGTGGATGTCGTCTTGAACCGATCTAAGTTTGGCAACGTCGTCTGGGTTTTCAGGTTTGAATGGATCAAGCTGGCTCTTGGACGTTCCTGCCGTATAAACCCTGCGCTCAACCCCGATTTTCTCAATCGCCTTGTCCAACCCAAACATCGATGAAATCACACCGATCGACCCAACAATCGACGAAGGGTCCGCATAGACCTCATCGCCGGACACGGCCAGGAAATAACCACCTGACGCAGCGACATCTTCACAAAAGACATAGACCTTTTTCTTATTCTCCTCAGCCAGTTGCCGGATCCGCTGATGAATAAGATTGGACTGGACCGGCGACCCACCGGGCGAGTTCACCACGATCGCCACCGCGGGGACCTTCGACATCGTGAACGTACGCTCAATCGCGTCCGCCGCCGTCGCAAGCGACAGGCCCGGGCGTAGCGGTGTCGACATCCCAATCGCCCCTGACAATCTCAAAACGGGAACGACAGGTGTGCGACTGAACCAACCCATATGAGGGTCTCCTTAAAGCATGACAGATGAGTGGAACACGTACGCGCCGCATGATCGGTTAAGCAACCAAAGAGCGTCTGGCAATGGTCAATCTCGATTTGAGAGGATCAAAGTGTCTTGATGGTCTAAGTCATGAGCTCATGAACGCATAGCCACGCCGTTTCCTATCTACGTTGGCCAATCCGATAACGCGGCACCGTGCCGCAAAATTGCATCGACATCTGGGGCAAATGCGCGACGACCATTCTGCAGTTCGGACGTGTGGAGGACCAACGGAGCACACAATCGAAATGGTGCCCGGCTGCCTTTGATCCCCGTGACCAAGACACGGCTGACCTCCGCACCATCAAACGATTGTATGGGTTTAGCTGAGATTGCTCCGAAACGGCCTGACATCGCCGTCAACAAATCCGGCAAAGCTGCGATCTTGTGGATGACAAGGATACGTCCACCAGGAACCAGAACGCGCACACCAAAACGCACCCAATCATCCAACACATTTGATGGCATAGCGTGCGCAAGGGATTTGCTGGGCTGAGGACTTGGCGTTCCAGCACCTGACATGTGATAAGGCGGGTTCATCACCACATCCTGAAAGCGCCCCGGTTCGAGGCCTACCTCAGCACACGAACAGGCTTTGCTGGTAATATCAGCCAACGCCACATGGACGCGCGCTTGAAGCCCATTGCGATGAATGTTGCGCTCGGCAAGTGCCACCAACTCAGGCTGTATCTCCGCAAGCGTCACGTTCACACTTGGAAGACGAGCTGCAACGCAGAGTCCTACTGTCCCAACCCCTGCTCCGGCATCGAGCAACACGCGATGAGATACATCGCCCGCAGCTCCAACAGCTGCTGCGAGCAACACGGCATCAAGCCCTGCACGATACCCATGCCTCAATTGTAAAATCTGGAGCCGACCGCCGAGGAAAGCATCATCGCTCAGGTCACTGTCCGGGATCTCAATGGCGTGACCATCAGCACGATGATGTTGGCTTGCATCCAAAACCATTACGAGGTCGCGTCCCGATCGCTAAGCCATTGCCCGAGATCAGCCTCGATCAAGGCCCGTCGCGCACGGTGCCAGTCATCTGCATCCACCAGCAGACGCTTAGGCAAGACACCGATCGAGCCCTCCAAGACACTCATATTCGCATCGAACACAACAGGCGCAATGCCCTGATCCTTGAGGAGAACCTCGAGAAATGACAATAACACTGGATCGTTCGTCTGGACGAGTTCGCGCATGCCACCTAGTTAGAACGTGATGGCCCACAACGAAAGGCTGTCATGAATGAATTGGCCGGAAAATCGCAATCACGTGAACGAAGGACTGACCCCCGCGACTTTGGCGTCTCGTGACACACCGTCCACGAATTGGTAACACTCGTGCTTATGGGCACGGAACGCACAGAAAGTGTGCAAACCCTTGCTGAACCACTAAATACCGCTTGAAGCAGGTCAGGCCACAGGAGCCGCACTTGGGACTAGTCGTGCCACTTGATGACGCCCGAAACCCAACCGAGAAGCTGAAACCGCTTCTTGAGCTGGTGGCAGGCGATATGGCGGAAATCAACCGCCTGATCCTCGACAAGGCGATTTCCGACGTCGACATGATCCCCGAGTTGGCGCACCACCTGATTGATTCCGGCGGCAAGCGACTGCGGCCGATGCTCACGCTCGCGACAGCGCGCATGACTGGCTACAGCGGTACAGACCACATCCAGGTCGCATCCGCCGTAGAATTCATGCACACCGCAACGCTGCTTCACGACGATGTTGTTGATGAAAGCGATGTGCGGCGTGGCAAGAAGGCGGCCCGCATGATCTGGGGCAACCAGGCCAGTGTGCTGGTAGGAGATTTCCTACTTGGTCAAGCCTTCCGCATGCTCGTTGAGGTCGGCTCACTACCGGTCTTACGCATTCTTTCAAACGCTGCCGCCGTCATCGCTGAAGGCGAAGTGATGCAGCTTGCCGCAGCCAAGAATACTGCGACCACCGAAGACGAGTACCTCGCCATCATCAACGCGAAGACAGCCGCCTTGTTCTTAGGTGCTGCAGAAAGTGGTGCGGCACTTGGCAACCGCCCAAGCGAAGAACTTGCAGCCCTGCGCTGCTACGGCAAAAACCTCGGCATTGCATTTCAGCTGATTGACGATGCGCTCGACTACGGCGGAAACGCAAATGACCTTGGCAAGTCAGTGGGCGATGACTTCCGCGAAGGCAAGATCACCCTGCCCGTTATTCTCGCCTTCCGCCGTGGCAACGATGAGGAGCGAGCATTTTGGCGGCGTACAATTGTTGAAGAGGCAATCGTCGACGGCGACGTCGAAAAGGCCATCGGCTACATGCGGCGCCACGGTGCGATTGAAGCGACGATCGCACGTGCGCGTTCCTACGGCGAAGTTGCGCACGATGCCATGGAGATTTTCCCTGACAGCATCGAGAAGCGCGCGCTACAGGACGTCGTGTCATTCTGCATCGACCGTATCAACTGACCACTGGCATTAACGGCATCCATAATACGTGCCTAGATCGACTCCGCCCAAACCGGAAACGAGCTAGATGCGTAGCAAGGTCGGACACACCCACCACGTGGGATGAGACGCTTCTAAAGCCTTAGCAGCAACCTTCGCATCATCAGCAGAGTAGATCCCAAAGCACGTCGGCCCTGCCCCCGACATGGCGGCAAGTCGGCATCCATGCGTCGCATCCAGTGCGGCCAACACATCGCCGATCTCAGGCACAACCTGCGCTGCAGCAGCTTGCAGGTCATTCCCGGCTTGAGTGGCAAAACCCACGACGGATTGCATATCCGATAACAGATTGGTCGGCACAGACACTGGTTGCAGATCGCCCAACGGAGCGGCGTTCAGAACCCGAAAAACTTCAGCCGTCTTGTCACGAGGGACCGGTGCAATCGGGTTGGCAAGCACGACCGATAAGGAAAACGCTTCATAAACCCCAAGCGATTCTAGTCGTTCACCGATACCCGTCATCCAGCGCGTTTCATTCGCCAGACAAACCGGCACATCCGCACCAAGGCTCAATGCCAAACCCTGCCAATCAATGACGTCAAGCAGGCCGGGATTAAGCCGCTGAATAACCCTTAGGAAGGCTGCCGCGTTCGCAGACCCTCCACCAAGCCCCGCAGCAATAGGGAGGTGCTTTTCAATCCGCACGCCACCAAGCACGATCTCAGGATGGGCACCGCGCAAGCGATCGATGGCAGTCTCGACGATGTTGTCACCCGACAGACCGGATGCGAACGGGCCTTCAACCACAACCCTGTCCGGCGACGATGGGTCGACCTCCACGACATCGCCGATGTCGGCAAACGCGACCAAGCTTGCGAGCTCGTGATAACCGTCAGAACGACGTCCGAGAATTTTTAAGGACAGGTTGACCTTGGCGCGCGCGACCTCGCGCAATACGCCGTTCGTCATTGGGGCAGTCGCCCGACCAAACAATCGGACCTAGAAAACGACGATAGGCTGCCGAAGACCAAATCGACCATGCCTTTACTGAACCGCAGGACGCGTTGGTAAAGGCACGCCATCTTTATCAAGCTTAGGCTTTACCGAAGCGGTAGGGGGCCCATCAACAACCGGCCCATCAAATGCAGTGTCATTGGTCAGCGTTGTAGCGCGAGCCTGACGTTTTTCCGGCAGACCGGTCGCGATCTTCGACTTGATTTTCAAAAGATCTTCGGGTTCTGGATTGAGTGAAACGGCCAGATCCCACTGAAAGCGCGCTTCGCGCTCACGGCCCACACGCCACAACGCATCGCCCAAGTGATCATTGAGGATCGGATCATCAGGACGAAGCTCGACAGCCCGCTCCAGATACTTCACCGCTTTCGGATAATTCGCGAGCTTGTAATGCGCCCAGCCAAGTGAATCGACGATATAGCCATCATCGGGTTTCAAGGACACGGCCTTCTCAATGAGCTTCATACCCTTCTTAAGATTCTTGTTCTGATCCACCCAGGAATAACCAAGGTAGTTCAGTGCAAGCGGCTGATCCGGGTAGAGCTCCAACGCCTTTTGCAAGTCTTTTTCAGCCGCTGGCCAATTCTTGATTCGCTCATAGCAGGTGCCGCGCGAGTAATAGAACGACCAGTGGCGACGATCCGGTTTGTCAATCAGGTCAATCGCCCGAGTATAATATCCGATGGCTTCTTCATACCGCTTCTTGGAACGCATGATGTTGCCAAGCGCATCAAGTGGCTTGATGTCCTTTGGATCACGCGAGGCAACGTTCTCCAGCAACGCTTTGGCTTCTTCAATCTGCCCAAGAGAGTTGAGGTTGAATGCCTTGCGAATGTCGATTGCTGAACGAAGCGGCGTGTCTTTGCCAATCCGTTTGTAGGTCGAAATCGCAGCGTCATAGCGCTTCGTCGTTTCATGCGCATTGGCCAGCGCGGCGAGCGCGAACGACTGTTCTGGTTCAAGGTACAAGGCCATCTGCAAATACAAAAGACCGATGCTGACACCGCCTTCGCCGGTCAACGCTTCACCGAGACCATAAAAGACCTCAGCTAGACCTTCCGACGGCGTTTTCACCAGCAGACCGATTTTCTTTCCGCTTTTGATTTGTGCAAGCAAGTCCTTGGCAAGTGGATGGCCGTCACCCCGCGCCCGGCTCAGGTGTGTCCGCAAAACGCTTTGCGCGGCCTTGCGCTTCCCAGCGTGAGCAAGGTGGTGGGCGTATGCCAAAGCCGTTCGAAGCGTCCGGTTGTCCTGTCGAAACACCTGGTTAAAAGCCAGACGTGCTTGCTCTTTCTTTTTGCCCTGGTCGGCGACAAGACCACGGTGGTAGCGTAGATAGAACTGAGCCCATTC
>JBCBRD010000069.1:0-15230 GCA_039819885.1 Pseudomonadota bacterium
ATTTGAGAACCTATTCGCCTGGCTTGAAAACAAAGCACCGCGTCCCGACCCCGGCCTGAAACCTGTTTTCCGGCCGCTCATGCTGGCCCACCCGATCGAAGACGAAGACTGGCCTAACTTGAACCCCGAGGACATCGTTGCCGAATGGAAGTGGGATGGCATCCGCGTGCAGGTCGCAGCCAAACCAACGGAAGTCCGGATTTACTCACGCACTGGCGATGAGATCACACACGCGTTTCCTGAAATTGCATCAGCCTTCACCGGCCTCGACTGCGTCGCCGATGGCGAACTCCTCATCATGCGAGATGGCATCGTCGCGCCCTTCAATGACCTACAGCAACGCCTCAACCGAAAGACGGTCTCAGCCAGAATGCAGCGTGACTTTCCAGCCCACGTCCGCCTCTATGACCTACTAATCGATAAGGCGACCGATCTGCGCAAACTGTCCTTCGCCGACCGCCGCGCTCAACTCGAAAACTGGATCGCACAACACAACCCGTCCCGCACAGACCTCTCCGATCTCGTCACCTTCAACGACTTCGAACACCTTCAAGAAATTTGGGAAGCCACCCGGGCCGAAGAAATCGAAGGGCTCATGCTCAAGCAAAAGCAAAGCCCGTACCTAGCCGGTCGGCCGAAAGGACATTGGTGGAAATGGAAACGTGCACCACTCACCATCGACTGCGTGATGATGTACGCCCAGCGCGGCTCCGGAAAACGCTCGTCGTTCTATTCCGACTACACATTCGGCGTGTGGAAAGACGGCACGCCTGAAGACCCTGCACTCGGCGAACTCGTCCCCGTTGGCAAAGCCTACTCCGGTTTTACAGATGAAGAACTCACACGCCTGGACAAGTTCATCCGCAACAACACAACCGACCGCTTCGGCCCTGTGCGCGCAGTGAAACCTGTACTCGTTTTGGAAATCGCATTCGACGCCGTCCAACCATCTCCGCGGCACAAGTCTGGCATCGCCATGCGCTTCCCCCGCATCGCGCGAATCCGCTGGGACAAACCCGCCGAGGACGCCGATACCCTAGAAGCCATTGAAGCACTGCTGCCAAGTGCCTCAACTCCATAGGCAAAGAATGCTACGGAAAGAAACGTCCATCCTCGACCAATTTGGATCAGTTAAAACTCAGTAAGCTCAACCAATTCAATGTGATGCAACCGTTGCACACACTCCACCCGTAGGCAGACCGTCACGCAATCACGACCACGCGTGGCCTTGTATCAAATGCCAAAGGAGTTGATCCCCATGACTTCAATTCGCGCGCGCTTCGCCGCAATTGCAACAGCCATCATCATCGCCGTCTCAGGCGCTACAACCGCATCTGCCGCCAATATCGTAGAAACCGCGCAAAGCGCCGGTAAGTTCAACACGTTGATCGCAGCCGCGAAAGCCGCCGGTCTCGTACCTGCACTCACAGGACCCGGTCCGCTGACTGTCTTCGCACCAACCGATGACGCATTTGCTGAACTTGGTGATGACGCGATCAATGACCTGCTGAAGCCCGAGAACAAGCAGAAGCTCACATCGATCCTCACCTATCACGTGCTCGGCCGCCAGCTCACATCGAACCAACTGCCGCACAAATCTATCCCGGTAAAACCACTCAACCAATCGGCCAAGCTGCGCGTTGAGAAAACGGCAGGCGGCGTAACAGTCAACAACGCCAACGTGATCACAGCAGACGTCAAAGCCGACAATGGCGTCATTCACATCATCGACCGCGTACTCATACCGTGACATTCGGCGCTGATAACATAACAAAGTGCTGAGGCGGCCAGGCTCTTCTGCAGGGCCGCCTCCCCTTGTACTAGAACCACATTAATCGCCTTAGCGCGACGCAAGAGCGACATCGCGCAGAACGTTCGCCTCAAGCTGAACTTCATCGATGCGGCTTTTCAAAACGTCACCGATTGAAACCATACCCATCAATTCATTCCCGATGCAGACCGGTATATGCCGGATGCGCTTGGACGTCATGACGTGAGCCACACTGGAAACCTGTTCCGATGAACAACACGTAATGACAGCTCGGGTCATGAGATCCGAAACGTGCAGCTGCGAAAGATCGCGGCCGTTTTTTGCATAACCACGTACGATATCGCGTTCAGACAGGATGCCGTCGATCGTCCGACCGTCCCTTGAAACAACGAGAGCCCCGACATTTGCCTTTGCCAAGTCTTGGGCGGCATCCTGCACGAGTTGGTCAGGGTCGATGATGTGAACGGCAGAACCTTTGGCCTTCAATAGATCTTCTACGCGCATCGGGTCGTCTCCTCTCAATTTCGCAATTGTTCTGTGCTCTTGATGCATAAGCATCCGCCAGAACGGCTAAGTGGAGATGTGCATACTAAATATCGACTTTCGTCCAACATGACGCTAAGCCCGAAAGCCTCGTCCAGCAACACACAATCGGGTGCGGACGAGGCAGCGCGCGATCACTTTATGCGGACGTCCGACCCGATCTAGATGGTGCATGAAAAGCCCAATCACCTTGCTTCACCCACTCACCTCAGGTAAAAGCCCGCCTTTCCTTTTTTGGTTCACACTGATTGAGGAGATCGTACCGGGGATTGGCTTGCCAATCGCCAGCCCCTCAGACCGTCCGGATACCTTAGTGCGGACGCGGGACCAAAACGGATTGTGACAATGAGCGAACAGCGGCCAATGAAGCCAGCAACCGTCGGAATCATCATGGGCAGCCAGTCGGACTGGTCGACCATGAAAAAAGCAGCCGATACGCTGGAGACGCTAGGTATCCCCTTCGAGACACGCATTGTCTCTGCCCATCGCACACCCGACCGTATGTACGACTATGCCAAATCGGCCCGAGAACGCGGCATCAAGGTGCTGATTGCAGGCGCCGGCGGTGCAGCGCACCTGCCTGGAATGGTCGCCAGTTTGACAACGCTCCCGGTTTTGGGCGTTCCAGTATCAAGCAAAGCAATGTCAGGAATAGATAGCCTCTATTCAATCGTGCAAATGCCAGCAGGCGTTCCAGTCGGCACCTTGGCCATCGGTGAACCAGGCGCGACAAACGCAGCCCTTCTGGCAGCACAAGTCCTTGCACTCAACGACCACGATCTCGCCCTCCGTGTCGATGCCTTCCGAGCCAAACGCACAGCCGAAGTGGCAGAAGCCCCCGTCGAAGCTTAGTAAGCCGGAGACTTGCCCCCCGGATGAAACGCCATCCATCAGCACTGAAAGCCGGCGCAACGATCGGTATACTCGGCAGCGGCCAGCTCGGCCGCATGTTGGCAATCGCAGCCGCTAAACTCGGCTACCGCACGCACATCTACGCCGATGTCTCAGGCCCGGCATTCGATGTCGCAGCACAACACACCATCGCGCCTTACGAAGACCTTGGCCGCATGACGGCGTTTGCTAACACAGTCGACGTCGTGACCTACGAGTTCGAGAACGTCCCCCTTGGTGCAGCAGCAGCCGCACAGACGGCAACCGAAGTCCGCCCAAATCCGCGCGCGCTTGAAGTGGCACAAGACCGCCTCGTCGAAAAACGCTTTATCGATGACTTATCGATTCCAGTCCCTGCCTTTGCACAAATCGATACTGCAGCTGATCTCAAAGCCGCTCTCACAACTATTGGCACACCAGCCATCTTGAAAACGTGCCGCTTCGGTTATGACGGCAAAGGCCAGTCTCGGATCACATCATCCGAAGGCGCTGATTGGGCACTCAAGGCCATAGGCGGTGCCCCAGCAATCCTAGAGGCCATGGTGCCGTTTGATTGTGAGATCTCCGTCATTTGCGCGCGCGGGTTGGATGGCACATTCGTCACCTACGACAGCCCGCGTAATATCCATCGAGACGGTATCCTCGACACATCAACCGTGCCATCGGGTTTGCCGGACAGCCTTCTCAAAAGCGCTCGTGACATTGCAAAGCAAATCGCAGAAGCGCTTGATTATGTCGGCATCCTAACGGTTGAGCTGTTCGTCATCGAAGCCAAAGATGGTGCGCCACCGCAGCTTCTCGTCAATGAAATCGCACCTCGCGTTCACAACTCAGGTCATTGGACGTTGGAGGCCTGCGCGATTAGTCAGTTCGACAACCACATTCGAGCGATCACAGGACTGCCCCTAGGGGGTACGCAACGTTCAGCCGACGCCACCATGACAAACCTTATCGGCTCAGACATTGACGTTGCAGAAGAAACCTTCACGCAGCCGGGGACTAGCGTCCACAACTACGGCAAAAACGAAGCCCGCCCCGGCCGAAAAATGGGGCATGTGACCCAGCTTCATGGCATCAAATGACGGTGCACGTTCTTCATTCAGCACACACGCACTTGCCCAACACGTTCTGGACACCGGTAAGCGTGTTTGGTATAGACATGGCAAATCAGCTGATGGTTCACACGGCTCGGCATCGTCCGGGCCTTTGCGTTTTTGACCTCGGCCATCTGAAAACCAAGCAAATTCAAGGCCCCTGACCAGGTTCGGCCGCCGCTGAAGGAAAGGACACGCGTGCAAGTCCTCGTTCGAGACAACAACGTCGATCAAGCCCTTAAGGCGCTCAAAAAGAAAATGCAGCGCGAAGGCGTGTTCCGTGAAATGAAGCTCCGGAACTACTACGAAAAGCCATCAGAAAAGAAAGCTCGCGAAAAGGCAGAAGCCGTTCGCCGTGCACGTAAGCTGGCCCGCAAGCGCCTTCAGCGCGAAGGCCTCCTTCCAGGTAAAGCGCCACGTCCAGGCCGCTAACCTGCCGCAAACGTTGGCCTCATCTCAAGATGGGCTGACCGAGCAAGTTTAAAAAGCCGTTGTGCTGATAACCGATCAGCCAGCGGCTTTTTTTGTTGCCTCGTCCCTTTGGTCTGACGCTCTTGGACTGGTGTCTTGCTCGCGGCGGAGTCGGACAATCCAATCATCCACAGCTTCAAACGATCCGAAGAGATAATGGTCCGTGTGTCCAGCTTCCGGGAACGTGGCGATCTCACCGCCAGCAGGCGCGGCAGCCGCCACTTTACGCCCCATCTGGACCGGGATCACGTCGTCAGCTTCACCGTGAATAACAAACACTGGCGCTGAAACTTTTGGCAGGTGCAGCTCAAGGGTCTCATACCGGTCTCGCATCAAAGCGCGCGCTGGCAATCGCGGATAACAAACCTCTGCCACATCCACGATTGAGGTGTATGGCGCATCTAGAATAATCCCTCCGACCGGCTTGTCGGAAGCAACCTGTACAGCTACGCCCGTCCCAATCGATTCCCCGTAGAGGATGATATCCTGGGCGGGAAGACCTTCAGATCTTAAAACGTCATAAGCGAGTTTAGCATCGGCGACATTGTGCTTTTCAGATGGTGAACCCGTCGAGCCGCTATAGCCGCGATAACTCATAATGAATACGCCACGACCAGCTTGCTGATGCTTCTCGATCCGTTCAGCGCGATCAGCCAGGGTTCCAGCATTGCCGTGGATATACAAAAGCGTTGGTTCACCAGGTTTCGCGCGCGCAAACCAAGCAATCACCGTATGTCCGTCGGCCGTCTGAAGCCTGCGTTCTTCGACATTGATCAGCCCGGCATCGCTCGGATGCACATAGGTCGGGTCGGGCGCATACATCATCGCGCGTTCCAAGCGTGGGACGCCGAACCAGACGAGAGCCAGAAGCAACCCACCAACAATTGCCGCCGTTAGCATCCTGCAATCATTCTCCAAAACTGCACCGAAGAGACCTGCACACAATCAACATGTAGCGCCCGCCGAGCGTCATCACCATCACGATAGGGCAACACCGGCTTCGAGCCCGCTAAGGGCTGTTGAAGTCGGTAAATACTCCAAATGCAGGACACGTCGCCGACTCGGTTTGCGCGCCCGTTGAGACCGATGGACCATCAACGGCCGCATCACCATGATATCTCCCCGAGCAACAAGACAAAGCCGACTGGCCCCATCCGTGACCAACTCACCGATCGCATCTTGCCGCAAAACACCGTTGCGATGCGATCCAGGAACAACCTCGATTGGTCCGTCATCTTCGGTGCAATCATCCAGGTGCACCCGGAGCGTTACGATTTGCTCCAGCAGGGAGATAGGCGTTTCAACTTTCGCTTCATCAGAAGCTCTATCCCCAACCGGCTCACGCAAGCAATCTTGATGCCAAGGCACAAACCAGTTCGCAGTTTCATGCTTATCAAAAACGATTGCTCGGATCAGTCGCATTCCTGCTTGACCACAAGAACTGCCGCAGAACTCGGCGGCTAGAACACTTAGTTCTGTCTGGCTCCGCAGATGCTCGAAAGCGTCTCCGACCAAATGCACGCCAGCTTCACGCGATTGGCAGTCCGGCACCAGACGATCCAACAGAGACATTTCGGGCTCGCCGAGAACATGCTCAACAATCGCAACACCCTCCCGTGCAAATTGCGCTGCGCGCGCGGCTTTCGCAGAGGGGTCAGTCATAAAGAAACGAAGCCCACTAAATGGATAAGCAAAGGCAAGCACACCTCCTCATCGACTTAGGTCATCACAGGTTGATCTGGAACCGATTGTCAGCTCGCATCAAAACATGACAGCAAGTATTCGGCGCGTTTCGGACCTGGCAAATGCCCCCACGTAGATCCTCGGCTCTTACTCAACCAAGGCGCAAAGTTCACCACGTCCTGACGGCTGAGCGCTCCGCTATCGCGATGTTTTTGAATAGCCCAACAGTCCGCTTCACGCTCGCTGCTCGCAGTGGGATTAAACCAATGCCCCAACACGTGGTGAGCGCATTCGTGTGCGTAGAAGAAAAGCTGCAATTTCTTTGGAAGTGTTCGGAGCACCTCTGGGTCAAGCAGAATGTACGGCACAGTATTGATCACGCGTGCAAAGCCAACGTCGCCTAATCTGGCAACCGCCATGTTCACAACCGAACGCCCACGAAAATCAGTGCAAGCCACGGGCGTTCCTGCAATCTCAGCCACCGTAACGCGGGCATCCGCTGGCCGCACCCAGGCGATCGCAATTAATAGAGAAAGAACCGGCAAAACCATGAAGAAGCCGCGGAAGCCTGAGTGCCAAACGTGTGGCTTATCAGCGCTTGATCGTGTGCTATCCGCAATGGTCGCCATTCAAAACCCCTCAGTGAAACCACCCACTGTGCATTTGAAACATCAGAGTATCGTATACGCGGGTCATCAAAAGCCGATTTTACAAATTGACGCTCACACTCTGGTGAACACGTTTAAATCGGCCTTTTCGCTTTGTTTTCAAGGGTTAAGTTTTTTCAAAAACGCCCACACGTGACCATAAAGACCATCCCGAACAAGCGTCGAATGATCTCCACCGGCAATCTCAACAAGGACTTTTGGCTCCGGTGCACGCGCGAAGAGCCGTTTTGCATGAGCAAAAGGGATCACGCTGTCATCAGTGCCATGGGCGATTAGGACAGGCATGCGGACGTCACCGATGATGTCGCGTGTCGGAAAACGATCGCCGAGAAGCGTCTGGACTGGCAGCCAAGTGTAGCGTTCAGCCGCAACGTCGGAGACCGCCGTGTAAGCCGCCTCGAGAATCAAAGCCTGTGCATCAACCTCGGTGGCAAGCTTCGCAGCAACACCGCTACCGAGAGACAAACCGTGCAGAACAATCTCATCTGCAGGATGCTTTTCACGGACCCAGCGATAAGCAGCACCAGCGTCCTCGTGTAGTCCATCCTCGCTGGGCCGACCTGTCGACCCTGGATAACCGCGGTAGGAAAAAGCAAAAACACCCGCACCGCGTTCAAAAACACGCTTCCAACGCCACTTAGCCCGATCAAGCCCGCCAATGTTCCCATGAAAGAAAATGAAAACAGGCTGCCCTGCCACTTGCGGTGCACGATACCAGCCTGCCAAAACCTGACCATCCGATGTCTTGAATGACACGCGCAGACTGCCAGGCATCGCGTCCAAGATCGCATCTTCGTTCGCGTCTGTTCCGGGCGTCTGAAAAATGAGGCGGTCCTGGTTTGCGAACAGATACGCCGTAGAGGCGCCATAGCCCATCGTGAGAACAGCAGCCCCAATTAAGATCAAGCGTAGCAAGAAGCGCATGCTTATCCTCGTTGCTGCCTTAGAAAGATCGTTTGCCAACAAACATCGTGAGCTGTGAATTCGCGACGGCCCCAGAAGTTCTCACGCACTTTGAATATCATATCTGACATCGCAACTTAGAAACGACGAAACAAAAAAGCCCACCAATGACAACCATCGGTGGGCCTTTGAAACCTGTTTGCCAATCTGGCGTGCGCCGATCACATCACTCAGCAACAGCCTTGACGATCTGCTCGGTCATCTTCTTGGCATCGCCCAACAACATCATGGTGTTGTCTTTGTAGAACAACGTATTGTCGATGCCCGCGTAACCCGAAGCGAGCGAACGCTTGTTGAACATCACAGTTCCAGCCTTCCAGACCTGAAGAACTGGCATCCCATAAATTGGTGATGATGGGTCATCTTCGGCCGCCGGGTTGGTCACGTCGTTCGCGCCAATCACGTAGGCGACATCGGCCTGCTGGAATTCCGAGTTGATATCTTCCAATTCGAACACTTCATCATAAGGCACGTTGGCCTCAGCAAGTAGAACGTTCATGTGACCAGGCATACGACCAGCAACGGGATGGATCGCATACTTCACTTCAACGCCTTCTTCCTTCAGCGCATCAGCCATTTCACGCAAGGCGTGCTGCGCCTGCGCAACCGCCATGCCGTATCCAGGAACGATGATAACCTTCTGAGCGTTCTTGAGAATGTACCCGGCATCTTCCGAAGAACCCAGCTTGACCGGGCGTGCTTCAGCACCACCCGCTGGCCCTGCCGTCTCGCCACCGAACCCACCAAGGATCACCGAGATAAACGACCGGTTCATGCCCTTACACATGATGTAGGACAGGATAGCACCCGAAGAACCAACCAGTGCACCGGTGATAATCAGCGCGATGTTGCCAATCGTGAAACCAATGCCCGCGGCAGCCCAACCGGAATAGGAGTTCAACATCGAGACGACGACCGGCATATCCGCGCCGCCAATCGGGATGATGATCAACACACCAAACACAAGCGCCAGGATCGTGATCAGCCAGAAGAGTGTCTTATCCCCACCGGAGAACATGAACATGCCGATCAGAACGACGATCGCTCCAAACAGCGCGATATTCACCAAATGGCGCATCGGCAGGATGATTGGGGAGCCCGACATCTTGCCGGAAAGCTTGGCAAACGCGATCACAGATCCAGTGAACGTGATGGCGCCAATCGCGACGCCCAGTGACATTTCCAACAAGCTGGCTGGCTTCACACCGCTGCTGAGGTCACCTGCAACCGCAAGAATGTTGAACGCTTCGGGCGCATAAAGCGCACCAGCAGCAACAAACACGGCCGCAAGACCCACCAATGAGTGGAACGCTGCAACCAATTCCGGCATGGCCGTCATGGGGATGCGTTTGGCGATTACACCACCGATCACACCACCAACACCGAGACCCAGAGCAATAATCCCAAGCGTCCTCGGATCACCGATCGACTGCATTTGCGTCATCGTCGTGATGACCGCAATGGCCATACCGATCATGCCATACATGTTGCCCTGACGTGACGTCTCAGGGTGCGAAAGCCCTCGAAGCGCAAGAATGAACAGGACGCCAGAGACCAGATAGAGCAATGCAACGACGTTGGCAGACATGGTTTTCTTTCTAACGGCGAACGCTAAAGGCCGAAACGTGATCAGCACTCAGAAGTGGAAGGGACGAATCAGGACTGATCCGCACGACGGGTACAGTACCAAGCCTCATTTCTTAGGTTTGGGGTCTTTCTTTTTGTACATAGCGAGCATTCTATGGGTGACCATAAAGCCCCCAAAAATGTTCACTGATGCCATCACAAGTGCGAGGAACCCAAAGATCTTTGCGGCCGTTGATCCAGATGCGGCGCCGGAGATACCGACCGCCAAAAGGGCACCAACGACGATCACGGATGACACCGCGTTCGTTACAGACATCAAGGGTGTATGGAGAGCCGGCGTAACCGACCAAACGACATAGTAGCCAACGAAGATCGCAATCACGAACACCATGATCTGATAGACCCACGGCTCAATGTCACCGCCTCCGGCTGCAAGCGCAGACTGAAGTGGCGTCACAGCAAAAACAGCTGCAAGAGCCGTGAGAGCTTTAAGTCTTTGCAGGTCAAACATTCAAACGTCCTCAAGCAACACGTCCAGGGTCTGGCTCACCAAAACCGGGGACTGATAGACGACTTCGCTGTCAACTGACCAATATCGGCCCACAGATCGAACTGAGGACCAAGCCAGCACCGCAATTAGGCCGCATCCTTAACCAAGCTGGGGTGAACCAGCGCGCCATCCTTAGCGACCAGCGTTCCCTTGATGATTTCATCGTCCCAGTCGATCGTGATTTCCTTGGCTTCTTTGTCGATCATCAAATCCAGAAACGACAACAGGTTTTTCGCATAAAGGCTTGATGCATTTACGGGAACAGCGCCAGGAAGGTTAAGCGTTCCAACGATCGTGACACCATTATCCGTAACAACCGTCTCACCCGGCTTCGTCAACTCGCAGTTACCACCACGTTCGGCGGCCAAGTCCATAATGACGGCTCCAGATTTCATGCTGGCAACCATCTCTTTGGTCACCAAAATGGGGGCTGGCCGTCCTGGTATCAGCGCCGTCGTGATGACGATATCTTGCTTTGCAATGTGGTCAGCAACAAGAGCGGCCTGTTTCGCTTTGTACGCATCAGACATCGGTTTGGCATAGCCAGCTTCCGTCTGCGCTTGTTCGAATTCCTCATCTTCGACGGCAACGAACTTGCCACCCAACGAGGCAACCTGCTCCTTCGCAGCGGGTCGCACATCGGTCGCTGATACGACTGCACCGAGCCGCCGCCCTGTCGCAATCGCCTGCAACCCAGCTACACCCGCACCCATGACGAACAGTTTTGCAGCCGGAACCGTACCAGCCGCCGTCATCATCATCGGCATCGCCTGAGGGAACGTCGCCGCCGCGTCGACGACCGCCTTGTAGCCAGCCAAGTTGGCTTGACTGGACAAAACATCCATCGACTGCGCACGCGTGATGCGCGGCATGAATTCCATCGAAAAGACTGTAACTTTGGTATCAGCTAGCGCTTTGAGGTCGCTGTCCGCCCCATAGGGATCCACCATTGCAGCGATGATGCCGCCTGCAGCCAGCCCTGTGGCTTCTTCGACGGATGGCCGCCGGACTTTCAGCAACACGTCCGCGCCATTGACGGCCTCGGAACCAGAGGCAGCGATCTCCGCGCCTTGGGCCTTATAGGCGTCATCTGTGTAGTGCGATCTGAGACCAGCACCGCTTTCGATACGAACAGTGCAGCCTGCCGCAACGTACTTTTTGACCGTTTCAGGAGAGACTGCCACGCGTGGCTCGTCTTGGCTTTCAGCCGTAACAGCGAGGGTTACCATCAATGTATCCAGGAAGAAGAGGACGGAAGCTGCGGAACATTACGTGTCCACTTGCACGGTGACAATGAGGACACAAGTCGCAGCCAACTTTAGAAGCAGTGCGATCACTTCACAAACAGTATGTCGGAGTTTTGCAAGCCAAGGTTTACAGGGCTTGCCACAGCGTCTGACGATCAACAAATGGCCGGTATTCGACCAAGTCTCGACGTCACACGCGGACCGCCGACCAAGGCTAAGCCCGACAATCAGACCAAGAAGACGTACATGCCAACAAGAATCAGCACGACCAAGACGACAAGGACCTGCGTTCCCTTGAGAAATGCTGAGTATGTCTTTTTGTGCTCAGCATAGTCCATATCTGGGTGACCACCTGACAAGTCGTTGCTCATTCCGAGTTCTCCGTTGATGAAGGTTCAGCACCGTACGGGAAAGCTCTCTAATTCTTCCAGAAAGCCAACATCGCACGGCAACTAAGCTATCACGGTCACTAAATGAACGGTTCGAGGACTTCAACCCTTACCGTGGTCGCAATTCGTTTGATGTCAGCCGATCGGAAATACCCAGGCAAACCGCCATTTGCCATGATATTGCAGGCATTCCGCCCAACCACGACCTCAACTTGTACAGATAACAAACAGCCCTCTATTCAGTCGGCAAAGCCGAGGACAGACCAAAAGTGACTTCTACTTTCTACCTCAAATGTATCCCATGGCTCGTGAAACACGCGATTGCTCGATCAGCTTGGATCGCCATCTTAGCAATTAGCATGTCTTATTCGGCTCTGGCACTGGAAGCAGAACCGGATGAAAAGAAGCAGTTGGAAAGCTGTGAGCGCACTATGTGCCGTACGGTGCTCAAAAAGGAGCCCGATAAGGGCAACGTGGCCTGCCGTATTTCGAAAACCTGGAAAAGGTCGAAGATCGAGAAGGGTGCAAGCACCAAGTCATTGTCTTGGGGCTTCGGTGACGCAAAATGCAAACTCGACCTGAAGCTGTCTCGCAAGCAGGTTCAAATTGCGATGGCCGCAAAAAAGCACAAGCTGTTCTTTGAGCCCCATACCGTCAACTGCCAGGTGGAAACCAAGGACGGCATCAAACCCGTCCGCGTAACCCTAAATCCAACGCTGAAGTTCAAATTCGGCAAGGTCAAGAAGGTCACGTTGAAGGTCAAAAAGGTAGATGGCCCAACCTTCATTCGGTCTTTGATCTGGTCAACCGTGAACCTCCAAAAAACACTCGGTATCTTCCACGGCGAAATGGTCGACGAGATCAACGAATTTTTGCATGACAAGTGTCCCGAGCGCCACGGCTAGGAATGTACAAAAGCACCTCGGCAACCAGTCGTTTTCCAGCAAACTACAAGTGACACCAATTCGTTGCGATGTCTCCGACACACAGCACATCCGATTTGCTGCGGACACTCCATGACCGGTTCGTTTTTGCAACCGATCCCCGCAGGCGAGATAGCCTCATTTGCGACCCAATCCCACGCGACGCCTCCTGATCGGCCAAGCGCCACCAGCACCATACGCTGACGCGAAAACCACGCGTGGCCGAAGTCGATTTTTCCAGACCGTGCTCGGATCAAAGAGGGACATCCATGACGCAACGTCTTGCACCTGCGCTATTACAAAGAACGAAAACACTGTTGGCTGGAGCTGCAATATTCGCGGCCACCACGCTTTCCGCCCACGCACTTGAGCCCATCCCGGACGAAGCCGAAAAGCTCAAGGCATGTGAGAAAAATCTCTGCACCATGATCATCACCAAAGATGCAGCCGGTGATGATCTCTCTTGTGCAATCTCGAAGACTTGGGCAAAGGAAAAGATCTCCAAGGGGGCAGAATCAAAGAGCATCGATTGGGGCTTTGGCGACGCCCGCTGCACACTCGACATTTCAGTGCCGCGCAAAAGCGTGGTCTCGTCACTCACTGAGGCGTCGTTTGACCTTGAAGTTCCTGAGCAGACTGTAAAGTGCGAAATCGAGCGGGGCGAGGAGGTTACCCCGATCAACGTGTCGCTCGCTCCAAAACTGACCTTCAAGGACGGCAAGGCACACAAGGCCTGGCTCAATATCGGCACAATCGAAGCTCCGGCCGTTGTCAAAGGCGCCATCTGGACGGCCGCAAAGCTCGAAGACAACTTCGGGTTGTTTCATAGCGACATCATCGATGAAGTGAATGACTTCGTGCATAACGAATGTGCGAAGCGGTATCCCGACGTGACAGCCGCCAAGTAGCTACGTTACCGGGTGAAATCTACGTAGAATAAACACTGGACTGGCGGTCAGTCTTTGAAAGCCGATCGCCAGTGCCGGAACTTTGCGTTACACACCGCAGCACAGGAAGAGCCGTATAGCCCACGCGGCAACCATTATCGTGGCAACGGGAAAATACACGCACAAAGAACCAACCCGCGTGAGTTTGAGGGGACGGAAGCCATGGCAACACTCATTACAGTCCACGGCACATTTGCCCACATGGGTGGTACAGCCCCGCGCCACGGCAAGGCCATAGACAAAACCTCAAAGTCCACCAGCAAAGCAAATATCAGCGCTGATCCAAGCAATGAGACACCTAAGGTGCCTGCATCTGAAAACGTCGATCAGTGGTGGGCAGAGGACAGCGCATTCGCCGAAGCAATCCGCAAGGACGTCGAGGCCGTTGATGGCACATTCAACATCAAACCGTTCGTGTGGTCTGGAGACAACTCCGAAACCGAACGGCGCCGAGCAGGCGAGCGACTATTCCGCGAAATCAGACAGATTGATGAAGCCGGTGAAAAGTACTGCCTGATTGGTCACAGCCATGGCGGCTCTGTGATCTCGCACGCACTCCTCTTTGCAGCAGCAAAGAAGGTTGAGTTATCAGGACTTCAAAAGTGGCTGACGGTCGGCACCCCGTTTGTCCATCTGCGGAAAGAACGCTTCCTTTTCTTGCGACTTCCACTGGTCTGGAAGGCCATGTTCGTCGCATCGATGATGCTGTTTTTGATGTTGTTGTTCTTCCTCGTTGGCCAGCTATTGGACGGAGGCACCGTCCTGTCAAACACGCGGCAAGCCATCGCCCTCGGCGTCGCCATCCTCTTGACTGCCCTGCCTTTCGCGGTGTTCTACATCGTCTCTCTGGTCATCGATATGCGGCAGCTCTACAGCTATCGAAAATCCACGATCGCCCGCGCACGAGACTGGTTCGGGAGCAAATGGATCGCGTTGACCCACGAAGACGACGAAGCAGTCAACGGTCTGGGCTCGCTGAAAACCGCAACTCCATCTATCTTCCATCGCACCTTCGCGGTGCCCGCATTCACAGTGTTCTCAGCATTTATCCTGCCGCTCGCCTACCTTTATGTCGTGATGTCACCGACCATTATGGTCAACATTGCAAACGGCTTGCGCGACAACGTCTATGCGCTGGAAGACTTTGAGGAGAAACGGACAAAGCTCGCCGCAGATGAGCAGGAACTGCGATCTCTCCGACGGACTATGAGACGCGTACGCGAAACACGCGATGAAGCTGGCGACGACGTCGTCAAGCGTCTTGAAGCTGAAACGCAAATGAAGACGCTGCGCGAGATGATGGTCGACGAGCGCAAAAAGATCTTAGCGAAGTATGACGACCTCCCTCAGATCAAACGCGTCACGCGCTTCCAACGCCGCTTCCTACAAAAAAATGGAAAAGCCTGCGAAGACAATACACTTTGCGGGAAGGGCGCGGATATAATCTTGAATTCAAGGCTTGCAACTTCATCTGTCACAAGGTGAAAGAGCAGCCTTGAATTC
>JBCBRD010000070.1:0-15131 GCA_039819885.1 Pseudomonadota bacterium
GTGGTGGCGTGGCGATGGCCTCTCAGGTGGCGGGCAATGGCGTTGTCTCTGCCGATGCCATTGGCGGTGCCGGGCACGTCAGGATCAGCATCAATAACAGGCGTCTTCTCTGTACTGGTCGATGGAGATGACCACAACGACCCTATAGCCGATGCCATCAGGGGAACCCTTGATGGTCACATCGTTTTGGATCGCGAAATCGCGGATCAAGGAAGGTATCCCGCAGTCAATATTCAAACGTCCATTTCACGTCTTGCCGAGAATAGCTGGACCAAGGATCAGCAAGGCTTGATCTCAAAGCTCAAGTCACTTGTCGCCCGTTTCGAGGAGACACGAGATCTTAGAGCAGTGGGTGCATATGAACCAGGTAGCGACGCCGAACTTGATGAAGCCGTCGGCATAATCCCCAAGCTCTACGAAGCCATCAAACAGTTACCGTCCGACCGTAGCGACATTGAACCCTTCCAAGATCTCGCAACCCGCATGAGCGGATAGAACCGATATAGAATGCACTTCAACGGCTCTATCTTTTTTATTGCAACAAAGCATCTCCGGGCGACAACACACGCATCAAGCCGTTTCGGTCCAATACTCGACACGTTCCAGGCGCACCAAACGTTGGCACCACTCCACCGGGCGGTTGTTCGCACCGTAGGACGTCCGTTCGCATTCCAAAATCCCTGTGCCTGGAGCCACTTTGAGCTTTTCGGCCGCGTTCTCGTCCGCAACAGCCGGCATAACCTTTTCAACACACCGGCGGATGAACGTGTTGTACCCAGCGAGATCATCATCAGTCACGTCGTGGCAGCGCTCTGCATCGGCCGCAAGTTCCGGCAAGAACTCGCTCGGCACGCTAATCGTATCATGAACCTGAATGATGCCAGGCGCTATTCGTGACCGTGTAATGCAAACAATCTTGTCAGTCATTTCAAGACCAAGCGGCTTTGCCGCTTGACTGGTAACTGGAACACACGAGCATGAAAGGTATTCGAATCCATCGAGAACATAGTGTTCACCATTCAAGAAGAAATGGTCGCTTCTCTTCCGTGACACCTGCCGTGGATCGGTGACAAAAGTTCCGCGCCCCTGCCTCCGAAAAATCCAGCCATCTGACCCCAGTTTTTCCAAAGCCTTCCGCATGGTCCCGACGCTAACGCCGTACTCACGCGCCAAGTCCGACTCGTTGGGCAACGCCGTTCCAATAGGCCATACCCCGCTTTCAACTCGTTGCAAAAGCAGCCTATTGATCTGGAGATACAAAGGCCCTGAATAAACTGGTTTTTGAATAGACATGTCCTGCTGCAATTTCATTCCGCCCCCAATGAAAATGTTATTCTCAACTAATCCCCCAAGAGACACATTGTTTTTGGCAATAGCCCCAAGCGACGGCGAGCTGTATTGTCTCAATGGCACTTAACATTCTGCCGCCACAAAGCATCGCCCACAGTTATTGTCTAATCGAATTAGGTTGACTCGCAAACAGTCGCGCCCCGTTTGACGTGACTTTGATGTTGAGTACGAAACCAAACTTCGTGCTCTATTTTCTAAAAATCACCCTCTGTATTATAAACGACAGACTCTAGTGTTTTGACAGCTCTGGATTGCAGATAAACTTGAGTATTCCACCTTAGGGTAGAGCAACACGCGAGCAGGCGGGAGAGCCCGAAACCAACATCAGATGTCGTCGTGAAAATCGCGGTGTCGTTTGGTTCCGTTAACCTCTTGCGCATACGCTCCCACTGCTAGGCATCGTTTCAATTGCCGGCAGGTGTGCTCAGATGCTCGGCCCACAGGCCATTCATGTCACGCCACCACACCGCTTGGGGCATAGCCAATGCATCACTCAGGTTTTGAACGGGTTCTCATAGGCATGAAATCCGGACAAGGACGTCATCAGCAAGCGCAATCATTCAACTCGCAACCAAACCTGCGCCAAGGCACGTTTTTGACAACTGAGAGCGGGGCAGGATCAAACACACAGACCCTTCAGCAAGCAACGGCAGAACAGTATTATCGCGACCAGCAACAGGCGCGCGCAGCAGTCGACTTTGCCGAACAGTTAGAGCGCGAATTCCAAAAGGTCGTCAGACTGGTGGAACAGCCCAATTTCCTTCGCTCACAAGAGTTCCAAACCATCCGACGCGATTATGCGCGACGCTTCCACCCGGACGTTGCACCAAACGATCACAATCAGTTGGCAACCAAGCGAATGGCTCAGTTAAACGGACTACTGGATGGGGACCCTAACGAACGTGCGGGCACATGAACCACCAGATCACCCAGCAAGCGCAGCACGACGTCTTAATGAAGAACTAGTAAATTACGAGTAACCTCGCGTTGATGAACAATTCGAAGCACATATCGAAACTTACAGAACAGCAGCACGCTGTTACGGATTGGTTGCATGAAAACGCGCCCTACACCGGCGCGGATCAGCACCATCTCGACGCGAGCTCGCCTGAACAAGCCTATTGGCACCTAGGGTATCAGGCCGCATTGGCGGACGTGATCAAACTGCTCAAGGGTGATGACGAGATCCGCCGCAATGAGGACATGTCCAAGTAGTCCCCGCCGGCCGCTCTGGATGCGCTAGATTTCCTGGCGGCCGAAAGCGGTGGAACAACTCGCACTCCTTCAAGAAGCCCTCATGAGCAGTGCGCGTCAGCAAAAACTTAAAAAAACCGCTTGTTCCGATGAATTGCTGTAGCGCAAAACGAAGATCACTGTCACTCCGCCCAACACGGGTAATCCGGAACCGACCTTCGAAATCCTCATGGCCGAGCGCAAACACACCCGCTAAAGGCCTCTTCACTGCATTTTCAATGCCGTCCATCGTCAGCCCATACGGACCTTCCAAACCGCTTTTCATGATCATTTGCCCCGCTAGCAAATAGCGCAGTGCCAGCTAGGCACTACTTGGATGTGTAAGCGCGATTGCCGCAACGCACCTGATCGCTTGGGACGTAGTTGAAAAAGTCAATCAAGACTTCTTTGACAACATCCTTCCCGATCACTTTGTTACTACGCCGCTTAATTTTCGCGACAATCATATCGAGATCTTGCCGATCTTTCCGAGCGACACGCAATGGCTCTTCATTATACATTTCGCGAAACACGCTGTCGGCGAATTGAACCGCAATGCGCTCTTGATGTTTTTTCAGCTTGTCTGCCGGGACGCCATAAACGAATTTCCCAATCGCATAGCCCTCGATCTGCCCATTCAAAAGGACCGGGACCGTAATTGGTTCGGTCGACACGTACGTCAATCCAGAGACGTGCGCACCCTTTGCATCGCCCGAGTCGCCAAAAACGATGTCAGCACCGTAAATGCCAAGCAGTGTCGCCATGCATACCCAAAGCCCGAGAAAAATCTGTTGAATCATTGACGACGCCCCGCTGCACTATATCCACCTTCGCAATAGGTTCCATCCGATTCAGAGGCTTGAACCACATCCCGAACCAGCCGCGAAAGCTCCTGAGCCGCATCCATATGCTGACGCAGCATAAACGTATTCTGCCCCAGTATATTCCTTAGGTTTTCAAGCTGACGTCGATCATCAGCGTTTAACTGATCCACCGAGACCCCCTCCAATGCCCGCCCAAGTTCGAGCAGTGCATGGTTCTTCCGACTGATGTGCTGTTCCAGGCCTACAGTTCGACCAGCACGCAAATCTTCGTTTTCTTGTTCCAGGGCATCCTGCAACCTAGAAATGAATTGCGAAACCACATCCAATCGCACTGCGCACCTCTAAGCTTTCCCGGTCAGCTTGAAACCAAATCAATTGGCTTTGGACCTCAAATCAAATGAAACACCACCAACAGTCATCAGGACGTTTCGTTTTTATCTACCTGCGCGTCACGTTGCTCTCCCAACAAATTGAGATTCAACGAGCCACTCATTTCATTCGCAATCTGCTCAGCAAGCATCGAGCGCCATATTCCGCCTGCAACGCCACCACCAACAAAGCTCTGCTCACCCTTGGGCAGCATCGTCTCAACGATCGTCTTCAGAAAGAAAGCTTCAAGCTTTCGACCTGTGGCATCAAGCTGACCTTCGCCTTCCGCACGGCGGATCTGTGTCTGTTGGATCGGACCATCCGACGCCACGGAAACGGGCAGGTTGGGCTTAGTGTGAACGTCCGACAAGATCTCCGCGAACTTCGGACCTTCCGACACTTTTTCCGTCGCCCGACTGGACGCAACCCCGTTCAAACTCTCACGGATTTTGTCCACCTGCGCCGGGTCAGCACGATCCAAGACCCCTTGAATCAAATCGATGGGCGCGGTCAGTGTCATTCATCGCTCCGCCATTGAATCGCAAATATCTACTATCTGCTGCGAAGCTTGCCGGAGTCTGATGCTCTGCCATGACAACCAAAATGAAGTCGATGATACAAAAACCGAGAACCTTTTTCAGTTTACGTCTGTTGACTTCGCTTCTGCTCGTCGTCTCTTCTGGCCAGCTTGAGTTTGCGCCGAATACGTTTCAATTGGGCCTTCCTCAGATTCGCATCTTGCGAGTGCTTCAGGACCTTCTCAGACAACGCGTCAATCGACTGGCTGGTTACCGAGCACACCTGTGAGAACTCAGAGGCGAACCCAAGAAGAATGACATTGTCACTGGACTGCAACGCATTCATAGCTGCTTGTCGCTTTGCCTCAAGCTGCCGCTTCTGAGCGTTCAGTCGTTCCAACGCACGCAGATCTCGTTGATGCAGCGTCGCAAAGAGTTGTTCCAACTTCAGAAGCCTTGGTATTTCAAGCATCACACCATCCACCTACTGAAGTGAAATCGATCGAGCGAGTTCCGTGAAAAATACGATCATCATCTCGCTCATCAGAAAATAGAGAGCAAACAAGCCACCGCATATCAAAAATGGAATTGAGACAAAGTAGGCTGGAACCTGCGGTACCATCTTGTTCACGAGACCGAATATCAAGTTGACCGCCAGTGAATACGCCAAGAATGGTCCGCTGATCTGGGCAATCAAGAAGAAGGCGGTCGAAAGATAGTGCGACAATCGCTCCAGCGTGAATTCCGGATCAAGGACTGTACCAACTGGCACGACGTCATAGGACCGCAAAAGCCCTCCAAGAACCTCCCAATGCAGGTCAAAAAGAAAGAACAACACGACGGCAAGCAGACTGATGAAAGACCCCACAACCGGCATGGCTTCAGAATCGTCAACCGGGATACCTGGTAACGTTCCCATACCAATATACATCGCGATCGCGACTCCCATGAATTGTATCGCCGACATGAAAACGCGAACCGACAACCCGAGAAGAAATCCAACGATGCTCTCATAAATGATGAGTTCAAATATCTTGTCATCGCTTGTGAGGGTATCTTTTAAGGTCGCCGACGACAGAAGGATGGGCGCCAATGCCAGCGTCACGGAGCAAGCCAAGAAAAGTCGTGCCATGACTGGTACTCGGGCTGACGAAAAACCCGTCACGACAATGAAGCAACCACCAACCCTGCAAAACAGAATAAAGACCAAAACAACGGTTTGGTTCAGCTCCGTCATTTTGCGATTGTTCCAAGCGCCTTCAACTGAATGCCCCTCGCCACCTCCGTATTGGAAAGTATGGGCAAGGACGGAAACAACCGCTCCACGATCATACGAACATATGGGCGAGCATCAGGTGTGGTCACAACAGCGAACTGCTCGCCTTGATCCATATGCTTCCGAATGGCCTCCGCTGCGTCCTGACCAAACTCCTCAATCAGTCTTGGGTCGACATCAAACTCGACGATGTCTCCATTCGGCCCACGCTTCAGACCTTCATGGAACGCAAGCTCCCAGCGGCTGCCCAGTCGCAAAACTCCGAGGACACCATCGCGAGCAAGCTCACCACAAATCTGTTGAGACATCCTAAGGCGCACATGTTCGGCGACCTGCTCTGCCCTGCGCGCATGCGGGGCAATTTCGGCTATGGCTTCCAGAACCAAATGAAGATTCCGAATAGAGATCCGCTCAGCGAGCAGAAGCTTCAAGACGGCCTGTATCCCAGAGTATGAGATATGACTTGGCGCAATCTCATCGAGCAATCTCTTGTATTCAGGCGCCAGCCCATCCAACAGTTTGCGCATGTCTCGATAGGACAGCAACTGCGCAAGGTTGTTACGTATGACCTCACTAACGTGCGTCAGCAAGACCGTCATGTTGTCGACTGGCGTGAAGCCCTGGTGGAACACTTCCTTGGAGTAAGACTCAGGAACCCAAATCGCTTTCATTCCGAACGCCGGCTCTCGCGCCTCATCACCTGGTATCGTTGGTTTATCGCCATCTCCAACAATCACCAAAACATCACCAACGCGGAGCTCCTGGCTCGCGACAACCGTTCCATGGATCTTGATCGTGTATGTTTTCGGCGCTTGCTTGAGGTCGTCGGTGAGACGGATATCCGGCACAACAAACCCGTACTCCTTAGCAAACTTCCGTCGCATCTTCGAAACGCGAACACTTAGCTCGTTTCGCGTTTGAAGGACCGAGTTTGCCAGATGCGCACCGAGACAGACTTCAATTTCAGGCACCACCAGCGCTTCTTGAACGGAACTGCTAGCCTTGAATGCAGCAGCTCGCTCTTCATCAACTTCCCTGTCTTTTTGCGCTTCGGCTTTGAGGCGTTGGTTACGCGGCACCACATAGGCGACATAGGCCATACCGGTAGCCAGGAGAGCAAACGGAAGAAACGGCATCCCCGGCATCAGGGCAACGAGCGTCATGAGCGCGGCAGCAACCAACAACGCCCGCGGATACCCACCCAATTGATTGAAGACGACAATGTCCGCTGAGCCCTCAGTGCGTCCTTTCGCAACCAAAAGACCAGCTGCGAGCGACACGATAAGCGCCGGAATTTGCGATACCAGCCCGTCACCAACAGAAAGCTTTACAAAGACATCCGCTGCTTCCAACAGCTTCATCTCATAGCGGAAAACACCAATGATGATGCCGCCGACGATATTCACGGCCGTAATGATGAGGCCAGCGATCGCGTCCCCGCGCACGAACTTCGACGCACCATCCATGGCACCGAAAAACGCACTTTCTTCCTCCAACTCCAACCGGCGGCGTTTCGCTTCCAGCTCATCGATCAGTCCCGAGGAAAGATCAGCATCAATTGCCATCTGCTTGCCGGGCACCGCATCCAAAGTGAACCGCGCCCCTACTTCGGCGATGCGCGTCGCACCTTTCGTGATGACCATGAAGTTTACGGTCAGCAGGATAGCAAACACCACCAAGCCAATCACAAAATCGCCACCCATGACGATCATGGAAAAGCCACCGATAACGTTGCCAGCAGCGGTGGTCCCACCCTCTCCCTCAGTCAAGATTAAGCGTGTCGTTGCGATGTTCAGCGACAGTCGTAGCAACGTCGCGATGAGAAGGATGGTTGGAAAGGCTGAAAAATCTAGCGGCTTCTTGATCCACAACGCGACCATCAAGATCAAGACCGAGAGCGCGATCGAAAACGCCAAACCCATATCAACGATGAACGGTGGCAGCGGGAGAAACAGCACGCACAGGATGAACAAGATGCCGATCGCAAAACCGACATCGCGCCCGCCCTGGGAACCGCCCTCGACCATGGGAATGGCTTTTGAATTATCCAACTCAGCCACCTCTCACGGTCTGCGTCAGCATTTCCGCTGCGCACTCACAACATAAACCGGCGACCTGAAGCACACTCTGCATCAAAACAATGACTCCGAGACCATTAGAAGCCTGTTTCCACCCTTGAAAAACAAAGCTGCGCAAAAGAGAAAATGACCGATCCCATGAACGGAGCGGAAATGATCAAGGTAAGAAAGATCGCCAGGATCTTCGGAATGAACGTCAGCGTCATTTCCTGGATCTGGGTCAACGCCTGGAAGAGCGCAATCCCAACCCCCACAACCATAGCAACGATAACTGACGGCCCGGACGCGATGACCACGGCCCAGATTGCTGATCGCGCCAAGTCCAAGGCATCGGCCTCATTCATCAAGGCCTCACTAGGTTACAGTCACACCATCGACAATGGGCATCTCTTGGCCATCAGCGAGCGTTGCGATCAACCCATCGGTCGCAATTCGCACCGACTTGACCTCACCCGAAACGCTTCCGTCGGACGAGGTAATCGTCCGACCAATCAAAGCCTCAGACTGTGTGAATTGAAGGCTGGACAACACCTGAGACAACTGTGAATTCGTTTCGATCGATTGCTCAACCTGGGAGAAAGTCGCGAGCTGCGCCACCCACTCAGTTGATTCCGTCGGGCTCAGAGGGTCTTGGTTTTCCATTTGCGCGACAAGCAGCTGCAAATAGGTATCGTAATCCAAAGTCGTCGCCGACGTGCTATCCTGGCTAGTGGTTTTGGACGTACTTTGCGGACTAGTAACCGCTACAGCCGACACACCGCCGTCAACGCCATTAACTGCCATAATCCAACCTCCGTTGATTGCCACCAATCCAAATTGGACACTATGCGACAGCCGTAACCAGATTTGATTCCATAATGCTATCTTCTATCGGAAACAGTCCGCGTATCAACTTCATTGCTTCGAAAACACGACCGGCTTCCACCATTTTATTTGCGTCGTTGAGGCCAGCCAAAATAACCTCGTTTTGAAATGCCTTGCAAAGGCGCGCATGAGATTCTTCAAACATTTGCAAAGCAAACGGCGCTGACTTTGGCTCCATTAGAATGGATTGCATAACAAAATAGAGTTGCCGCAGTGGCGTTGTGGCGTCTTCTTGCTGGAGAACATGTGCTTCCAAGAGGAAGCTCACGTTATTCATGAACTCCAAAGAGACCTTCCGGTCAGCGCAAAGAACGGCACCGTTCACAAACAGCTTCTCGTTTCTCTTGAGATGGACCTTTAGAGTGGATTTCATCGCAGCCCCTCACAAATCATTTCAGAAACCGAAATCAATCCGTCAAAGCTCGTCACCTCGCCGATACGTATCCTTTGCGCTTCCTTCAGTATCCAAATTCCGATAGAAATAATTTGTGCACGAAGTTCTTGTGGCAAGTCGTTCTCAGGACTCGATAGATCTTCAACCAGTATCGTCCAAAGTTTGTTTAGAAATACGACCGCTTCAGCCGCCTCACGAGATTCTGGACCAGCAACAGCGGCTGCTTTGAGCATTTCGATGGAATGATCTAACGCCCTTTTTTCCCGTTTACGGGACTCATCGGGCACTTCTTCCAACATCTCGTCGTATGAGAACTTATACATCTTGGCCTCTAGTTGTTGTCATTCTTACGCGCATCCGAAAAACCACAACCGCATTACCTATGCGAGGCCACAAGCAGCCCTAACGCTCTACGTTGTCATCACCAATTCACGAGTGAAAACGCTCGGCAAAAAACTCATACCCCCCAACGGCTACAGGTAATTCAGGATCGACATTTGGTTGATCCGTGCAGTTACGCTGTATGAGGTTTCGACCTGGGTTAGCAGTGTTGTGAGGCGTGTCGAAGCCTCAAAAGGATCAACGTCGTTGAGTTCCGACACGCTGTTGGACAAGATACTTTGTTGAATACCCAAGCGGTCATTTGCGAGCGGGATCCGCTCTTGGCTCGTTCCAATACCGGCTTGCAGCGCGCCGAGCTCATCGATTGCCTCGGATGCCAGTTCAGCAAGGCTCGAAGCCATAACCTGTCGGGCCGCACTCCCAAGGTTCTCTGTGCCAAAGTCAGCAGCAGCAGCATATGCGCTTGCAAGCTTGCTGAACGCGCTCTCGTTTGCGCTCGCAGGGGCACGAACGGTTTCGTAAGACGATATTTTCAAGTTTGGAACGGTATCACTTGCTGACGACCAGTTTGCTTGCCAGTTGGCGTCGTCAAAGACAGCGGAATAGCTGCCTCCAATGTACGCGCTCATCTCAGCACCACTGATTTCGGCAACACGAGGATCACTGCTGTTGAAACCAAACTCAGCAGCAAAGGCAGAGTCCATTGCTGATTTCGCTGCGCTGCCACCCGACTGAAAATAGTCAACGAGTGGAGGGGCGCCCGTGTTTGTCCCAGCAAAAACGTAAGCGCCGTTGTATTGAACATTCACTCTGTCAGTTAAGGTCGCAAGCCCAGCTTCGCCCAACTGCTGCAAAACATTACCCTCGAGGCCAACCTGTTGGGCACCCACCAGTTGCGCAACAAAGTCTTTCGCCCCATCGACCAACGACTGCAGCGAAAGCTGAGCAACGTCGAGCTGGGCAGCGACCTGCGAATTTGAATCACGCAGAGCCCCAAGCTCTGCATGCTCTTGGCGAAACCCGACGAGTGAACCGTAAGTCGCACCAAGCTCTCGCCCGGCGTCTTGCAATTGACCTGTGCTCAATTCGGTCTGGGCCCGCGTGAGATTTGTCTGTGCCCTCGCAATGCTGTTTCGTGTGGCTTCACCGATCGAGAAGGTCGACACAAAAGTGGTTTTCATGGCGTTACCTTGTCGCTGCGAAGAGTGAATTGAACATATCGTCAAGGACTTGGAGCAAGCGCGACGAGGCTTGATACGACCGCTCAAGATCAAGTAACTCGATCATCTCTTCATCAATGTTGATACCTGTCGCACTCGACAACGCCTCAACAGCACGTTCTGAAAACACAGCTTCGTATTCGTAAACACGCGTTGTGTTCGACCGCAGCTCTTGCAACCAGGCTTCCGAGTCTGCTGCATACGAAACAAGATCGCCGGTTTCGCCAAGCCCAGCAGCCGGGTCAAAACCAACAGCGGAATTCAAACCGCCGATAAGTTCATTGATCCGCCCGTTAAAGCCGGTGTGCCCCGCCAAATTGTATGAGTACGCAGCATTGAGTGGATCTGAGATCCCACCATCTCTCAAGAGACCGAGATCTCCACCTTGTGACGGGATGACATTTGGGTTGACTTGAATTTGAGATGCCAGACCATCAACGATGGTGTTTGCAGGCGGCACGCCGGTGGCCCCCGCGAAGGTAAACAATCCAGGCTGGTCAGCTAGCGTCGGTACAGCGCTTTGATCGCTTTCAGCAAACACTTGCACCAAGTTGCGTGCGACTTCATCAAGCTGCTTTTGCAGGGCGGGAGCGACTGTGTCCCGGAGATACAGCAATCCAGCAATTCGACCGCCCTCGACGTTCCCAGAAGCATCAGCGGCATCGAGCGCAATCCCGTCGACAAACATCGAACTGCCAGTAGAACCTGCTGGCAAAATCGGAGTGCTCTCGAACCCAACGGACCGTGGCGAACGCTCAAATAGCGTTAAACCACCCGAAGCAAACACAACCATATCGTTGTTTTCGCGAACGATCGATCGGATCTCCACTTCACCGGATAGCTCCTTGAGTATCGCATCGCGACGGTCCATCTGATCCGTTACGTCATCTCCCGAATGCGTACCGATAACAATCGACGTGTTCACCTCATCGAACTCAGCAAGCAGCGTGTTCATGCTCAAAACAGACCGCGAGATATCCGCATCCGCGGTTTGGCGGATATCAGAAATTGTCGAAGACAGCACGTTGAGTTGATTGGCGAGATCTAAGCCTGCGTTGACAACAGCTTCCGCAGAGGCCGTGTCATGAGGGGCCACTGAAAGTGCCTGCAGACTATTCTGCAATTTGCCAAGCAATGCAGCCGGAGACCTCTCCTGACTGGCATCACCAATAGCAGTGGAGTATTGATCCAACCCCGCCTTGACCGCAGCCTGCGCACCGAGCCTAGAGTTCGACGACAGCAAACCGTCAAACAACACACTGTCAGTTGCCCGCTGCGCCCCCCCAGCCTGCACGCCACCCCCATAGAGAGTAACCGCAGCGACAGACTTGCGCGTAGCATCGGGATCGTCCGCTCGGGCAACATTCCGTGTAACAACGGACGTTCTGTCGGCCGATGTCGACAGGGAAGAGCGCCCAATGTCAAAACTCAAAGATAACGACATCACCCACGCTCCCGAAGTTGAACAAGCCCATTAGACGCGGCTATCGTTTCAGATTCACAAGCACATCGAGGAGGTCCGAGCCCGTCTGGAAAACCTTCGAATTCGCAGTGTAGCTTCGTTGCGCCTCGATCATCGTCGTCAGCTCAGAGGCCAGATCTACCGTAGATCCCTCAAGCGCACTCGACACGATGCTTCCAAAACCGCCATCGCCCGGATAACCAACACGCAAATCACCAGAATCTGAATTCAGAGCAAAGACATTACCAGCCTGCGGCAGAAGACGATCTGGGCTTGCCACACCCCCAAGCGGAATTCGGTGAGTGGCCTGCCGCGACCCGTTTTCAAAAACAGCATAGACAAAACCGTCATCAGCAAACTCTAGGTTTGCCACCTCACTCGGACCATTCCCATCAACATCAACAGTCAGCACGGTGTAGTCGGCCGCAAGCTGTGTCGTACCCTCAAAATCAAGCTCAAAAGCTGACCCGCCAGGCACGGTGAAATTCGAAACCGCTGGAGCAGCAAGTGCCCCGCTAGTCGGATCAAACGACATTGTGCTCGTGGCCAAAGACGCACTCCCATAAGGGAAAACCGTTGCCGGATCGACAGCAGCCGACTCAAACACCGAAACCTCCCAGTCAGTGGCAGTGGTGCGAGAAAAGTACACATCGACGATGACTTCGTTACCGAGGTTATCGAACGTGACGAGCGATGATTTCGCCGAGTACTGACTCCCAAGACCATTGGTCGAGGGCAAGTCAGCAGCCGCTACAATGTCCGCGTCTGCCGGGAGGTTAACGCTCAGAAGCCCATTTATGGACGGCGTTGCGACGAGGCTTTGATCCTTGACCGAAATCGCTTCAAGGCCAGCGGTGCCATTAGCAACAACTGTATTACCCCCAACCTGCACCGGGTACCCGAGCAGCCGTAGACCAGCAGCGTTCACCAGGAAACCATCACCGTCAGGAACGAATGAGCCAGCACGCGTCAGCGAGACCTCCTCACCATCGCCCGAAACGAGGAAAAATCCCGGACCATTGATCGCCAAATCCGTCGCCGAGCCGGTTGAGCTCAAATTGCCATTCGTGACAATGTCATAACGAATATCAGTCTCAACACCGCCGGAGACATATTCAGTGAGATTGTCACCAAGGACCAAACTCGAAAATTCAGCAGATGCTGATTTATATCCGGTTGTATTTACGTTCGCGACATTATCGGCAACCGCGCCCAATCTGTTCCCCTGAGCAATCATTCCAGACGCACCAGTTCTCATTAGCCCGTAAACGCTCATGTATTGTGCCCCTCAGCTCAAAAATTCGAATCACAGTTATCCCTCTCAATCAGCCTGACAAAACTTACGTCGAGCTGGATGATAGGAGGTTTGCGAGAAATTGAGGAATAGAATTGGTCGAGCGAAACCAGAACTAGCACACGGACAAAGCCGTCAAGTGCTCGCCAAAAAGCTCACGAAGTTCTCAGCAAATAGCCCAAGTGCCGACGCGACTCGATCGGGTCAAACCCCAGCCGCTGGCGAAGCCTCTTTCGTAGTTTGCTGACGTGGCTTTCGATGACATTTTCATCGATGTCAGATTCAAATAGACCGTAGACCGAACTAAAAATCTGAGCCTTCGAGACCCGGCGCCCTGCATTCGAAACGAGGTATTCCAATATCCTCAACTCGCGCCGAGGAAGCGTCATAACTTCCCCACCCACTATAGGCTCACGGCCATCTCTGAAGACCTGGATCGCACCACAACTAACAACGTCATCTCCGGCAGCCCGCCGCATAATTGCGCCGACACGCGCAAGGATTTCACGGGCGTGGCAGCGATGATCAACCACATCGTCAACACCCGCCGCAAACAGGTCCAGCGTTTGATCCAACGATCGACCGTTACTCATTGCAATAACAGCTGCAGCGCTCCGTTTCTTTACGACCTTTGCCAACTCTTGCAGACCATCACAGCGACCAAGCAGAACTGCATCAACAGCACCAACATCGAGATCATCAGCTCCGGAGACCCAGCCCCCAAAGTCACACGGGGAAAAAACCGTTGTTGGCACGCCCTCTTTCGTAAACGAATCAGCAAATTGATCCGACTGAGACTCCGTTTCATCGACTATAATAATCACTGCATCGCCCCCGCAAAAAACGAATCTTTCGTTTGTTTATCGGGGTTATCACGCAGCTTAACAAAACGTCAATTAGAGCACGCAGCCCATATGCTAACGTGATTTAATAGCAATAGTTATAAGTAGTTGATCCTTTATAGGATAAAGGTTGCAAGAGAAGGAGTGAGACAAACTAGAATGATGTTTCAAAATCTCGGCAATTTCAAATTCTATTAATTTATTATCGGAGAATCCCCAAAAGAGAAACGGCAATTCAATTACCCAGCGCAATCCAATACCGACCTTGTGGAAATTCAGCCCCACACAAGCTATGACCAAAAATATTCCATACGAATTAAGCAATACATGACGCCTCATCGCACATACTCACGGAGCTTACTCAATGGACATAACCGCTCTGGTGTTCATTACAGGAACCATCCTGAGCTTTCCCCTGTTTTACCTGTGTTTTTCGCAGGTGGGACAGACAAGTAAGGTTCGCCTGCGGCGCAAGAAGGTCAGGCGACCAACATCAACACCGAAGCTTTCCGCTTTTCAAAGGCTCCTGCAGAATGAGGGACAAGCCCGAGTGAGGCAAAGCATCATGGAAATTCAATCCGAACTCGCACGCGAATCCGGCAATGTCACGACACGGATGCTTGAAGAGCTGCAGGAATGCTCAGGCTTGATCGAGGCGCTCCATACCAAGGAAGTATTCCAGGAATACCAGTCAGCGATCGCGATGCTTGTTACATCAGCCAAGGTCGGTGACCAGAACCGCGTATCGATTTTCGCAACGCAAGCTTTGGAATGTCTTCCGGTGGCTCCGGAAGATGAGAGCCTCCCCACACAACCCTCGAAAAATTCTGAACCTGTGCGCTCACCTCGCATGACAGATACCACAGCGTTTCCCGCTTAAGAGCACCGCACTGGGATCACCAATACGCCCTCCATCAAAGGAACGCCTTTCGCACCCTCAGTAGAACAAAGGAGTCTCCAGGTGTCGCCTTTATTGGTGGTTTGGCGAGGTCATTCTCTCGAGGTCACACAAACGACGTCTTCGAGATCGCTTGAGACTCCTTTGTTCTACTGAGGGTGCGAAAG
>JBCBRD010000071.1:0-15125 GCA_039819885.1 Pseudomonadota bacterium
ACGGCCAAACAGGCCGATTGAAGATGGCCGGATGGTCGTGGCGGCTCTTGATCCTAATGAATTACCGCCGGTACTGAGTTGATAAAAAAAGCCGCAAAGACAACTGCGAAGGCGCAGCGAGCAACCGCTGCCTAGAGCTTGTGCCTGGCTCTAAAGCCCAAGTTTCTGACTGGTTTGGACCGGGCGACTGGCAAGCCTGGAACCTCCGGTTTCAGGTGCCGGCTTACGCGAGGCAAAACCGAAGTTCACAGCCTCGCCCGTGAAATGATCGCTCCAGACAACTGCCCCCACATCATGCGCTGGAACAAATCGCATGGGAAGTGCGGCAAGGTCTTCATGAAGCATCGATAGCGTTTCGCTCGGGTCTGGGGCCACCATCGTTGTGAGAATGGGATCATCTGGTGACGCCGAAGCGGTGAGCAGCGGCCCTAGAGCAAACGGTCGATAAAACAATTCATCTGGGTGTTCTTCATCAAAAGCTGGTGCGCTCACAAAGGTCTGGCGAGGCTGCTCCTCGACCGGTGGAGGGTCTAGCCGCGCAACCTTGTTTTCAGCGACACTGCCTTGCCCAGGTGCAATCCCACGTCCGGCCGATGCATCGTCATCTTTTGATCCACTCCCAAACCAACTACCCGTCGGGAAAAGTGAGGCAAGTGTGAAAAGGTCTGCGAGGCGTGAACGATCCGCCACCTCGGTCGAGGACCTGAGCTTGCTGGGCCTATCGACCGGCCGTGCCACCAGTTGTGGCTTTGAGCGTAGCTGTGGAACAGGTTCCGTTTGCGAAAGCGGGGCTGAATTCACCTGCGGTAATTCATTAGGATCAAGAGCCGCCACGACCATCCGGCCATCTTCAATCGGCCTGTTTGGCCGTGCGACAGGCGGTGGCGCTAAACGAACCGCTGGACCAGAACGCGTAACCTTTGCATTACCCCATGCAAGCGATGCCGCAGCCGGGTTGCGAGGCGCGAAGCGGTTCTCTGCCACCAGGGTCGCACGCGGTGGGCGTGGGGACCGTCGAAAGCTGTGAAACGAGGCGACCTCCGTCGCCAACCGTTTGTTCTTCACCCGGGCAAGACGCACATCAGACTTGGAAATCGGCTTGTTGTCGGTCGGCCGATGCCGGGTTTTACCGCCAGGGAAAAGCAGCGCAAGTTCCTGGCGTGGCATGCGCGGCCAGTGCCTGACCCGCCCGGTATCCACATGCACAAACGGGATAGCAGACGTTGGGTAGTATCCAACCCCACCGCGTTCACGAACCATTGCCGAATAGCGCAACCGCTTGATCGGAACGTCCGGGAAATGGACATCAGCAGCCATACCCAGAATGTGACGACTTTTGCGCGCCTGCCCGCCACGCGTTTTACGCAACATATTATTAGTCTTTTGAGAACGGTACCCGGAGATCACGTGTATCGGCCGGCGAGAACCCAGCTCAGTATGCATCTCCCAAAGAATGTCGATCAATTTGGGGTCCATTTTGGTCGCCTTGTCCTGACGCCAGTCACGCAATACCCAATTGATCTTCTTCATCGCATCTGGAATGCGTCGCCCATTCCTCTTGTAGACGACATCGACGGTATCTTTTGTATGGATGTTGTAAAACGCGATGCGTCGTTCGCCCGCTTTGTTGGCAAACAACGCAGCATCGCTGAAAAGCGATGCGCCGAATACTAGCCCGAACGCCAGCAGATATTTTAAACCCGTCGCAGCCAACCCTTAGCCCCCGTCGCTTCCAGCCGCGCCGAGCATGCTTGAGGACGGGGGCGATACCAATCGTTCAACCCGTCACCTACAACACATGCTGACGCGCAGCCTCTCAAAAGCTACCCCCCAAGCCTTGAGAATTTCGTAAGCATTGAAACTTTAACAAAATGACTGCGCGTGAGAAGTGTCCAGAGAATGGCGACGGGAAGCACCTAGACGCATTGATCTAGCTCGCTTCCAAGTGCGTTTTCGCGCTAAAAGCCAAAGATCGCTTCAAAAATATTGTTGACCGGATTCTGCTGATATTGGTTGTTTCTCACGAGGCGGTCGATTTTTGCCCGGTCAATTCTCACCGGCAGCATATGATCACGATGCCGTGGCATCTTCTTCCAATCCCCAGCGAGCGCAAGGCGAATGCGTCGTTCATGTTTGTAGATGTCCGCAAAGGTCGTCACCTCTCCATCCGCATCAGCCACAGCCGTCTGATAAACCATGTGAACTGGGATATGTGTATTGAGGTTGACCGTATTCTCGCGCGACCCACCGACCATTGAAGCAACGCGTTTTGCAGACCATGAACGATCCGCATCCAATAGAATTTCAGCCAGCTTCATCGGATTTCTGACACGCACGCAGCCATGCGAATAGGTCCGCTTACGCTTGTTAAAGAGCGGTTTGGTCGGCGTGTCATGCATGTAGACCGCATGCTTGTTCGGGAAACGAAATTTTACGACGCCCAACACATTACCGCGGCCGGGCGGCTGATAGACGTGGTAGTTCCGGATGTCCGCTTGTGCCCAATTGATGCTGCGTGGGTCAACGCTGCGGCCTTTGTATGAAATCTTCAAGTTCTGCCGTTGAAACGAATTTCCGCCCCGTGCCAGGCTTGGCAGCAATTCCTTGACTTTGATCGAGTTCGGCACTCCCCACATTGGGTTGAACACGATCTTCTCCATCACATCCGAGAATACAGGTGTCTGCTTATTGATCTTTCCGACAATAACCCGCTCTTCGTGAATAATCTGGTCGCGATTGATGACCTGCACATTGTACTGCGGGATGTTCGAGATCACATGCAGCGGTCCAAGTTCATCCGGCATCCATCGCCACAATTCCATATTCGCGACCAGCATTTCCTCGGTAACCTGACGAGGTCCACCCGAAAAAGCAGCACGCGTCCGTCGCCCGACAACGCCATCGGCTGAAAGACCATTCTGCTTCTGGAAAGCCTTCAGCGCTGCTTTCAGTGAGGCATCGAAAGTGTTGGGATCACCAGCAGCACCGTCTTCAGCGGTCGGCACAATAACCCCAAGGCGCTCACGGATTAGAGCAACGTGTGGATGCGACTTACCCTCGGAAAGAAGGGGCCCACTCGTTGGGATCTCGACGACCTGTTCGGTCGCCTTGGCGCCCTCACGTAGCTTGAGTAAGGCTTTGCGAAGGTTTTGGAATGCCAGATGCTTGGGGTGCAGTGACGTGAGGTAGACACCCAGATCGGATGACTGAGCCAACTGATCGACGACTGTTTCAGGCGCGATCAACTGAGGCTTTTTATCGAGGTAAGAACTCAGGTCCTTTGTCGGATTGGCAATGCGTCCACCTCGGGCATGCCGCGCGTACTTAAGCGCCGCCAAAGACAAAGTAATTTCGTGTTGAGTCGTAAGGCCAGTTTCGGGCAAGTCGATGGCAAATGCACCAGCATCCAAGCCCCAATCAGAAGCTGTTTTCAATGTCTCGATCAGCTTCCGTCCTGATGAAGACAAAGCACCGTCTCGGACGAAAAGGGGCCGACCCACGTCTGAAGCATAGAATGCGGCGAGGGCTTTTCGGTCATCTGCGTCGTTTGTGGCATAGCGCTGAGTGGATTTGCCAAAGCCCTCTTCGGTGAGGGTCTGAGCAAGCTTCGCTGCAACGGCACGATCATCTGCTGTTGGCGACGAAGGGGCTGCGGTCTCCACCGTTTGGGGCGTTGAAGTGGGAGCTGTTTCAGCAGGTGAAACTGTCTCGACTGGCGCGACGGGTGAAGGTGAAGCGAATTCCACGGGCGGCAGTTCGGCGGGCACATCATCATTCAGCGTCGGCGCAGCGTCATATGCAACCTTGGGGGATCCGCTCGGAGTGTCCCCTGTCCAGGTCTCTACCGATCTACCGGGTTTGGGCGCATCGGCCACGGTCGGGGGTACGTCCTGCAGGTCATAATCAACAACCGGAGATCCAGACGAGGTGTCAGAAGTCGTGTTTAGGGCGGTCTGCGCCTGAGCGCCAATGGCAGTGGTCGCCAAGACAATCCCAGTCGCTGCCCCAACGGCCAAAACAGCACGCCAATCACGCACCATCGAATGTTCCATCAGCTTTCGTGAAACCATTGTGCACCTTTTACAGTCTTCGATCTCGGCCCAGTTGGGGCGGTCGTTTCAAACATGTTGCGCAGCCCTTGAAGGAGGTAAGTAATACGCCGCAGAAGTACTAGGAGCCACGCACCATATTGCATGCACACCGCTCCATCTCTTTCTACAGGTGTTGCGGATTTGCACGAAGTCACGGCTTCGTTATGGCCAAGATGAGGCAAGCCCGCGTTGATCCACTGCCGCAACTACGCGCAGCGCCCTGTTTCAGGAAATTTGGTAAATTCCGTAGGCAAAGGGCCAGGCGCTGTTGTTCTGCCTATCCAAATGTCGGGCTCAAACGCAAAACGGATCGCCGAAGCGATCCGTAAAGCGTCTTTGAGGAGTGACTTGCTCAGGCTATGCAGCGTTTTGTCCAGCCCGCTGCTCCAGTCCATATTCCTGCATCTTTCGGTAAAGCGTCGAACGGCCGATCTTCAGCCGCTTAGCCACTTCAGTCATACGACCGCGATACCGACCAAGAGCAAGGCGGATCATGTCAGCCTCGATTTCGTCCAGCGGGCGGATGTCGCCATCTTCCGTGATGGCGGGAATTCCGAGCGATCCTGCTGTGACTTCCATGGTCGTTGGGATTTGGTTTTCAGCACCCAGCAACGCAGGGCCGGTGAAAGCATTGGAACCAGCCGGTGCCGGTGCAGCAGGGATCTCGGCGCTGAAGCCTTCCACGTGTGCTGCGATCTGTGGGAAGTCGGCGACCGTCAACTCTGCACCGTCTGCCAGGACAACCGCACGGAAGACGGTATTCTCGAGCTGGCGGACGTTACCTGGCCATGAGTAGGCCTGAAGCAGTCGTACAGCGTCTTCGCTAATGGATGTAACGCGTTTGCCTTCTTCAGCAGCGAAGCGAGCAACAAAGAACATCGCCAATTCCGGCACATCCTCGATGCGTTCTTTCAAAGGCGGTACCCAGACCGGGAACACGTTCAGGCGGTAGTAAAGGTCTTCGCGGAATCTTCCATCCTTAACGAGCTGGATCATGTCACGGTTCGTCGCAGAGATCAGGCGGAAGTCGACTTTGACAGGTCTTTTCGAGCCAACCGGATCGACTTCACCTTCCTGCAGTGCACGCAAGAGTTTGACTTGGGCATCGAGTGGAAGTTCACCCACTTCATCCAGGAACAGTGTGCCACCGTCTGCTTCTTGGAACTTGCCAATCCGCTTATCAACAGCACCCGTAAATGACCCCTTCTCGTGACCGAACAAGATGCTCTCGACGAGGTTTTCCGGAATGGCGCCACAGTTGACGACAACAAATGGTTTTCCAGAGCGCTCAGACTCACCTTGAATGGCACGTGCGATCAGCTCTTTGCCGACGCCTGATTCACCTTCGATGAGAACCGGGATGTTTGAAGCAGCTGCACGCTTGCCGAGCTCAATGACACGCCCCATGACATCGCCACGCATGACGAGATCCTTGAAGGTCAGTTTGCCTTGCTGCTTCTTCTTAATGCGCGTGATTTCGCCAGCCAACGCCTCCATTTTCAATGCAGATTTAATGGAGACTTCGAGGCGCTCAGGCGATGCTGGTTTGATGACAAAGTCCACGGCACCGGCACGCATCGCATTGATGGCTGAATCAATTGATCCATGTGCTGTTTGCACAATGATCGGCGGCATGCCCGGCTTGGACTGAAGTTGGTTAAGGACCTCCATCCCGTCGACACCTGGCATAACAAGGTCGAGAAGAACCAGCGAGATGGAATCCCGTTCAGCACTGTCCAGGATCTGGATGGCTTTTTCACCGGAAGGAGCGGATTGGGTTTCAAAACCCAGTCGTGCAATGCATTCTTCAAGAATGCGGCGCTGCACAGGATCGTCATCAACGATCAAAACACGTTTGGCCATGTGATACTCGTACTCAACTCAACACAACGGTACAAAACACCGGCCCAAACCGGGCAATACGGACCAGACAAAACTGGCCAGAAATCGGACACTCGGTCACCGGCAACTCATTCAACGCGTTGAAGATGCCTTACAACAGTAAACAAGCCGTTTCCGCACTGACCAACGTGAACCTTTTTGTTTCAACTGTGATCGAAATCACCGCCAGGCCGTCTCAAATCGGCACGCAAAACCTTGACGCCGATGAAGCATAACCGCAGGTAAAACGATGCCGCCTGGCGTCTGCAACCGCCCGTTGATGTTTCAGTTGGAGCCTGCGGGGCCGCACAGATGCTTCCAAAGCAGTGAACAAGTCATTGCGCACCCTGTCACCATGAACATCACCCCCTTGCGGTTATCGCCATGGGTCTGCAATTGTCTCCGCCAATCAGCCAGCGCGCGGTGGAAGTCGAGATGCGCGTTAGGTTGGAATGTCCAAAATCCAAACTTGGAGACGTCTCACTATGTCCGGACAAGGTCACGGGTTCCGATCGATCAGCCTGTTGGGTCGCCGTCTGTTTGCAGCCAGCGGCTCTGAAGGTGCGGCACCGGCACTGGGTGACATGCCCGAATGGGATCTCTCTGATCTGTATCCGTCTCCGGATTCTGCTGAACTCAAATCAGATATCGAAACCGCTGCAGAGACCGCGGCACGGATGAAGGCGGACTACAAGGACAAGTTGGCCGAGTTGGCAAAAGATGGCGCTGGGCTCGTAAAGGTGGTCAAGGACTATGAGCAACTCGCCGACAAGATGGGTCGCATCGGTTCCTACGGTGGCTTGCTCTACGCCGCCGATCAGTCTGACCCGGTCCGCGCTAAGTTTTACGGCGACATCACTGAAAAGCTGACCGCCATCTCAACCGATCTCATCTTCCTGGAGCTTGAACTCAATCAGATCGATGACGCCGTTCTTGATGCCGCGCTCGAACACGACGACCTCAAAGTCTACAAGCCCTGGTTTGCCGATCTGAGAAAAGAGCGCCCGTTTCAGTTAGCAGAAGATCTAGAACGGCTCTTCACGGAAAAGTCTCAGACGGCGCGGGGATCATGGACACGATTGTTCAACGAGACAATGACGGCTTTGCGCTTCGACGTGGAGGGTTTCGATGAGCCGCTGACGCTGGAACCGACACTCAACCTCATGTCGGATGCGAACGAGGCAAAACGGAAAGCAGGGTCTCAGGCGCTCGCAAAAGTATTCGGTGAGAACGTGCGCCTCTTCACACTGATCACCAACACGCTCGCAAAAGACAAGGAAATCTCTGATCGCTGGCGTGGTTTCGACGACGTTGCCGACAGCCGCCATTTAGCGAACCGCGTCGAAGGCCCGGTCGTTGATGCACTCGTTTCCAGCGTCCATGACGCGTATCCACGCTTGTCCCACCGCTACTACGCCATGAAGGCCAAATGGCTCGGCAAGGAAAAGCTCTCCCATTGGGACCGCAACGCACCGCTCCCCGACAAACCAGAGCGTGTCATCTCATGGCCGGAAGCACAGGACATTGTCTTAGGCGCCTACTCTGGTTTTGCCCCTGAAATGGCAAGCATTGCCAAGCAGTTCTTCGATAAAGACTGGATCGACGCCCCGGTACGTCCAGGCAAATCCCCCGGTGCCTTCTCGGCGAGCACAGTGCCGTCTGCCCACCCTTACGTGCTTATGAACTACCTCGGTAAACCGCGCTGTGTCATGACGTTGGCCCACGAACTTGGCCACGGCGTGCACCAGTGGTTGGCCCGTGCGCAGGGCCCACTCCTCGCGCCGACGCCTCTGACCTTGGCGGAAACCGCGTCCGTCTTTGGCGAGATGCTAACGTTCCGAAAACTTTTGGCAGAAACCACCTCGCCGCGCGAGAAGAAGGCCATGATGGCCGGCAAGGTTGAGGACATGCTCAACACAGTCGTCCGGCAGATTGCGTTCTACACATTCGAGCGACGCATCCATGAGGCCCGCCGCCAGGGTGAACTGACCTCTGATCAGATCAATCAGATCTGGATGGACGTTCAAGTCGAAAGCCTCGGTCCTGCCATTGAAATGAAAGAGGGCTACGAAGTCTTTTGGACCTACATTCCGCACTTCATCCATTCACCGTTCTATGTCTACGCCTATGCGTTCGGTGATTGCCTCGTGAATTCGCTTTACGGCCTGTATCAAGAGGCGCACCCCGGCTTCGTTGAAAAGTATTTCAACATGCTCAAAGCGGGTGGTTCAAAGCACCACTCAGAAATGCTGGCACCATTTGGGCTGGATGCGAAAGACCCAGAATTCTGGAAAAAAGGTCTGACGGTCATCGAAAAAATGATCGACGAGTTGGAAGAAATGGATACCGTTTCTGCGTAAAGCGCACCCGGCAGTTGGAGCGTCGAAAGAGAACATCGTGCCTTTAGCCAGTGGCACTTTGCAGAACTGGCTGAAGGCCTCCCATGCGGCAAACAACTCACTTGATCGCGTCAACGTGCTCCCAGACTTTCGAGATCACCACCGAGCCCTCGCCAACGGCCGAGGCGACCCGCTTAACAGAACCTGAGCGCACATCACCAACTGCAAAAATGCCTGGGTGTGATGTCGCATAACCAGACGTTTCACCCACGTCTGGTCCCGTCAGCACAAAGCCCTTCTCGTCGAGGTCGACAAGACCTGAGAGCCAACCCGTGTTCGGTGCGGCACCGACCATGATGAAGACCCCGCAGCTTTCGATCTGGCTTTCCGTATCGGCTGCTTTGTCTCTCATGGTGACAGCATGCAGCCCATTGGCATCGCCATGGAGCTGCGAGATCTCGGTCTGATAGTGGATGGTGATGCTGGGCTCGGCTTCAAGACGGCTTAGCAGGTAGTCCGACATCGACAAAGCGAGAGACTTGCCACGCACCAGCACATGCACATGCGCAGCGCTTCGGCATAAATGCATAGCCGCCTGCCCGGCAGAGTTCCCGCCTCCGACAACGACAACGTTGCTACCCCTGCAATAACGCGCTTCCGTTTCCGTTGCCGCGTAGTATATGCCGGCACCTTCAAATTCGTTCAGGCGCTCAAGTGGAAGCTGGCGATACTGAACGCCAGTGGAAACAACAACAGCCTTTGCGCAGACCTCCAACCCGTCGTCCAGCTCAGCGCAAAAATATCCATCATCGCGCTTCGATAGTGAAACAACGCGTCGAGGCATGGCGAACCGCGTGCCGAATTTCATGGCCTGGACTTCGCCCCGCCATACAAGGTCGCCGCCTGAAATGCCTGTTGGAAACCCCATATAGTTTTCGATGCGCGATGACGTCCCTGCTTGCCCGCCAATGGCGGTCTCTTCCACGACCAACGCACGCAAACCTTCAGCACCGGCATAAACGCCTGCCGCAACACCGGCAGGTCCGCCGCCCACGATCAAAACATCGAAGGTCCCATCACCACCAAGGCACAATTCGAGGCCAAGCGTTTTCGCGATGCTTTCCGGTGATGGATCTTCGATGACAGAATTTTTGCCGAACACAACAAGCGGTTGTCCGGGCGCGACACCACACACTTTCGCTGTCTCGGCTGCCTCAGCAGATGACAGATCAAAGCTGCGATGCGGAATCCGATTGCGGCTTGCGAAACTCGCGACACGGCGCAGGTTACGGTCCACATCTGCCCCGACAAGAGTAAGGCTGCTGTTACCGTCTTCAAACTGCCGCCGCCGCCGAGCGGCAAAAACAGTAATGATGATATCGCTCATCTCCGGGATGCGAGACATAAGCTCAAGCATTGGCTCGCGTTCGATCACCAGCGCTCGCGTCGGCTGGCAGGCGCGCATGGGCATTGAATAAGCCCCACCATTTAGAAACGCGATTTCACCGACAAACTGTGTCGGCCCAAGCGTCGAAGGAACTGTGCGTTCCAACGTCACTGGATCGACAAGCTCGATCTCCCCTTCGATGACGTAGATGAAACGTTTCATCCGCTCACCCGGCGTCGCCACCATGTCACCAGCAGCGTACAGCTCCTCTCTGCCGATTTCGCGCATGGCGTCGACATGGGCATCGTGGAGTGGCGTCCGCTGCATTTGACGCAAATCGGGAGCGAGTGAATCCATGAACGTCTCCGGCCCTGATGGTGAACAGTCAAAGGGTTATGACGGCGAGGTGGGGTGGTTGCCACGTTCGGTCAATCCCCGGAGCCAATTTCGCAATGCAGCTATCAGTGACAAACGAAACCACAACCCGGTCAAGTTCACTCAGATTGCAGGACATTTATGACGCGATGATACTGGATGGTACCACGTCAGCCCACCCCAGTAAGACCGCGGATTTTCTGTCACGATCGTTAACTGTAAAGGCCGTACACCTACAATATGGCTTGCCATAACGATGGTGAATTTGGTTCTGTCTTCGGTATGGAAAAATCCGTGAAGTTGTTTGTTTTCAAGCGTCTGCCCAATCGCGTGCAGGAGTATTCTGCGCGGATCATTATGATGGTTGCGGCTGTAACCTGTCTTTGGTGCGCGCAAGCGACACCCTCTAGGGCGCAGGATGCAAGTAGCGCTGATGGCTATGCGCCTCTCGTCTCACAGGCTGACCTGAAAAAGGCGCAAGCGCGTCAGCACTCAAAACCCAAGTATCGTGCGAAAAGGCGTCGCAACCGGTATCGCAAAAAGAAATCGAGACGGTACGCACGTCGCAAGCTGAGCGTCTACTCGTATGAGACAAATCTTCGACGCCGCGGAGGGGTGAAGCGATACTTCAATCTACTGAGCGAAGAAACTTAGATCATGTTCCGCAAAAGTGTACGCGGTTTGTCTTGCCGAAGGCGAGCGATATTCACGATGAGAACATGTTCCAAAAAATGCTTAGAGTACGTCTTCCAAGTACGTCTAAAGCAAACGTGCTCTAAGGGTTCAGGCTAGACGCTCGTCGCCAACCACTTTGATGGGCATTAGTCCTCAGTCCGACCAGATACGGCCAACTTGATCCAACACAGCTCGACGACACCAACCTTGCGGGCATGATCGATTACGCCTACGTCCATGGCGTACAATTCAACAAATGATCGTCAAAGACCGAAAGCCCAACCATGCGCCCGTTTCATCTCGCGTTTCCCGTTCACGACCTGGAAGCCGCCCGTGCATTCTACGCCGGTACACTTGGCTGCGAGACGGGCCGGGAAGCCGACACCTGGATCGACTTCAACTTGTTCGGACACCAGATCGTCGCGCACCTCGATTCAAAACTGAAGGATGCCGTGACAGCCGGAAATGCCGTTGACGGCGATCATGTCCCGGTGCCCCATTTTGGTGTTCTCTTGACGCCTGAGGCGTGGCGCAAGTTGCGTGATCGGCTGAAAACCGAAACCGACATCAACTGGATCATCGAACCAAAAATCCGCTTTGAAGGCGAGCCGGGGGAGCAGGCCACCATGTTTTTGTCTGACCCATCCGGCAACGCACTTGAATTCAAGTCATTTGCGGACGATGGGCAAATCTTTGCGAAGTAGGCTCTGCAATCTGTGCATCAAATACCCGCTTGATCTCAGGAACCTCCTGCTGCGTAGTGAACGGCAACAACATCCAGACAACGGCCTCGCAGATACAAGGCCATATGGTGCAATAGACCCATTTTATGAGCAATGAAAACAACAGGTTGTCAGCACGCGCGGCACGCTACATGCGTGTCTCAACAAATGTCGGGACAATAGCGGCCAGGGTGGGTGCGCAACGCCTGCTGGGTATCGAGCATGACCGCACCAAGGCTGCGCGTGATCTGGCTGCAGCTTTGGGCGGCCTCAAGGGCCCCCTCATGAAAGTCGCCCAGCTCCTGTCGACCATTCCGGAAGCCTTGCCGAAAGAGTACGCACGCGAGCTTGCTCAACTGCAAAGTCAAGCCCCCCCCATGGGCCCAGCCTTTGTGAAACGGCGAATGCTGGCTGAACTCGGTCCGGATTGGCGCGAGCGTTTTGCAACCTTTGACACAACCTCGTGCGCATCGGCCTCCCTCGGTCAGGTCCATCGGGCAACAGCACATGATGGTCGAGCGCTCGCGTGCAAGCTGCAATATCCAGACATGCAGTCTGCAGTCGAGGCAGATCTCAATCAGCTTAAGCTCGTGTTTCAGGTGCATGCGCGAATGGACCCCGGCGTAAACACGAAAGAGATGCTGAAAGAGATCTCGGCTCGGCTTCGCGAAGAACTCGATTATGAGCAAGAAGCAGGTCACACACGGCTCTATGCCAGTATTTTTGACAATGACGAGCTGGTCCGGGTGCCGAAAGTGGATTCCGAGCTATCGTCGAAGCGCCTGCTAACGATGGGCTGGCTCGAAGGCCGTCCTCTTCTCGATTACAAGTCGCATTCACTTGAAGAACGCAACGACCTCGCAAAAGCGATGTTCCGCGCTTGGTGGCATCCTTTCAGTCATTTTGGCGTCATCCACGGCGACCCCCACTTGGGCAACTATACGGTCTTCGAAACCGACGGCAGGCCTGCTGGGATCAATCTGTTGGACTACGGATGCATCAGAACCTTCCCCGTGACGTTCATTCAGGGCGTGATCGATCTGTATCAAGGTCTTCTGACAGACGATCGCGATCGCGTCGTTGCAGCTTATGAGAATTGGGGCTTCGAAGGACTGACCAACGAACTCGTCGATGCCATGACAATCTGGGCTCGGTTCATATATGGTCCGCTCCTCGATAACCGTGTCCGGTCAATTGCCGACGGAACCACGCCGGCTGAGTATGGGCGCAACGAAGCCTTTAAGGTGCATAAGATCCTGAAGGAAAAAGGCCCCGTGACGGTGCCGCGTGAATTCGTCTTCATGGACCGTGCAGCCATCGGTCTCGGTGGCGTCTTCCTGCACCTCGAGGCTGAGTTGAACTGGTACGAGATGTTCAACGAAACCATCGCAGGTTTCCAGCAAGACGACGTCAAAAAGCGCCAGGAACAAGCCTTCACCGCAGCGGGCGTTCCCCTACCAACGTAAGCCAACTGCCGGTCAGCTCGCGGCGGTACCATCATCGCCACTGTTCGGAGCCATCGGTTTGCCAACCTCTGGAACATGACCGGGCTTCACGGCTCGGCCACGCACACCGCCACCACTGCTACGATGGAAGTCGCGCATTCTGCGAAAAGCACGCTCAATTTCATCGGGTGGGCGTGACAGGGTGTCGAGCGGAATACGGACTACATTCCCATCCGACATGCGCCACGGCAGATGCATGAAAAGCCGGTACCACGGCAGTTGCCGCCAGTCGGCCAGAAGCACGTCGGGGATAGGTTGCGATAGCTTGAGCTGAAGCTCGTGCGTCGTCATCGTACGGACGGCAATCGTAACGTGTTTGATATCTTCGATATCGCGCCATGCAATGAGGCCAAGCCCCTCAATGAACGCCCCATACTGCGAGGCACCAATCCGTGGCGTATCTGTCTCGGCCATCGGAAGAAAGTGAGCCGCAAACAGCATGAGGCCCAACCCGCCCAATATGGCTGGCATGAACCCCTGCCAAATGCCTGACACCAGCAAAACGACACCAACGCCGCCGACGCCGTAAACACGCGCGTTCGCCATATCAGTACTATAGGCAACAGTGTAACCGGTCGCATAGGCGGAGTTTGCGGGATCTATCTTTATCAATTCAGGCCCTCATCTCCGTGGGTCAGACCTCGGAGCAATCACCGATCTGACGCATTCGACTGCGCTTCGGGTTAGCTCCCGACCTGACCCCGATGCCGCAACACATGATCTGCTAGCACCAAAGCCATCATAGCCTCCCCAACAGGAACGGCCCGAATGCCAACACAGGGGTCGTGACGGCCCTTGGTAACGATCTCGGTTTCCGCACCTGCTTCGTTAATGGTGCGCCGCGGTGTAAGTATGGAGGAGGTTGGCTTCACTGCAAAGCGGCAAACCAAGGGTTGTCCCGTCGAAATGCCACCGAGGACACCGCCGGAGTGGTTGGCTTCGAACTGAACCTTGCCGTCTGGTCCGATACGCATCTCGTCGGCGTTCTCTTCGCCACTCAGCGCAGCAGACGCCATGCCCTCGCCAATCTCGACACCTTTCACCGCATTGATGCTCATCATCGCGCTCGCCAGATCCGCATCCAGCTTGCCATAGACCGGAGCGCCCAGACCGGGCGGCACGCCATCTGCCACCACTTCGATCACGGCACCAACAGATGATCCAGCTTTTCGAACCGCACCCAGATACTCAGCCCAAGCATCTTCGGACCCAGGATCGGGACAAAAGAATTGACTCTCAGCGACATGATCCCAATCCCATCTTGATCTGTCGATGATATGACTGCCGACTTGCACCAGGGCAGCTCGGACCTGCATCGGCGCGATCACTTGACGCGCAATAGCACCAGCCGCAACGCGCATCGCTGTCTCACGAGCAGATGAACGCCCACCACCACGGTAGTCTCGGATGCCGTATTTCTCGATGTAGGTGAAATCGGCATGACCCGGGCGATATGTCGTGGCGATCTCGCCATAGTCCTTCGAGCGTTGATCCACGTTGCGGATCAAAAGCCCAATTGAAGTACCGGTCGAAACTGTTTGCCCTTCGCCGTCTTGAAACACACCGGAAAGGATCTCAACCTCGTCGGGTTCCTTGCGCTGGGTTACGAATTTCGACGTACCCGGACGACGGCGATTGAGCTCCGCCTGAATAGCATCGCGATCAATCACGACACCTGGCGGACAGCCATCCACCACGCAGCCGATGGCAGGCCCATGGCTTTCACCAAATGTCGAAAACCGGAACAGGTGGCCAAAAATGTTGTGAGACATAAGTCCTGTAAAGAATAGTGGCGAACGATTCGGACGAACTCTGCAAGAGCGTCAGAAACGCACAAGTGTGGTTGAAAAGACTCTTAAGCGTCGGTCAAAGCGGCTGCAAGCGCGCATATCTTGGCAATCTCCGTGACGGTTTCACCAAGAAAGCTTATGAAGAATCTTATGTGTTGCGTGATTCCACCTGCGTGAATGAGCTGAACACTGCTCAGTAGAGCTGCGATGTATTTTGCATGAACCTCAGAGGACCGATGCCACAAGGCCGGTCACGAACAATGGTCATGATGCGAAATAAGACGTCGCGAGGTGCCGGTGCATTGATCGCAAGCCGCTTCCAAGCGGTTCGGATGTGACGCGTAGAGGTAAAAGGAGATC
>JBCBRD010000072.1:0-14702 GCA_039819885.1 Pseudomonadota bacterium
GCAACCGCACCTTCCAATCTTACTGATCCTGGTTCCGCTCTTTGCTGCACTTCTCACTGCGTTCATGCGCTCGGGTACGTTGGCTTGGGCGGTTACTTTGGTGGCGAGTTGGGTGCTGCCGTTCGTCTCCGTCTCAATGCTCCTTGAGGTTAGTCAGACGGGCAAACCGATCGTCTATGCCATGGGCAACTGGGATGCGCCGTTTGGCATCGAATACCAGGTGGATACGCTCAGTGCGTTTGTTGCGGTGCTGGTTACGGTTGTTGGCGCTGTTGCAATGCCGTTTGCGCGGAAGAGTGTGGCGTCTGAAATCGATTCACACGTGCAGGCCTGGTACTACACGATGTATCTGCTCTGCCTGACCGGCTTGCTCGGTATCACCATGACGGGTGACGCCTTCAACGCCTTTGTGTTCCTCGAAATATCTTCATTGGCAACCTACGTGATGATCGCCATGGGTCAACACCGGCGGGCGTTGGTGGCCGCCTATCAGTACTTGATCATGGGTACGATTGGCGCGACGCTCTATGTTGTCGGCGTCGGCATCATGTACGTGCTGACGGGATCGTTAAACTTCTACGATATCGCATCCCGCTTGGCAGACATCCCTCCTGAGCAAATCCCTTCGGCGCTTACAGCGGTTGGTTTTTTGGTTGTTGGCATGTCGTTAAAACTCGCACTGTTTCCGATGCATGTTTGGCTGCCAAATGCCTACACATATGCGCCGTCATTTGGGACCGTGTTTTTGGCCGGTACAGCTACCAAGGTTGCTGTCTACCTGCTGATCCGTTTGTTGTTCTCGATCTTCGGCGTTGTTGTCGTTCTCGATGAGTTGCCAGTGATGGAGATCCTCATCGTGGCGTCTGTTGCGGCAATGTTTATTGCGTCTGTCAGTGCTGTCTTTGAGACGAATGCAAAGCGGATGCTGGCTTACTCGTCTGTCGCACAAGTGGGTTACATCACGCTCGGTATCGGTATGGCCAATGCAGCGGGGATGACCGGCGCGCTGACGCACGTGTTCAACCACGGGATCATGAAGACGGCTTTGTTCATGGGCCTTGGTATCGTGGCCTACCGGATCGGAACCTGCCGTCTGACCGATTTATCTGGGATCGGGCGAACGATGCCTTTGACGATGGGTGCGTTTCTGGTCGCGGGGCTAGGCTTGATTGGCGTTCCGGGGACTGCGGGCTTTGTTTCTAAGTGGTATCTCGCGGTCGGCGCGCTTGAGAACGGCTGGTGGTGGCTGGTGTTCCTGATTGTCGGCAGCTCGCTCATTGCCATTGTCTACATCGGTCGGCTCACTGAGATTGTGTGGTTTCGCGAACCGACAGGAGCGGCGGCAGAAGCGCGTGATCCGCCGTTGTCGATGTTGTTGCCGCTCTTCGTATTGGCGTTCGCGACCATCTATTTTGGAATTGATACGCGGATGTCCGCGGGGATTGCTGCAACGGCGGCTGCAGAGTTGTTCGGGGGGCTGAAATGATGTTGCCCTATGAACCTGTAACACTCATGCAGCTTGCGATGATCGTGCCACTGGTTGCGGCTGTGCTGATCCCGGTGTTTGGATTTTCGCCGAACTTGCGCGAAGGGGTCACGTTGGTTGCGGCTGCCATATTGGCTGTGATTGTATGGAGCCTGATCCCGCCTATTCTCGCTGGCGAGCGACCCGACTTTGAACTTGTCGAAGTTGTGCCCGGCTTGCGAATTGCGTTCGAACTTGAACCGCTGGGACTGATCTTCGCGTTGGTCGCTGGGTCGTTGTGGTTCTTAAACTCGATCTATTCGATCGGCTATATGCGCAAGGCTAATGAACCGCGCCAGACGCAGTTCTATGTGTGTTTCGCCATTGCCATTTCGTCCGCGCTGGCCTTGGCTTTTTCAAAGAACCTGTTCTCGATGTTCCTCTTTTATGAGGTGCTCTCGCTGTCGACGTATCCGCTTGTCACCCACAAGGGAACTGAGGCTGCGATGAAGGCGGGGCGGGTCTACCTCATGTTGCTGATGGGGACGTCCATCGCGCTCTTTCTCCCGGGCATCGTCGGCATCTATGTGATCAGCGGCACACTGGACTTCACGCCGGGCGGCGTATTGGCGGAAGCGCAGGCGACCCCGTTTGTAATTGGTGGTTTGCTCGCATTGTTTGCCTTTGGGATTGGCAAGGCTGCCGTTGTCCCCTTTCATTTCTGGTTGCCTGCCGCGATGGTTGCGCCAACGCCGGTTAGCGCGCTGCTGCATGCGGTGGCGGTCGTGAAGGCAGGTGTGTTCTCGGTTCTGAAGGTGGTTGTCTATATCTTTGGGATCGATACGCTAACTGGCTCAGGTGCGAATGCGTGGCTCGTTTATCTGGCATCGTTTGGTGTGATCATGGCCTCGATCGTGGCCTTGAACCAGGACAACTTAAAAGCACGGTTGGCGTATTCGACGGTCTCACAGCTTGCCTATATCGTTCTAGGTGCAGCGCTTGCGACGGCTGCCAGCGTGACGGGTGGGGCTTTGCACATCGTGATGCATGCGGTTGGTAAAATCACACTGTTCTTCTGTGCTGGTGCCTTCTATGTCGCGCACAAGAAAACGGAAGTTTCGCAGCTCGATGGAATAGGCAAGTTGATGCCTTTTACAATGGGCGCGTTCTTGATCGCATCGTTAAGCATCATCGGCTTGCCGCCGTTTGGAGGTACGTGGAGTAAGTGGTTCTTGGCGCTCGGGGCACTTGATTCGCAGTATCAGTTTGCCGTTGCCGTGTTCATGATTTCATCTCTCTTGAACGTGGCTTACCTCATGCCGATTGTTGCGCGAGCGTTTTTCAAACCGCCACCTGACGCAGAGCCAAACACGCCGGTTCGCATTGCGGAAGCACCGCTGGCCTGTGTCGTGCCGATTTGCATCACAGCCTTTGGTTGCCTCGTACTGTTCTTTATGGCTGAGCCGGTTGCGGAACTGGCGCAGATGATTGATTTGCGCGCGGTTGATGCAACGCAGACGGTAGATGGTGCAACCCCTGGCGTAGGAGGTGTCGGCAATGGCCGCTGATCACGGTGGACCAGATGATGGCCACACGCATTTCGAAACGCCCGAACACGAGCGCACCTGGATCGATGATCCGAAGAACGTCAACAAGATCGTCTACGCTCTTTATGCGGTCTGTGCGCTGTTGGTGCTGATTGATCCGTTTGTGCACAAGCACGGCAAATTCGAGATCGAGCACTATTGGGGCTTTTACGCGTTTTACGGTTTTGTTGGCTGTGTCGCGCTTGTGCTGGTTGCGAAGTGGATGCGCACAATCTTGATGCGGCCTGAGGATTACTACGATGAGTGAGCTGTTTAGCAGTCTCGGGCTGGGTGAGCTCAATCCTGGTGTGATCGTCATCGTCGGCGCCTTGCTCATTCCGTTTTTGAGCGGCGTGGTTCGTTCTGCTTACATGCTGGCAATCCCGGTGATTGCGTTTGTGCATCTGTCGGGATTGCCCATGGGTGACCTTGGACAGGTCGGCTTGTTCGACATGACGCTGACGACTTTGCGGGTCGATAAGCTCAGTTTTCTCTTTGGCACCGTGTTTTTCATCGCGACCTTCATTGGCGTCATCTACGCTTTGCATGTCGGCGATTGGATGCAGCATGTGTGCGGGTTGATTTACGCGGGAAGTGCTATCGGCGCGGTCTTTGCCGGTGACTTTGTTACATTGTTTGTCTTTTGGGAGCTGACGGCGATTTCGTCGGTGTTTTTGATCTGGGCATCGCGCACGCCATCGGCTGATGCGGCAGGGCTGCGGTATCTTGTGATCCAGATTGGGTCCGGCGTGATCCTGCTGGCTGGTGTGTTGTTCTACTACCGCGAAACCGGATCGATCGCATTCAACAAACTCGATGTCGAGACGTTGAGTGGACAGCTCATCCTGGTGGCGTTTGGCATCAAGTGCGCGTTCCCACTGCTTCACAACTGGCTGCAAGATGCCTATCCGGAAGCGACTGTGACGGGTACCGTCATGTTGTCGGCATTTACCACCAAGCTTGCCATTTATGCACTGGCGCGCGGCTACGCAGGCACGGAGATGCTGATCACAATTGGTGCGATCATGGCAGCCTTCCCGGTTTTCCATGCGCTGATTGAGAACAACTTGCGTCGGGTGTTGGCCTACTCGCTGAATAGTCAGCTTGGTTTTATGGTCATTGGCATTGGTATCGGTACCGAACTGTCGATTAGTGGCGCAGCGGCCCATGCATTTTGTAGTACGATCTATAAAGCGCTTTTGTTTATGTCGGTAGGCGCTGTGCTCTATCGCGTCGGAACGGCCAAGGCTTCCGAGCTTGGCGGGCTTTATCGGTCCATGCCATGGACAACTGGCTTTTGCGCTGTCGGTGCAGCCTCGATCTCTGCGTTCCCATTGTTCTCTGGGTTTGTATCGAAGTCGTTGATCATGTCGGCTGCGATGAAGGAGGGATACTTATGGGTCTGGCTGGTTTTGTTGTTTGCGAGTGTGGGTGCATTCCAACACACTGGCGTCAAAGTCCCGTACTCAGCGTTCTTCGCGCAAGACAGTGGCAAGCGGTGCGAAGAGGCGCCGATGAATATGCTGATCGCTATGGGGATTGCTGCGTTCCTTTGCATCGGCATTGGTGTCTATCCGGCTCCGCTTTACGCACTGCTGCCTTATGACATCAGTTATGCGCCCTACACGGTCGAGCATGTGGTGACGCAAGTGCAGTTGCTAATCTTCTCGGCCTTGGCGTTCACGGTGATGATGCGGAACGGGATCTATCCGCCAGAACTGAAATCGGTGAACCTGGATACAGATTGGTTTTATCGGAGACCGGGGCATGCGTTGGCGCAGTTTGCCAATCGGTTCCGCGTTTATACCTGGAGCTTCGTTGCCGATGGTGTCGTGAACGGTGCAACGAAGGCCTACAATATCTTGCACCGACACGCTGGTCCGGACGGGCTTTTTGGCCGGACTTGGCCGACGGGCACCATGGCATTTTGGACAACCGTGATGCTGGGTGCTGTTGTGATCGCCGGATTCTTTAAGATCTCGGGCTAAGGCGTATCCGTTGAATTCTTAAGCAGAGCCTTTATTGGCTTGAACGATCGGCGATGGTGCGGTGTCACGCCATATGTGGCCAATGCGTCTTGATGTTGCTTTGTGCCATAACCCTTGTGGCGTTCGAAACCGTACTGCGGGTGCTTGGTGCCGAGCTCACGCATGATACGATCGCGAGTGACCTTCGCGATGATGGACGCTGCCGCGATTGAGAGGCAGATCGCATCACCCTTGATGATGGTGCGCGCCTGACAAGACAATGGCGGTGCGCGATTGCCATCTATGAGTGCAAGGCAGGGTCGCTCGGGCAGGGCTTCAATAGCTTCGCACATTGCCCACATGGTGGCAGCTAGGATGTTGTCTCGATCGATCCGCTGAACGTCAGCTACGCCAACTCCGATTTGAGCCGAAGCACTGATCTCGTCGAATAATGCTTCGCGCTTTGCTTCGTCGAGTGCCTTGGAGTCTGCAATGCCATGCGGGATGGTTGTGGCATCCAATATCACAGCGGCTGCGACGACAGGACCAGCCCAGGGGCCGCGACCGGCCTCATCAACGCCTGCAATGATGTTTGCACCGTCAAGGGCCGCCGCACTTTCGATGTTGTAGGTTGCAACGTTGCGCTGTTTGTAACTTTTCTTGGGTGAAGACTTTGCTTTCATCAGCGACGTTTGCGGCATCCCAACAGGGATCGCAACAGCTACGCGAACATATCGAACTGCCCTCCGCTTAAAACAGGTTTTCGAAACAGGTCTGTTCGAAGCTCGACGCGACGGAGATTGAGAGTGTTGCGTGTTAGAGCTAGCCGGAACCTCTTTGCGATTTGTTCCGCATATGGGCCGGAGCCTGTTTGTCGCAAACCGAATTCTGAACGGTAGTCCTGGCCTGCGTGCATAGACTTCAGGAGTGAGATCACGCGTTTGGCGCGATCTGGTCGCTCGTTTGCCAGCCACTCACGGAACAGGTTTTTAATCTCAAGTGGTAGACGCAGGAGGACATAACCGGCTTCAGTTGCACCTGAAGTTTTCGCGTTCTTCAAAAGGTCTTCAATCTCGTGGTCGGTGAGGCCTGGAACGATCGGAGCAACCATCACCGCAGTGGGAATACCCGCACCGGTTAGTTGGCGAATGGCTTCGAGGCGTTTTTGCGGTGTGGAGGCGCGTGGCTCCATGGCGCGTGCAAGTTTTCTGTCTAAGGTTGTGACGGACAGTGCGACTTTCACAAGCCCGTCTTTGGCCATCTCCGATAGGATATCGATGTCACGCGTAACCAGGGCGGACTTGGTGACAATGCCAACTGGGTGACGCGTGCGTTGGAGGACTTTGAGGATCGCACGCGTAATTTGGCGTGATCGTTCGATTGGCTGATATGGGTCGGTGTTAGAGCCGAGCGCGATGGTTCTCGGTGCGTAGTTTGGTGCAGCCAACTCTGCCTCGAGTAGTTTTGCGGCATGAGGTTTTTCATAAAGCTCGGTTTCAAAGTCCAATCCCGGTGAGTGACCGAGGTAAGCGTGTGTTGGGCGGGCGTAACAGTAGATGCAGCCGTGCTCACAACCGCGATAGGGGTTGATGGATTGATCGAATGAAATGTCCGGGCTGTCATTTCGAGTGATGATCGTTTTGGCTGTGTCGCGATGAACGTTTGTGCGCAGTGGTGGCAGCTCTTCCAATAGGTCCCAGCCGTCATCAATTGCTTCGCGCGTTTCTGTCTCAAAACGGCCGGTTGCGTTCGAACATGCGCCACGGCCACGTGCACGAGCGGCAGGATCCATGGGATTTTGTATTACGTGCTTGCCTTCGGCATGCGCTGAGTTTTTGTCCGCCATTGGTTAGCAGTGTTCCTCGGGTTGTGGATCACGGAGGAATTCTGATTACGAGTTCTGCGGTCTCATTTGGTCTTGTGTGATACTGGCAACGTTGAAGCTTGTTTTGGAATGTATCAGAACAAAAGGCGAACACAAGTCATAGTTTCGACGGGAATAGAGTCGGGGGTGGCGAACGGACACTTGTTGCGGGCCGGGGGTTCTGCCACACACGACTTATGATTTCTGTCATCGTTCCTACGCTCGATTCCGAAACAACGTTGGCCAGCAGCCTGTCTGCGCTCGTGCCGGCGGTTGTTGATGGATTTGTGCGTGAAGTGATCATTGTCGATGGCGGATCGCGCGATCGGACGCTGCGGATTGCTGAACAGGCGGGTGCAACCGTCGTGCATGCTCCGCGAGGGCGGGGTCGTCAGATTGCAGCAGGTGTTGAACGCGCTCGCGGGACGTGGCTGCTTGTGCTTCATGCTGACACTGTTCTGGACCCAGGATGGTTGCGAGATGCAGCGTCCTTCATGGAAAAGGTGGATACGGGACGCAAAGCACGGAGTGCGGCTGCTTTTCGTTTTGCCCTCGATGATGACGGTTTGGCACCGCGCCTTTTAGAAGCCTGTGTGGCTGTTCGCGCCGGGATTTTCAAATGCCCCTATGGTGATCAAGGGTTGCTGATCCCAAAGTCGCTCTATAAGGACCTGGGCGGATATCGCCCCATGCCGATCATGGAAGATCTGGAGTTTATCGGTCGGATCGGTGCTCGTCGTATGACAGTGCTGAGAAGCGCGGCCGTTACGAGCCCTTCGCGGTATCGTGCGGAGGGGTACTTGCGTCGGGTTTTGCGCAATCAATATTGCCTGATGCTCTATTTCCTGGGTCGCCCTGTCGAAGATATTGCCACCGTCTACTACCCGCATGCTCGCGCTGAAGACACCGATGGTGAAGAATTGCTCGCACCTGCGTTGCCGGTGAAAGGTGAAAAGGACCATGGGTGAGGCAGCTTGTTATCATGGCCAAAGTCCCGCGCGCCGGACGGGTCAAGACACGGCTTGCCAAGGGTATTGGCTCGGTTGGTGCTGTTCGTTTCTATCGTAATGCCTTGGCGGCTACGGTCCGGCGTCTCGTTCACCCGCGACGGTGGCATACAACTCTCTTTGTTGCCCCGGATGTCGCTTTACCGTCCGATTTCTACTTCGCTAGTTCAACTGCAGTGAAACTCAAGCCACAGGGTCAGGGAGATCTCGGCGCACGGCTGCAACATGTTTTTCGAACGGCTGAACCGGGGCCAGTGGTTGTGATCGGGTCGGACATTCCCGCCATTACGCCAAGTTTGATTGCAGATGCGTTTGCTCGACTTGAAGGCCATGATGCCGTTTTTGGACCCTCGCACGATGGGGGGTTCTGGCTCATTGGATTAAGGGCAGGCGTTTCTCGGCGTGGTCTTTTTCACGGTGTCCGGTGGTCGACTTCGCATGCGCTTCAGGATACGTGCCAAGCGATTAGGCCAGCCAGCGTCGCGCATATTCAGGCACTCGATGACGTTGATGACCTTCCGTCATTCCAGCGGCTGCATGAAAAATCTGCTCGTATCATTCTGCCGTTGATTTGATTTCAGTGGACGGTTGGAATGCAATGCTTATCTATGACATATTCAAAAGGGTCGTGGGTGGTCACAAACTTTGTGACAGGCTCTTCATCGGTGTGGTGCGTAGCGGAATTGTATAACGATGGGATCGGCGCAGGACTATTCCCCTGCTGAAATGCTGCAGTTTGGTCAGCGTGCAGAGGCGGACGGCGATTACGACTATGCGCTGCGTGCCTACGCCTATCTGGCCGATCAATTTCCAGACAGTACAGAAGGGCGCATCGCATATGAGTCCTACGCTCGTGTAGAAAAGCGCACGAAAGGTGGGCCAGCAGCTTTCTCACCAGAGCTAGCTGATGTCCCAACCGGCGAAACAGGTCCAGTTGATAACCAGCTGAACACGGGTCCCGCACCCCTGACCGCGCCGTCGAACGTTGCGACGTCACCACCTTTGGATGTGAGCTTTTCGCCGAAGCCTGCAGCGGCCGGTAGCCAAAAGCCAAATCATGGTGGGCCCAGCCCGACGCAACGTCGGGGTGTCGCAACGCCTGCGAATGTCGTGATGCAATCTGGTGGGCCTCCACCGGCTTCCGCCGCTCGTGGTGGACGTGTTCCTGATGATCCTCGGCTTTCGTCGCGTTTGGCAGGGTTGCAGCAAGATCCATCGGTGAACGCGCATGGGATGGCCCCAGCAACTAAGCTGCCTTCAACTCCACCCAACGTACCTGTAAGTGATCCTGATCACGACACACAACTGCCGCGCATGATGCGTGCGATTGAAGAGGTGGACGGTGACCTCGAGACGGCGTTTCGCCGGAAGTATCGCGCTGGTGGTGTTATTGCTATTTGTCTTGTGTTGATCGGCTGGCTTGCGCTGCTCGGTGGGGCCGCAGCGATTGCGGCGACTTATCTGAATACGATCCCTGAGCTGACGGCGAGCGGCACAACACTTGGTATGATCGGATTGGAGTTTGGACTGGCGGCGATGGCTGGTGGTGTTTTTCTCATTTTCGTCGGCCAATTGGGCCAAGCTATTTTCGATAATGCGAATGCAACGCGCCAACTGCTTGCGATTGAACGTGCGAAGGCCGGTTACTGACTGAGTGCCTTTGGGGCCGGTAACGCGTTGGCTTAAGATGCGACACGCCGGTGTTCTTCCAGGCGAGGCATGATCTCAACGAAGTTGCAGGGGCGGTGGCGATTGTCGAGTTGCCATTTCAAAATCCCATCCCATGCATCGCGGCAGGCGCCGGGTGAGCCAGGTAGGCAAAAAACGTAGGTGCCTTTTGCAACACCTGCGCAAGCCCGAGATTGGATCGTCGATGTTTCAATCTTGTCGTAAGACAGCTTGTGGAAAATCGCCGAAAAGCCGTCGATGTGTTTCTCAAATAGCGGTTGCAGCGCTTCTGGTGTGACGTCTCGCCCTGTGAAGCCAGTACCGCCGGTTGTCACAACCACATCGATCGCGGCGTCATCCAACCAGCCTTGGACAGTTGCTTGGATCTTGCCGACATCATCGGTGCAAATGGCCCGGTCGGCGAGCTCGTGTCCTGCCGTCGTGAGAAGGTCGGCAAGCAAACTGCCGGACTTGTCTTCTTCCAGGCTGCGCGTGTCGCTCATGGTCAGAATGGCGATGCGGACCGGAATAAAGGGACGTGTTTCATCAATACGTGGCATCTCACTTCAGCTCCTGATCAGTCGCGTGCATCAGTTGCACCGGCTGGGATGCAAAGGTGCGCGAGACGCTTTGACCTGAGTTTAGAGTTCTTCAAGCCTAGATGGAACCGGTTCAATTCGCTTCAAAGTTTGCACTGATAAGCCAGAGTTAAGGTGTGATTGGCGCCTATCAAGCCGCGTAAGCGTTTTCGTTGACTGAGATCGGTAGCAAGAGATCAACTTTCATTTCGCCATCCAAGATGTTGCAAGGATTGCAGAGGAAGATCTGAACGGTTGGACGATTTCGATCTAGGTCGAACTTGCAACCTTCCAGACCTTCGCGTCTAAAACTGTCCATCGTTGCTTCGATGTCTAGGAGTGTTCCAACATGCCGACGACGCGTGTATGCGCCGCCTGGCAGCTGTTTGATGCCCAGGCCGCTCTCTCCGTTACGTTCACCGGCAAACGGCATTTCAACGCCAGCCTCGTAGACGCAATGGAACTGCCCTTCGTGTATTTCTTTCACGCGTGTCAGTCCGTACGCGACTTTGAAATCGGCATGGTTTGGCATGCGAGCACACCAGCTCTTTAAGTTTTGCCATGCGATCGGACCCGCTTTGTCGACATCGCCAGTGGTACGGACGAAGGCAATTGGGCGCGGGCGGAGATATACCAGTCCTGATGACACTTGGTGGCCTCGCATCGTGAATGGTTCGTGACACGCTTAGGAGCTGTGTCGATACAAATTCTAGGAAAGATTTACGCGATGGCCGTGACAGACGATTTAAGTGTTGCAAGCCAATTTCGATTAATTCACCTGAAAATTTTGAGTACATTTCTTTTTAATTCATGGAAATATTGATTGGGTTTGCTGGCTTATTCGGATAATTTTTTTTTGACAGCCTGTAAGTCCTTCCAGGCCATGTGTTTTGCAGAGGGCGTACGCAGAAGATATGCGGGATGGAGTGTGGCGATGGCATCGCGCTGTCGCCCGCCGATTTCGACCTTCTTCCACTTCCCCCGGGTACGCATAATTCCATCCGAGGTCTCAAATAGCTGTTTTGCCGCAGAGCCACCCATGAGGATCACCACGTTGGGATCGACCAGTTCGAGTTGCTTTTCGAGAAATGGTCGGCAGGTTTGCGCTTCTTGGGGTGTTGGAGCGCGGTTGCCGGGGGGGCGCCAGTAGACCACGTTGGTGATGTGCGTGTTGTCTTCTGTCAGGCCGATGGCCTTCAACATCTGGTCGAGGAGCTGTCCCGCGCGTCCAACGAAGGGCTTGCCCTGTAGGTCCTCGTCACGGCCGGGTGCTTCCCCGATGACGACAATGCGAGATGCTTGTGCACCTCGATAGACACAGACGTTCTTTGCGGTTCGCTTAAGGCCGCATCCGTCAAAATCCGCGATGGTTTTTGTGAGCGCTGCCAAGTCGGGTGCTGCCGCGGCTGCAGCTCTTGCGGCGGCAATTGTGGCATCTGTTGGGGCTGACCGCGACGACGACCTGCTTGGGGTTGTCGCAGGGGGGGCTTTTGGCGGTGGTTTTGGGACAGTTGATGATTGAGCTGTCGTTGCCGCGCCGGCGATCGTTCTGCTGCTTGGGTTGAGGAGTGTTTGTGTTCCGCCAGCGGGCGGTTCACTGCGATCTGATTGGCGGTTCGCGAGTGCCTCGCGGATCTCCAGCCCTGGCGGTTGGTTCTGTTTGGCGGGCCAATCTGTTCCAAAGTCGGCCACGACATCTGTGCAGCCCATTGAGGCATACCAGTCCAGCAAAGCGGCTGCTGTTAGCTTCCGCTGCCTGCCTGCATCGCCATTTTTGAGGTCAGTTGGAGGTGCCACGTATCCCTCAACGGTGTTCATCTTCAAGGTCGACCGGGCGCGCAAATGGTCGGGGTCGGTCGATACCCTGTGTTTTCACGGAGCGGCTGCCCGTCGCGCCTGTCTTGACCCACCCCGGGGAGGACCATTAAGCGTGTGTTGCACTTATCACGTGTTTTGCCCGCAGCCCAGGTTAGATGGTCGTTACCCGATTGCATGCCTATGCATTCAGCAACCCCATCGTTTTCAATCGATCAACCTTTGCTGCCGTATAGCGCGTAACACGTGATTTTTCGTTCCGGCATGGGCGCTGCCTTTGGTCGGCCCACCCCTCTACTGAAAGGATGTAACCCAAGATGACCAGCAACGGCGCCGAGCTTCCGCCGCGTGATTCTATGGAATTTGATGTTGTGATCGTGGGTGCTGGGCCTGCTGGGTTGTCGGCGGCTATCCGGTTCAAGCAGAGAGCTGACGCGGCCGGGGAAGAGTTGTCGGTGGTTGTGCTTGAAAAGGGTTCTGAAGTTGGCGCGCACATTCTGTCTGGTGCTGTGATTGATCCGTCGGGAATGGATGCGTTGCTGCCTGATTGGCGTGAGATGGGGTCGCCTCTTGAAACCAAAGTCACCAAGGATCGTTTTTTGGTGCTCGGTCCAGCCGGCGAAATGACGTTGCCGAATTTCGTGATGCCACCACTCATGAACAATCATGGCAACTACATCGGTAGTCTCGGGGCGTTGTGTGCGTGGCTTGGTGAGCAGGCCGAGGGCATGGGTGTTGAGATCTATCCTGGCTTTGCTGTCAATGAGCTCATCTATTCTGACGACGGACGTGCAGTGGTCGGTGTTGCCACCGCAGATATGGGCGTAGGGCGTGATGGTGAGGCAAAAGACAGCTTCACGCGCGGTATGGAGCTTCATGGCAAGTATGTCCTGATCGCGGAAGGTGCGCGGGGCTCGCTGACCAAACAACTGATTTCGAAATATGAGTTGGACAAGGGCCGTGATCCTCAGAAGTATGGGATCGGTTTGAAAGAGCTTTGGGAAGTTAAACCAGAGAACCATCATCCCGGGCTTGTTCAGCACTCGTTCGGTTGGCCGCTGGGCCAGTCGACCGGCGGCGGCTCCTTCCTCTACCACTACGGCGACAATCTTGTTTCCGTCGGCTTTGTCGTTCACCTGAATTACGAAAACCCGTACATCAGCCCGTATGAGGAGTTTCAACGCTTCAAAACGCATGCTGCAATTGCCCCGATCTTTGAAGGGGGTAAGCGGATTGCTTACGGAGCGCGGGCCATTACGGAAGGTGGCTGGCAGTCACTTCCCGAGCTTGTGTTTCCAGGCGGTGCCTTACTTGGCTGTTCTGCGGGGATGGTCAACGTCCCGAGGATCAAGGGCAGTCACAATGCGATACAGTCTGGTATTGCAGCGGCTGACGCGGCATTTGAAGCTGTGTCTGAGGGGCGGTCTGCCGATCTGTTGGAAGCCTACAAGACCGAAGTGCTTACAGGTGCGATTGCGGACGATCTGAAACCTGTACGCAATGCGAAACCGCTATGGTCGCGTTTTGGAACCGTGGGTGGCGTCATGCTAGGTGGCGTCGACATGTGGTTGAACTCAATCCCCGGCCTGCGCGGCGTTGGAATAGGCCTGACGATGGGCCACGGTAAGTCCGACGCGGATGCATTGCGGAAGGCGAAGCGGTTTAAACCGATTGACTATCCAAAACCTGATGGCGTTTTGACTTTTGACAAGCTGACAAGTGTGTCGTTCTCCGCGACGAACCACGAGGAAGACCAACCGGTTCATTTGCAGCTTTCAGATCCTGCCGTTCCGATTTTGGTCAACCTGCCGGATTATGCCGAGCCTGCGCAGCGCTACTGCCCGGCCGGTGTCTATGAAATTGTGACCGCTGACGATGGGAAGCAGGCTTTTCAGATCAATGCGCAGAACTGCGTGCACTGTAAGACCTGTGACATAAAAGATCCGTCGCAGAACATCACCTGGGTCTGTCCGGAAGGCGGCGGTGGTCCGAACTATGCGGGAATGTAGGCTCTCAGCTGAGATTAACGGTCCGAAGATAACGGCCTGGACGGCGTGCTGCCGGATGGTGGCTGGAACATGACGGGGAATTCATCTCGTGTTGCCATTGTGTTCACGTGCCAGTCACAGTGTTGATTGATGGGTCGCCAAACCGCCTCGATTTTTGATATCTTAATGGTTCGCCTTATGGGGGCCGCCCATTTCATCGCTGAAGGTAGGTTTTGATGCGCCATTTCCGCAGTACGTCTTTTGCACCGACGACTACGGTGACGACTCTGGCTGCCTTTGCGGCTTCATTTGTAGCAATGACCGCTGTATCGCCGGTTGCGTCGGCACGTACGCCTGACACGACTGGGCCAATGCGTTCGTTGGCGGGAAGCTATCTTGCCGGGCGGTTTGCGCGCAGCAAACACGATACCGAGCGGGCGGCGAGGTTTTATCGCAACGCTTTGTTCCGGGATCGGGAAAGTCCGGTGCTTGTTGAGCAGAGCTTTCTCATGGAGGCTTCAGAAGGTCATTGGGCTGAAGCTGAGCTGTTGGCAACGCGGCTGGTCAAAATCCAAGACAATCATCGCATGGCGCGGATGTTTCTTGGCTTAAGTGCGTTCAAAAAACAGAAGTATCTGGAAGCTGAGAAGCACTTCCAAAAGGCAGATAGCGGTCCGATTGGTGAACTGACCAGTGCGATTGCCCAATCGTGGATTGCGCTTGCGCGTGGTCAAAAGTCTCGCGCCTTGCGTTTGTTGAAGCTT
>JBCBRD010000073.1:0-14702 GCA_039819885.1 Pseudomonadota bacterium
TTCGATGCCATGAACCCGCACAAGTCCTCAATTGCCTCAATCATCGAAAGCCGCGAGGTTGACCCTGCGATCCTGCGCGCGCTGATGGAGTCGCAGTCTTGGATGCTACAGGCCGCAGGTATTGGGACCGAAGGCTTGAAAGGCTCAATCCGTGTGGCGGGCTTGACCTCGCTCTATGGCTCGATCGTAAAGACATGGCTCGATGACGATGATCCAGGCATGGCGAAAACCATGGCCGTTTTGGATAGACGGTTGCGACGTGGCGAACAGACCATGAAGAACGTTGATGGTGCATTGTCGATGTGTGAGCAGGTATCCAACATGCTGCGACCGGGCAACTTCGGGTTTGGCGGCAAAGCCAAGTCTGAACCGCACGATGAATTCGATACCGGAACCGCTGCGCCTGACAACGGCACCGCAAGTTCGTCAATCTGACAGGGGTTTAAAGTGGCACTGAGATAATCGCGCGCAACCCGCCGATCGAACTGGTCCCCAACGTGATATCACCCCCGTGTCCTCGTACAATGTCACGAGCGATCGCGAGCCCCAAACCGGTATTGCCCATGTCTTGGTTGCGCGCCCCGTCCAACCGGTAAAACGGTCGAAACACGTTATCCCGTTCTTCCATTGGAATGCCGGGCCCATTGTCATCAACTTCAATGCGTAACCATCTACGCTCAGTGGCAACACGGATCACGATATGTGTCCCATATCGGCCAGCATTTGAAACCAGGTTCGTCACCGCACGCTTGAAAGCATTTCGCTTGAGAGGAACAAACAGTTCCCTGCGCGGCTTGCGAAACTTCAAATCAACGTCGAGCCCGATCACTTGGGCATCATCACGGATCTCGCGCATCAATGCGTTGAGGTTCGACGCTTTCGCCTGCTCACCATCATCACCTCTTGCAAACGCCAGATAGTCTTCGAGCATGTGCTGCATCTCATTGACATCAGACCGCAAGGAGGCGGCAGCAGGCGTCTCACCGATTAGCGCCAATTCCAATTTGAAGCGCGTCAAGATGGTGCGTAGGTCGTGAGACACACCTGCAAGCATGGCAGTGCGTTGCTCGACATGGGTTGTAATCCGGTCTCTCATTTCAACGAATGCTTGCGCGGCTTGACGAACCTCGCGTGCGCCACGCGGTCGGAAATCATCTGGCACAGGCCGGCCCTTACCGAAGGCATCCGCCGCTTGTGACAGCTTCAAAATCGGGCGGATTTGATTGCGCAAAAACATGATCGCAACCGTCAACAAGATAACCGATGTGATCACCATCCAGAGCAAGAAGATGTGCGAGTTCGAGGCATAGGTCTGACTGCGCCGCGCAACAAACCGCAAGATGCCGGTTTCGTGTTTGACTCGAATTTCAACGTGCTTCGACTGCCCGACAGTATCAATCCAAAACGGCCGACCTACATGCTTGCTGATCTGCTGGGAAAGTGCCCGGTCCAGCACGCCAAAGAAGGGGCGTGGCTGAGCGGCAGGTAAATCCCCTGGCGGCAGCACTTGCATAGAGAGGTTGAGCTTATCGCGTGCCAGTTCAATAAGGCGGCCGGTATCATCGGTCGGGCGGAAATTGTCATAAACTTCAATAAGTGCAGCAACATCTCGGGCCGTCGCCTCAGACAATCGCCCAGTAACCGCCTGCCAATGGCGCTCCATGAAGACAAACGCAATCACGCCTTCCAAAACCACGATTGGTGCGATGATGATGATCAGCGCGCGGGCATAAAGCCCCTTTGGCATCAGCTCTGACGCGACACTCAAAAAACCACGACGTAGCGCGCGCCAGGGTCCGGTCAGAACGGCACTGATGCTGATGATCGCGCGTCTGAAGGTGCGTTCCCAACGCGGACGAACGCGTGCGGTATTACCGACTGAGGCCATAAATCATCCTCTGTCGCCAATTGATGGGACCATCGCATACGCGCCGTCATCGGTTCGGCCTCCGATGCGCCGCCCCACCAACCAGTCGAAGCAAGCACCGGGCTCAATCAGCATAGAGCACATAACCCTTTCCACGCACGGTTTGTAGGTAGACGGGGTTGGACGGATCGCTTTCGATTTTTCGGCGCAGTCTATTGATTTGCACATCAATGGCGCGCTCGTTGCCCGTGTTGTCGTCGGTCGCGAGTTCATGGCGGGGGATGGGGTTGCCAATGCGGGTCGCAAACAAACGCAATAGATCGCGTTCGCGTTCCGTCAGTTTAACGGTTTCGTTTTCACTTCGAAGTTCACCGCGTTCGATCTGGAACGTTAAGCCGCCCAGTTTGATCTCCTGACCCGAGCCACCCGGTGTGTCTCCCCGCTTGAGGATATTGCGAAGGCGCAGCAGCAACTCACGTGGCTCAAATGGCTTGGCCACATAGTCATCGACGCCAGCTTCCAGCCCTTCAATGCGATCATCGGTATCCGATCGCGCAGTCAGCATGCAGATCGGAACGGATTGTGTGGCTTTCAGTTCGCGTGCCAACTCAATCCCTGTCACGCCAGGCATCATCCAGTCCAGCAGCACAAGATCGAAAGATAGCCCCCGCATAGCAGCTCGTGCAGCGCTCACGTCAGCAGCCGTTGTTACCCGAAAGCCATTGCTGCCGAGATAGCGGGCCAGCAAATCGCGGATTTTCTGGTCATCATCAACAATGAGCACATGGGGAGCATCATCATTGATGGCAGCATCGTTCTCAAGTGAGGGCGTGCGTTCTAATGGGGTGTCCATCAGCCCTTTTACTCCCATGTACTCAGTCAACGTTTAACAGGGGTCATGTTGAGATAAGACCCGTTCCGCCGATCATCAGAAAGGCCGATGCCGACTATACTGCAGTTCGAAGTCAGACGTTATCCGATCTCTTAAGCGATGACACGTGCGGATGGTCTCGATCGTCAATCATACCCAAAAGAAAGGCTTCGATAGTGGACTGAGACTGCACGCCCGCTTCACCAAGTGCCTTTGAAATGCGCCGGAGTTGAAGATCAATAAGCAGCTCCGCAAGGTCACAGCCCTTTTCAGTGGTGTGTAACAATCGGGCTCGTCCGTCGCTGTCGCTGGCCTTTTGGCAGATGAACCCCTCATCAATCAACTGTTTCAAAACACGAGACAGGCTTTGTTTCGTTATGCGGAGAATCTCCAAGAGTTCAGCAACGCGCAGACCAGGGTTGCGGTGCACAAAATGCAGCACACGGTGATGGGCACGCCCAAAGTGATAGTGCGCCAGTACAGCATCAGCATCGCTGGTGAAATCACGGTAGGCAAAAAACAACAGCTCCATGCTGGCAATTAAACGGCCACGGTCTTCTAACGCGGCGTCAGTATCAGCATTGTTGGCGCTGTCGGCATCATCGCACAGGTCGCCAGCGTCTTCGTGCAAACGCTCTGAATGTCTTGAACGGTCGGCCACAGCCGAATACCCCTTTGATCCCAAGATCCCGAAGGCTGAAAATTACGTCAGCCTTGTTGACATAGTTGCAGGGCATTGATAGCGCTGACAAGTCAGGAACGATTGAATTTCGATTGTTTGGTATCAGTCGCCCGCCGATCTACCCTTGGGTCGATAAGGGGGCTGTTGCAAAACCATCTAGCGACCACGTCCTCAGACGATCAAAACGTACAACGCCAAGTCGTTTAGCTTCGTTCGCTTCCGTTCGTCGGTAGATTGCAGTGTTTAAGGGCCGTACGACGTTTTGAAGTCAATGGTGGTATCCAGAATTGGCCAGGAACAATTGGCCGTTCGAAACTTTAAAAGAGGTTGTCTCCCATGGCCGAACTGCTGCCCTTCGATCAGCGGGATGGAATTGTTTGGCTCGACGGCGAGCTCATCCAGTGGCGTGATGCAAAGCTTCACGTCCTTTCGCATGCTCTTCATTACGGTAGCGCGATTTTCGAAGGTGAGCGGCTCTACAACGGCAAGATTTTCAAGTTGCGAGAGCACACCGAGCGACTGATTGAAGGCGCACAAATCCTAGATTTCGAGATTCCATACACCGCCGAGCAGATTGATGCGGCGTGCAATGAGGTGGTCAAGGCCAACAACCTTACCGACGGCTATGTGCGTCCGATCACCTGGCGCGGAAGTGAACAGATGGGGATCTCAGCTCAGGAAAATACCATCCACCTGGCGATTGCTGCATGGGACTGGGGGTCATACTTCCCAATGGAAGAACGGCTCAAGGGCCTTAAGCTGGGCATGGCCACATACCGCAGGCCAGACCCCGCAACCGCACCATGTAAGGCCAAAGCTGCTGGCCTCTATATGATTTGTACGATCGAGAAGCATCGTGCGGAAAGAGCCGGGCTGGCAGATGCCTTGATGCTCGACTATCGCGGCCACGTGGCCGAATGCACAGGCGCAAATGTATTCTTTGTAAAAGATGGCGTCATTCATACGCCCACGCCCGATTGCTTCCTGGATGGCATCACCCGGCGCACCGTCATCGACCTTGCCAACAAGCGCGGTTACGAAGTTCTCGTGCGCACGATCTTACCCGACGAGTTGGGCACATTCAGCGAATGCTTCGTGACGGGAACAGCTGCAGAAGTCACCCCGGTATCTGCCATTGCTGAGTATGCCTACACGCCCGGTGACATCACCAAAACCTTGATGACCGACTATATGGAATTGGTTGGCCACAACGAACGCGTTGCTGCGGAATAAGCGCTGAGACCGCCAGCTGAAGCTGCCGCATCTGCCAATCTGGCTCGTCGCTTGGGCCAGCGAGCATTGGTTGAGCTTAACCTTGCGCCGCATAGCATTCATGAAACGGCGTTATAGCCCTTGCATCGCACGCTTGCGCCCATGACACTCTCCATAATCCGACCTGCGGCCTTTGAGCGTGGTTGGTCCGTCAATCGGGAGTGGCGTTATGAACGCACGAAAAGTTCCAATATGCGCTTTGGCACTGGCTGGGGGCTTGGTGTTCGCATCTTCTGCCGCTTGGAGCCAAAGCAGCACATTCAATCCGAATAAAGACTGTCAAACGATACGCACTTGCCAGTTCGCGAAAGGCGGGGCGTTTCGTGGCTGCCTGTCATCGTTTTCATGCCGCCGCTGTAGGTTTGTGAGAACAAACTGCACAATCGCTGGCAAGCGAGGAACATGTCGTCAACTGCGATGTAGATGGGGAAGCTAGACCAAGGTCCGCAAAAGTGAACGCGCTTTAGGCGAACCGAAGAGTTGGTTCTGGCGTCAGTGCGCTTCGGTCAGAACCAGGTGCGGGTTAACACGGTTTGAGACATCAAGGCGAAGGGGTTGAACTCAGCTACGCGTCGATGTCCGCGCGACAGCAGCAAAGATAACACCGAGAAACGTGGCAATCGATGTGAAGAAACAACCCAAGAACGTCATGCTCAACGACACATCAAAGAAGCCGACGACCACATTCAGAATGCCGGTCCAAAAAGCGGCTGGCAGGATCGCCACGACCAAGAAGCCGAGCATATGTCCGAATCCGTTGTCAGCGCGCGCGTGTTGAGAAGGCGGCGCGTTCGCCGCTGCAATGCTTCCAACATACAGTCCGCTTTGTTTCAACGTCATCGAAAGCATCTCCGAATAGGATGCAAGTCACCGGGGAAAACCGAATGACACAGTCGCTTTAAAGTATTTGAAAACCGTCAGGCGAGGACAACTTTGCCAGGAGATTTTCAACCGTAACCGTTACCTAAGCATTCACACCCGATCTTCTAGGGATTCCCCTAACGAAACATGAAGGCAATTCTTACAAATAGCAGTGTTGAGTTGGTCGTAAACAAAATCAATACGAGACCCCACATTTGACACATCTTCAAACACTGAAGGTGTTCCGATGGAAACACTTTCTGAAGAAAAAACCACTGTAATAACGTACACATCCACTGCAAATATTTTCTAGATAAAACCTTGGGATAGACTTCGCACTTGCAAAAAGAACAATCCCAAATGCCCTATGAATGGGACGTCATAGTTATTGGTGCAGGGCACAATGGATTGGTCGCATCGGCGTACTTATCCAAAGCTGGAAAACGCGTTCTTGTGCTCGAAAAGCGTGATTTGGTCGGTGGAGCAGCGATAACCGAGGAATTCCATCCCGGTTTCAGAAACTCCGTTGCCTCCTACACCGTCAGCCTGCTCGCAGACAAAGTCATGACCGATCTGGATTTGTCCGCACACGGCTTGAAGATTATCGAACGCCCCATCGCGAATTTCTGGCCCATCGACAAAGGCCGTTCGTTGTTGATGCCCTACGGAGCTTCCGCAAGGCGGGAAGCGATTGCGCAATTCAGTGCACGCGATGCAGCCAACCTTGATGCCTTCGATGCCATGTTGGCGACAGCTGCGGATCTATTGCGAGACCTGACACTTCAGACGCCGCCCCGCCTGACAGGCGGGTTGCCAATGTCCGATATCCCGAAGTCACTCGGCCTTAGTCGACGCTTTTTGAACCTGCCCAGTGAAGACAAACGGAACATCATTGATCTCTTCACAAAGAGCGCGGCGGAAGTCTTGGACCGATGGTTTGAAAACGACCATGTCAAAGCGGCATTCGCATTTGATTCAATCGTCGGCGCCTATGCGTCACCAACCACGCCTGGCACTGCTTACGTTCTGCTCCATCACGTTTTCGGACAAGTCAACGGCAAGCCGGGTGTATGGGGGCATGCCATCGGCGGCATGGGCGCAATCACGCGGGCAATGGCCAAGGCAGCCATCAAAGCCGGTGCAGTCATTGAGACAGACACAGGTGTTGAAACAATCAATACCAACAATCAGCAAGTCACAGGTGTAACGCTCGAAGACGGGCGCCAATTCTCGGCTGACACAATCGCCGTCGGTCTACCGCCCAAGCTTCTATTCTCCAAGTTGTTGGCAGATGCTGAGATCGAGACGCAGCTCAAATCCCGTTTCACAAACATTCGAAGCGGATCGGGCACGTTTCGGATGAACATCGCGTTACGCGAACTTCCAGATTTCTTAGCGCGACCAGGAAAACAGCAAGCCGATCATCACGGTGCAGGGATCATCATTGGTCCCACCATGGACTATCTCGATAACGCTTTCCTCGATGCCAAACGGGACGGTTGGTCTCGCGAGCCAGTGATCGAGATGCTGATCCCTTCGACGATCGATAAGACGCTCGCGCCGCCTGGCCAACACGTGGCATCATTGTTCGTGCAGCATGTCGCCCCTCGCTTGCCGGGCCCACGTTCCTGGGAAGACACTTCGGAAAAAGAAGCCTTTGCCGACCATGTGATCGCGACGCTTGGAAAGCATGCCCCAAATCTCCCAGACGCAGTTATTGCAAGGCAGGTTCTTTCACCTTGGGACTTGGAACAGCGCTTCGGCTTGATTGACGGCGATATTTTCCACGGCCAACTGGGTTTGGACCAACTCTTTTCAAATCGCCCGGTACTCGGTTACGGCAACTATAGAATGCCGGTGAAGGGACTGTATCTGTGCGGTTCAGGCGCACATCCCGGCGGGGGTGTCTCTGGGGTTCCCGGACACAACGCAGCCCGCGAGATTTTAGCCGATCAACGTCTCGGGTGGCTGAACCAAACAATGCAAAGACAGCGTTAAAGACCACGCCGCAGCGGGGCACAAACTGTGCTTGACCAACCAAGCAAGAACCTCCAGCCCATCCAATACAACAACAGTTAAGCTACGCTACAGCCTCAAGGTTCCAGGAGGGAATGATGCCAAGCGCGCCTACAAACGCCCAGCAGAGCCAGATGGGACCAATAATCCCGATCCTTCGCAGTTTCATCGAAGCTGAAATGCGCGCGTTCTATATCGACTATCTCGGCTTTCGGGTTGACTGGGAACATAGGTTCGAGCCCGGTTTGCCGCTCTACTGCCAACTCTCCCGTGGTCATGCGATCTTGCATCTGAGCGAGCATCATGGTGATTGCACGCCTGGAAGCGCAGTTCGCATCTGGGTCGAAGACGTTGATGCGTACCATCACGAAATCACTCAGCGCCCGCACGCCCGGCTAAATCCAGGGATTGAAGACCAGCCCTGGGGCACGCGAGAGATGACGATAAACGACCCAGCAGGCAACCGGGTTATCTTCGTACAAGTTGAGAGGAAGGCTGAATAAGCTGGAGGACAATGAAACGTGACGAACCCCGACGGTTCAGGCCCAGAAAATTCGAGCGATTTAACGATCAACCGGCCAGAACACGCCCCTCAACTTGAAGAGACGCGCGAAATCGAAAACCCAAAAACTGGTACAATGAATAAGGTGCCGAACATGGAAAGTGAGCGGTACCGGGCAATCATGCGCCATCAAGCTGGTGCGGTGACCGTCGTGGCAACAGGTGATCCTGGTGCGCGAGCGGGACTAACCGCCACGGCAGTCGCCTCGGTATCAGACAAGCCGCCGGCACTTCTCGTTTGCGTCGGGCGTGAGACGCAGGCTCACGGTTTGATTGGGCAAATGAGGGTTTTCAGCGTCAATCTACTGTCAAGCGAGCAACAAGCTGTCGCCGATCTCTTTGCCGGGCGAGACGGAGTATCGGGGGAGGACCGTTTTCGCGGATCTGACTGGCGCGTTGGAGCAGCGGGTGCACCCATTTTGGATGGTGCCTTGGCAACACTCGAATGTCGTTTGACTGATCAACATGCCTTCTCGACGCACACAATCTTCATCGGGCAAGTCATTGACGGCTTGTTTAGGGCAGAAGTCAGTCCGCTGCTCTATTTCAGAGGCGACTACTGGGACGTTGGAGCACGCTGATGGCGGACCTCCACATTGACCATTTGACAGTGATCGAAGAGCAATGGCTGGAAGAACGCTTTGTGCGTGCGTCTGGGCCGGGCGGTCAAAACGTCAACAAGGTTTCAACGGCCGTTGAGTTGCGGTTTGATCTGTTGGGCTGCAACACCCTTAGCGGTGGGGTGAAAGCGCGCTTGAGACCACTCGCAGGTCGGCGATTAACCGACGAAGGAATATTGATCCTACGTGCTGAAACGTATCGGACCCAGGAGAGAAATCGGGCCGACGCACGACAACGTCTGGTGCGACTGGTGCGTCAGGCCTTACATCCACCAAAACCGCGCATCGCCACAAAACCGTCGCGTGCTGCAAAGAAAAGGCGGCTTGATCAAAAAACACGCCGAGGGCAGGTCAAGGCACTGCGGCGGACAAAACCAGATCTGGGGTGAGACGGATGCACAACTTCGCGGCCAACCTGACGATGATGTTCAACGAAGTTCAGCTCGCCGCGCGGTTTGAACAAGCCGCCAAAGCCGGGTTTTGCGGCGTCGAAATGCTGTTTCCCTATGAGTTAGCGGCCGCCGCGGTCCGCAACACGCTCCAGGAGCATGCGTTGACTTTGGCGCTCTTCAATATCGAGCCGGGCAACTGGGATGTTGGTGATCGCGGATTGGCTGCCCAGAAGGGCCGCGAAGATGAGTTTGAAAAGGCTGTTACAACCGCGCTTGCTTATGCCGACACCGTTGGCTGCATCAGGCTCCACGCTATGGCCGGTCTCGCTGCAACGGCAGATGATGAAACGTTCATCGGTAATCTGTCGTTAGCCGCACGGATGGCCGAGCCCCATGGCATTGAGATCCTGATCGAGCCAATCAACACATACGACATGCCGGGCTATCATCTGTCTCAAACAAACCATGCCCGATCAATCATTGAGGCCGTTGGAGCCCCCAATGTCGGTCTTCAGTTGGATCTCTATCATCGCCACCGAATGGGCGCCGATGTGCGGGCAGAGGTCGTTGAGTACGCTGATATCACGCGGCACATTCAGATCGCGGGGCCGCCGAAGCGGTGTGAACCCGACAAGGGCGACTGGAGCTTTGCCGAGATCCTAGAGGCCATCGACGGATCCCAGTATCGCGGTTGGATCGGGTGCGAGTACCGCCCGCTTGGGGGGACTCAGGACGGATTGGGTTGGCTGGATAACGTTGAAATGCAGCCGCGCAACTCAGCAGCTTGAGACGGCAATCGAATACCGTCTCACACGCCTCTTAATCGCGTGGAATGGTCCGCCACCAGCAAGACACCAAGATCGGATCGCTCGCGCCGAAAATGCAAAAGGCCCTATTCGTTGACCTGTTGAAGCATTTTGTTGGCGATGTAGGCCACTTGCGTCCGGTTCTTGGCCTGCAACTTCTTCATGATGTTGCGAACATGAACCTTCACGGTGCTCTCACACATATTGAGTTCATACGCGATCGTCTTGTTGGCCTTCCCCTGTCGAATGGCTTCGATCACCGCGAGTTGCTTGTTTGTCAGCCCTCGCAGGTCACCAGCTTTTTCTGTTTCCGATGTCGGGTTCTGCCAAAGTTTCAGCAAGCAACTGGCCGGGGCGTAGACCCCGCCGGCCATGACAAGAGCGAGAGCATGGAGGGTGACTTCTAACTCCAGGCTCGCTGGGATGTAGCCCCGTACGCCTTTATTCAAAAGGTTCACGACAAATCGTGGATCTTCGCTGTCGCCCGTCGCAACAAGCGGTACGTCGTCTCCGACGTGATCAAGCACGGCATCCAGTTTCGACCGTTCCGCGAGCCAGTCGTTGCCTTGCAACCCGATAATCAGCAAACGGATGGCATGTCCGTCAACTTGGCTTAGTGCTTCATCTAGTGTTCGAAAGTCAGCAATTTCGAAATCAACGGAACTATTCAGCGCTTGTTTGAGGCAATCGCGAAACAAACGTGAGTGATGAACAATAATCATCTTGTCACGTTGAGCTGGCGCATGGATCAGATCGTGCACTGCACTATCTGCTGGAGGTGGTAGAGAGTGACTATGACTTTGGACGTCGGCAATGGTTCTAAATTCCATAAGACCCACCCCTTAACTGAGAAGATTGATACGCGCTCTCCGGAACAAGGATTAGCCTGGATCCTCTGTTCACTCAAGGACATGGATTAATTTTGTGATAATATGTATTAACGTGAAGCAAATTGGTGGCTTTAACAGCCACGTACCACCTTTGGAAATGGTGCGCCGCAGCAATGTCTCTTCCATCAGTCTCATCATTTGGAAGTCAGAATGCGTTGATATGCACAAGAGTGCAGAGGCGCAAAGCAGTAACGATAGAAAAAACAGCAAAAAATACTTCCATTGATTTTCGATTTGCTTTGTTTCGAGCTGTTTTCTTGGTCCTCTAGTGTTTTCCAATATTCGTGGGAGAGAGCACATGTTGGACAAGCTCGGATGTTGCTTGCGAATTCTAAAACGGCATCTGAGGACATCGACCATTTAAGTCTTTTGTGCTTCCGTCAGCCCTTCAGACTGCGCGTCATAGTATCTGAGCCAATTACTCTTTGTACTGTCAAAAGTACCCAATCGAGCTTCAAGAGAAATAGGGAGAGGGGGAGGCAGTTTTTAGGAAATCAATCGCGGCGCGCACAGGTTCTGCCGACTGGATGCATGGTCCCTGGCGGGGCCTCGGACGGATGCTCTTCCACCAGTAAGAACACGGTAGCAAGCATCAAACGTGCCTGGTTAGGCCGCAACCAACTCAACATCACCAAGTGGTTGTGGCCGATGCCGAGCAGCAAGCTGCTTTGGCGCAGCCGCTGATGCAGCACCCACAAAAGCAAGTAGCATTTGGTACTCGCTGTTCCAGTACAGTGGGTACTCACTCATGCAGTAGATTAACATGAAGCACGTATAGGCAAACGGCCACGCGAGGATCGGTTCACGCGTGACAACAAAATGGTAGAAAGTCCGAAAGAGAAGTCCAAATAAAGCCAGCACAAATGGGATTAGGCCGAGCAAGCCGACCCCGACCAGCACATCAAGGAAGTTGTTATGGAACGACTTCAGCGGGATGCCAGCTATGATCATGAGAGACGTCGCCGTCGTCTCCGGTGAATTCCAATAGGCAAAGTAGCCAACGCCAAGCCACGGGTGGTTTGCAAAGGTATTGAACGCAAATTCCCAAAGCAGTGTACGACCCGTTAGCGTGGTGTCCTTACCGAGTGCATCGAGCAACTCCAGGTAGGGATTGAAGCCCGTGAACGAGATGACGAGAATGATCAAGGCGAACGCCAAAAGACCAAGACCAGCAACAAACTGGGTTGCACGCAGCCCGAAGGAGGCCACCGCGCAGCACGTAAGAATGCCAAGCATAAGCGTGCAAACGATCAAGCCTGTTCCCGATGTCGACAAAACAAGGGCGACAATCGCGGTGGCAGCACCAGCGAGGGAAACAAGCCGCCGCCAGCCGTCCGCATAGAGAATGAGGCTTGTGAAGAACAAGAGACCGGCATTCATAGCCAGACTGTTCTTATGTGGGAAAAGCCCCTTCGGCGTATAGCCTGTATGGTCAAAGGCTGCGTGATGCCCGCTCGCGATCAAAAGAAGCGACCCGACCTGAGCAACCAAACAAAACCAAAAGAGCACTTGAAGGGTTCGTTTCAAACCAAAATGGTGGAACGCGACAAAGCCAACAAGAATGTTGAGTAACAGCAGAACACCGCGAAACGCGCTTATTGATGGGATGAGCGACCAGAGTGCTGAGAGTATCGCAATCACAGCCATGGCGATCAGCATGGGGTTGCGCGACACCGCCTGTGCGAGAAGGTCTGTTCGAAACGCCGCCGTATAGGCAACAACAGCCCAACCCAAAGCCCAAAACACATTCGTCAGAGCTGGGATGAAGTCTGTCCCCACCCTGGAAACACCAAAGAAAAACAGAACAAAGAGTGCGCCAGCGACGAACAACGGAAGCTCTGTTCGGGGCGATGTTCCCCAAACCATTGAGCCGTTCGGCCATTGCGAGTGTTCGTTTCCGCGTGGCGGAATGACGAGGCTCATCTTAGTAACGCCGGTCCTACTAAAGCCAAAAGGTTTGCATCAGATTAGGTCGTCGAATGCTGACAGTCGCCGACCGCTAAAAGATACATGAAGCCCGAATTCTTGTCCTCCGGTCCCAACCGGTAACCTTTCGGCCAAACGCTTTGATCACCGTCAGAAAAACTTGCAACCCTCGGCAATTCATCGCGCGCCGCTCACTCTCTCAGGAACGAGGCAGAGGAAAGGGGGACTGTACGCAACAAGCGCGGCACTCACCTCGATTACGATCTCAGCACAATATAGCGGAACGCCGGAGGTTGCTTCACCCAAAGCAAACTGCAAGGTGTTCTAGCCGTTGTCTGAGGAAGCCGGTGCTGATCGTCGAGGATTTACAACTGGCAACTCACGTTGCTTACGCGGCGGGAGTGGAACAATCCGCGCTGCCTGAGGCTTGGCTTTGGATTTCAGCTCTGGCTGTATCAGATCAAGCGTGCGCACAACCGGCCTTTGCCGTTCAGCCGTGACCGGTTGTTTTGCTGCAATAGAACTACGAACCTTTGGAGATTTGGCGACATTCGGCTTCGTACCCGGCCGTGCAATATCGTCCTTGCCAGGTTTGGCAACAGCAGGGCGGGCATAGAACGCACCGGCAACGTCGTCCTCCGAAAACAAGATCGGTTTCAACGGCGATGTGTCGAGCTGGAACGGCGCAGGTCCACGAAACGAGCTGCCATAAATTCCTGTACCTGCATTGGGTGCCGGATCAGATGTCGGTGCGGTCTCGTCAAACAGCAGTTTAACTTTCAACGTGTCCCCCGGCATGATCAGCATCTTCTCATCCGCAGTCACTTCGACGGCCCGATCTGCAATTCTGCGGATCAAAACATAACGAGCCGTTGGGCGTGTGTTCTGGCCGATAGTGGCTGCGCCAGTCGCAGCCCGCACGCGCGCTTCACTCAACAACCGTGAGCTTGTCACGGCACGGCGAGATACGAGATCGAGTTGAGACATCGTCTCACTCAGTTCCCTGGCAATGCCTTCCGATCGGGTCTGGATCAGATTGAGTTTTGTGATCTCAGTTCTGGTAATCTCCGAACGTACCTTGGATTGGCGAGCTTCGAGCCGCAAACGTTCGCCTTGAAGTTGCGCAAGGGTCCGTTCAAGCCCAAGCAGGCGCGGTGCGGTGACGAGTCCCTTCCGCGAAAGCCTGCGAATACCGGTCAATTCTTGTTCCAACAGTTCGACGCGGCGGTCTGCCGTTCCAATCTGTTTAATCAAAGATTCAGTCTCGCCCTCAAGGTGCGCTCTCAACTCGTCCAACGACTGCAGTTGACGCTTGAACGTCTTCTTTCTCGTCTCAAACATGAGCCGTTCGTTCCGCAGAGCGGCAGCCGCCGTCGGGTTCGACGAAATCGTTTTCAACGTCTCTGGCGTTTTAACCGTTTTATGACCTTCGATTTCGGCCACCAGTCGAGCGTTCTTAACAACAAGCGCAATGCGCTCTTGCTCTAGAACGCTCAAGTTCCCTTCGCTCTGAACCATGTCGCGTGCGGCGACCGCAGCTTGTCCCTCTAGGGCGCGGCGAAGGCCACCACCAAGGCTGACAGCCTGCAGTACGGAAAGGCCGGGGCGGTATGCATATTCACCAGGTGTCGTAACATCGCCGGTCAGGTAAAACGGCCGGTGCTCGATGATCTCAACGGTCGTATCAGGTGCCGTAACCGTTCCCATGCGCTGCTGCAGCAAAGTCGAAATGTCGGCAGCTAACTCTCCAGATGTCTTCCCATCCGCGGGAATTTGCCCAATCAGCGGCAATGCCAGTTGGCCAGATACGCCGATGCTGTACTCAGCATTCAGCGCGTCCCAAGCAAAGATCTCGTCTCGGGCTGGGCGCCATTCGAAGACCTGGATACGGACTTTGTCCTGCGGTCCAAGCTTATATTCATCTTCGGTCGGACCCGC
>JBCBRD010000074.1:0-14449 GCA_039819885.1 Pseudomonadota bacterium
CAATGTCATTCAATGGCTCAAGCGACCCAATCGGGAGTCTCAAGAAGCGCCGGTCTGTAAATTGACGGATTTTCGCCTTTCGAATCCTCAAGCGGACAAGATCAATAATGTGTTTGAGAAACTGGGGATCGATGTGCCGGTCGCAAAAGGGGCGTCGTCAATAGGTGTCACGATCGATACTCCGAAAGGCCCTTGGTCAATAGAGAACAAGGGTGTGCGTTGGACCATGCCCGGCATGCTCGTGAACGTCGCTGGGCTGTGGTGGCGGACGCGACGCTAGCATCCAAACAGATTATGAAAAGCGGCGCCGCATCCGCGGCAAAACTGCAACAGATGCTAAAATGAGTCTTCTTGCAAACGAATTGCAATTGCAATAAGGATTTTTTCCGGCTAAAGCACTCCTCATCTCTAGTTGCGAATGAATATCATTCGCTATTCTCTGGGTTAGAGGGATCCAAAATGAAGTTTAATGCGAACAAGAACCGACTGCTTATTGCCACTGCGATTGGCTTTGCTGTCATGCTGCCGAGCATGGCTGTTGCTCAAGAAGAGACCGACACTGTCAGTGAAACGGAAGCCAGCGAAGATGGCGAGTTTCTCGGCGAACTGACACTCGGCCAGAGTAAGCGGGAAGTGCAAACCGGCACTGCAACGCCGCTGACCACGATCAAACAAGAAGAGATCGATGACCGTCAGGCTAACACGATTGCTGAGCTGATTGACTCGGTGCCTGGTGTGACGCTGGTCAACGGACAAACGCCGCAAGGCTCGGGGATCAACATTCGCGGATTCGGCGCAAACAGCATTTACGGGACCGATCAGAAGGTGGCCGTCCTGGTAGATGGGGCAACAACTGGCGCCGAGGAAATCTATCGGGTCAGCAATCAACTCTTCACCGACCCGTATCTTTATAAGAGTGTCGATGTGATCCGCGGAACGGTTGGAAGCTTCGAATACGGATCCGGCATCGTCGGCGGGGTGGTTTTGCTCGAAACGAAAGATGCGTCAGATTTTACCGGTGGCGAACCTGGATTTGGCGGGGCGCTGACCCTTGGTGGTCAAACCAATGGTGACGGCTTCAACGGCTCAGGTATCTTGGCCTGGCAACCCAGCGAGAAAGCGGAGTTCCTTTTCAACTACACCTATCGTGATCAAGACAATCAAGAAGATGGGAGCGGAAACGAGATTGGGAACTCGGCGTTTGAATTGCCGTCGTTCCTCGTCAAAGGGCGTTATGCATTTGACGATACGCACTCGATTATGGCGAGCTATACCCAATCGGATACAGCTGACCGCGATGTGCCTTACGACACCTTTGTCACAGGCACGGACTTTTTCGGTAATGTCGACCGGGATGTGACCACGCAAACCGGATCTCTGTTCTACTATTTCCAACCGGCGGGGAATGACCTGATCGATGTGGAAGCCGCGTTGACTTATTCCAATCAAGAGATTGATCAAACGTACATCCCGGGCACGAATGGCTTCGGGAGCCCAGTTGGTTTTGGCGTCACCAATGCCGATCTACAGTATGAGCGTACCAAGCTGACCGTGAAAAACACGTCCTTCGTGCAGACAGGGTTGATCGAGCACGAAATTCGAACGGGTGTCGAATTTATCAAAAATGACCGGCTTGAAGCCAGCGCTGCCCCAGGCGGCACCGACAATCGCCAGGCGATCTTCATCATCGACAATATCGACTTCGGCAATGGGCTGACATTCACGCCAGCGCTTCGCTACGAGAACCAAACGCTGGAAACAGATTTCTTTGATTTCGATGCGGGTGCGCGGATTGCAGGCGAATTCGATGACAGCGCGCTTATGGGCGGCGCGTCACTGCGATATCAATTCGAAAATGGATTCGCAGTTTTTGGGAGCTACGCTTACACCGAAAGCCTTCCAATTCTGGACGATACGCCAACCACGGGAACCAGTAATCGGTCCAATATTTTTACGGCCGAAGAGGCTTCAACTTACGAGGCCGGTTTTAGCTATGACACGGTGGGCGTGTTCAACGAAAGCGATACGCTGTCTTTCAAACTCAATTATTACGACACGACACTGGAAGACATCACCTTTATCGGAGGGCTGGACGAGATTTCATTGCAGGGCGTGGAGATTGAAGGATCCTTCGCGACTGAAGGCGGCTTCTATGTCGACCTGAATGGGAACTTCTCAGACGGAGATGAAACCGATGTCGCAGGCGTTTCCGTAACCTATCGTAGCCTGACGGCGGACAGCGTTCGTGTCACAGCTGGTAAGCGGTTTGGCCGCTTCCTCGATGTCAGTCTCGAAGCGCTGGCGGTAGATGACGCCGATGTCTCTTTCCGTTCGGGGAATCCCGAGCAGGGCGATTCCTACAATATCTTCAATGCTCGCGCGACGGTGAGCCCACAGTCTGGCTTCTTGAAGGACACGTCGTTCCGTTTCGGGATCGAGAATTTGTCCGACGAAGATTATACGCCGAACCTGTCGACGCGAAAAGCGACGGGTCAGAATTTCAAGCTAACGGTGACCCGCCAATTCTAGGCATCTCCTCTCAGGAACCGTTTTCTTGGCGGAGGTTGATCATCCCTTGCGGATTTTCAGCCTCCGCACTTCTCGTTCGAGATGATCGAGATCAGACCTTCAGGAGTTCACATGGACAGTCTCTTTTCTCCGTTTCGAGCCCTCTATGATCTGGGTGGGCCAGTGCTTCTGCTTTTACTGGCAGTATCCATTTTCACGCTGACCGTGATCATTCTCAAGGCGTGGCAGTTCCGGTCGGCGCGCGTCAGTAAGGGACAGCAAATTCGCCAGGCGATCGCCAGCTGGGATCGCGGCGAACATGATCGCGCCTTATCTGAAATTCAAAGCTCAAGACACTTTCTGGCGCCAGTCATCGCACTCGGCATGCAAGAACGAAGCGGCGACGGCCTGACGAAACGACTCGAGTCCGAAGCCGAACAAAAACTACAACCCATGGAGGGTGGCTTTCGCATTCTCGACATGGTCGCTCAGCTTGCCCCTTTGCTTGGTCTGCTCGGGACTGTGATCGGAATGATCGAGGCCTTCCAAGCCTTGCAGGATGCAGGATCCCAAGTTGATCCAGCTGCCCTGGCAGGCGGTATCTGGGTGGCTTTGCTTACAACTGCTGCGGGGCTCACCGTGGCGATGCCAACTTCGGTCGCGTTATCCTGGTTCGAGGCGCAAATGGATGAAGCACGATCGCTCGCAGATTATGCGTTTTCCGTGATCAGCCGCCCGGTCAGCCAACCCAACGAAGTGGAGGGCTTGTCGCGGCATGTCGCTTAAGCGGGTCAGACGGAGGCGCAAAGCGTCGATCACGTCCCTAATTGACGTGATCTTTCTGCTGTTGCTCTTCTTCATGCTCGCATCGACCTTCTCCAAATTCTCGGAGATCGACATCGCTGTGGCAAATGCCTCTGGCATTGGTCAGTCATCAACGGATGTCGCTTCGTTGCATATCCAGTCTGAACGCGTTTTTTGCAACGAGACGGAGACCCCTGATGTCGAGCTGGTGTCGCGCCTGAGCGAATTGGGAGCTACGGGCACGAGCGGTGTCAGGATCAGTCTTGGGGATGACGTCTCGACGCAACGGCTCGTCGATGTGCTGTCGCTTGTGAAACAAGTGCCGGGTTTAACGATCCAAATCGAGGAGCCGTCATGAAACGCCAATTCAAAGCCTCGAAGCGCGAACCGATCATTTCCTTGATCAATATCGTATTCTTGATCCTGATCTTCTTCATGGTTGCCGGATCGCTCTCGGCCAATCGTCCGTCCGGGATCGAATTCGTTCAATCGGAAGGCCTGGATTGTTGTACCGAAGAAGACGCGCTCGATATCCTCGCGGATGGGACTTTGGTTCGGCACGGCGAGCGGTTGGCGTCGCTCGAACAGTTTATTGCCGAAACAGAATCCCTCGAGACGACGATTCGCTTGCGCCCTGACCGGGATTTCCCGGCGCGCGACTTGTTGCAAAGCGTGAGCACCCTGCAAGACGCTGGCGCCACGCATATCGTCGTGCTGACGGAGCAAGCAACATGAATGTTCGGATCGGTCCAGCACTTGCGGGCGCGCTACTCGCGCACGCGGGCGCGTATGCAATCATCCTCGTCAGCACGCCGGAGAAGGCTGACATAAAGATTCAAGGCGGCAGCATCAGTGTTTCGCTGACGTCCACTGACATGCCGGCATCGGAGGAATCTGAAACGGCCAATGAGGAGGCGACCGAGTCGGATGCAGATGATGCGTCCGGGGCCAGTCCCGTCGAAACGCCAACGCCTGAGCCAGTTGTCGAGCCCATACCCGAGCCAGAACCGGCTGAACCTGAGCCAATTCCCGAGCCAGAGCCCGAACAAGAGCCACCGGAGCCTGAACCCGCGCCCGAAGTTACGCCGGATGAACCAGAAGACGCGGTGACTATGCCAGAGCCGACCTCATCCGAACCAGCAGGAGAGGAAGCGACTGACAGCCAATCAAGCGAGTCTGCTTCCGTGGAAGCCAATGCAGCTCAGGAAGTCGTCGATCAATCAGAGACCGGTGCTCCGTCCAAACATGGACCACCCGTCGAATCCACCGCCTCAACTGCTGAGATTGCAAACGCCGAGCTCGGCAACGCGGCTGTAGACAATTACAATGGCGCCCTGATGCGCCATATGCGCAAGGCACGCAAATTCGACACGAATGCCCGCCGTAGTTCGAAGATCTCGATCACGATTGACGCAAATGGACATGTGATCGAGGTCCGCGTCCTGCGGGCTTCAGGAGACAAGACCTGGGACCGACGAGTGGTCAAAGAACTCAAACGTATCGCGCCGTATCCAGCGCCGCCCTCGGGTGAGACGCATTCCTGGTCGTTTGATGCGGTCCCGAAATAGGGGCACGGGATTAAGGAACGAAGAAGACGAAGAGGGCGATAAATAGGACCATCGTTGCGCCCATAATCCGTATCGCATTGCCCAATCGAAAGCGCAGCGAAAAAAACAGGATCAGTCCGATGACCGACATGGCCAGGATCAGAATGGCGGTAATGTCGATCATGAATTTCCAGACTTTGCCAGCATCTTTCCCGCGGTGAAGATCGTGGATGATAGAGGTCAAATTGGCCTTAGAGGTTTCAACCTCGGCCTCGGCAAGTTCGAAATCGATGAAAACGTCGGTGCCACCTTTAACGCCGGCAAATCTGAGCATCGCATCGTTGTCTGAAATACTTGCGTCCTTCAGTTGACCTTGGACGCGGGTTGCATTGCGAACCAGTTCTTCGAACGCCCGCTCTGGCGTTTCACTTGATTGCGCGGATTGCAAAGCATCAAAATCCAATGCGACAATGATTGGCTCAGCATCCTGACGGTCGGCACCAAACCAGCTTGGGTGATTCAGCAACAGGCCAGAGGCTGCAAAGAACATGAGCAACAAGAAGGCGGCCGCAGACAAATAGCCGTGCAGCATCCGGCACGTGCGGTAGAACGCGCCTTTGTTGAACCATTTCTTCGCCGGTTTTTTGTTTGCCGATTGAGCGGGAGAAGTCATGCCGTCTGCTATGGCGCTGCTCCAAAAGATACCGAGATGTTTCCTAGTTCATCGCCTGCTTGTCGTTCAATCGCAAACGGGTTATCGCCGAGGGTTATCTCGAAGCTTTCATGTTGATGATCCCCATGTTCGCGGGCGGCTTCAATATGCAGCACATACTCTCCAGCCGGAGCCGGGTTGCCATCATGATCTAGGCCGTCCCATTGGATAAGATACTGGCCCGGCTTGCGCGTCGGTTCAGATAGCGCATCCGGAAGACTGCCGGCTTTCCGACCAAACCGGCGATGCCAGTAATAGTTCTCTTCCATCCAGCGCTCTTCCGGACCAGCCAACAAAAGTATGCGAACCAACTGACGGTTGGAATCAGCCACCCAGGCCGCGATGTAGGGGCGCTCATAATTGGAGACATCCAATTCAGGAATGACGAAATCAACTGAAAAGGCATATCCGTTTGGCCAGCTATCGTTGGTTCGTGCGCCGTCTGATCCTGTCTCAAGAAGGGACCAACCGTCCGATGTGTAGGCTCGGCCATCATCCGCAACGATGCGGGCTTCAACACCAGCCCGCGCATTGATCAATGCCATTCCATCATTCAGTGGCATCACAAGAAGAGCTGTCGCTAAAGCGTCCGCGGTCATTGAATCCTCGGCAAATACGCTGGCTTGAGAAACGCCTTCAACATGCCACCCATTTTTGGGAGAAATGATGTGAGAGAAAGACTTCCCACCAATGTCGCGATCGCGAGGGCCGCGGCCGCTCGTGGCCAGGGCGCCGTCTCCGAGCATCACCTCGATTCCTTTGCCCGTTTCGGATCGAGCGACTTTGATGGCCGCGGTCCAGGATGTGGCATCCGGGCTTTCACCCCAGGTTTTTATGTCGCCGCCAATATTGATGAGAAGACCGTCCAGGTCAGGATTCGCGGCGCGCGCGGCCGCCATGGCACGATCAATGATAAAGCCCTTGGCCAGCGCGTTGAGTTGAAACTGGACGGGGTCCGGGCGATCCAAAGTCAGCGCACTTCCATCCATGTTCAATTTCGCGCGTCGGATCTCGCCAGCCGTTAAACGCAATTGCGCGCGCGACGGCACTTCACCTTTATCTTCGCCGGATTGCCACGTTTGCAGCAGCCCCCCAATTCGGCAGCTTAGAGCATTTCTCGTTTGCTCGCGGAATGCTTCACACGCACTCAGCACGGTGAAGAGATCGCGGGAGACCGTGGCCGAGCTGACACTGTTCAAGGTGGAGACTTCGCTCTCTGGGTCATACGTGCTCAAGATTGCATTCAAGCGATCAAGCTCCGCCAATACAGCAGATTCGACCTGATCAGCGGTCGCCTCAGAGCCAGAAACGATGACCAGATCAAGGTTTGTCCCCAGAATAAAATCATGACTTCGCGTGAACGTCTCAGCAGCTGCGGATGAGAAAACGAGAGCGCCAAAGCTGAAACTGGCCGTCGCCAGACGAATGAAAGAGCGCAGCATCATAAAAAGTCCCATTGACAATTTTCTTTTTGCAAATGATTTGCATTCTCGTATAATCAATGGCACAGTTTGGCTACTTATTTTTTTGGAGAAATGCAGAAATGAAGCTCATTCGCTCAACGCTGCTCGCGGGTACAGCGGTCCTGATCTCGGCAGGGACGGCTGCGGCGCACACATCTTACATGTTGCCGAGCGTGTTCAATACGTCCGAAGGCGAGCTCGTAACGGTGCAATGCTCGTTTACAGAAGATTTTCCGACGCCAGAGATTGCCGTGAAGTCGGATGACTATCATGTCATCCTGCCGGACGGATCACGCGATGCGTTCGACACGCAAACCGACCTTCGACAACTCGTTGTTTTGGAGAACGACCTTGAAGCTGATGGGACCTATCGGCTCACCACAGGGGTTCGGCATGGACGTAAAAGTACACGTGCTCTGGTCGATGGAGAGTGGGTGCCTGTCTTTGGTCCTGACGCGGAAGTGCCTGCAGACGCCACCGAGGTGAAAACCGCCCAGACTGAAACTGTTGCCGATGTCTATGTCTCCAAAGGCGCGCCGACGTGGGACGCGATCTCGCCGATTGGTCGGCTCGCATTTCTCCCCAAAACACATCCGAATGAGATTTTCTCGGGCGAAGCCTTTGACGTGTCAGTTTCTTTTGATGGCGCTCCTTTGGCAGGACACAAAATGTCAGTCTACCGGTCCGGTGGACACTATGAAGAGCCTCAATTCGGCATTGAGCAAATGACCGATGATGAAGGTGAGATTAGCCTCACGATCGATGAACCGGGCGTCTACATGCTCATGACCAGACACCGTGCTGACGCACCTGAGGGCGCAGAGACGGATGAGCGCGGTTACACAACCTCGCTCACTTTCGAAGTGATGAAGTAATCAACAAAATTGAAAAATGAGGGAATTTCAAAATGAAAATGAGAATTACAGCAAGCGCTGCTCTGGCCGTCACCCTGGCCGCTGGTCTCTCCGCCATGGCGGAAGCGCCAGAGACTGAAACGAACGCAGAGATCACCAATCTCGATCATATCGACATGACGGCCTTTAATGAGGCAACGAACGCTGCGACAGACAATGCCGAGGCACCGCAAAACCAGCAGCGTGCACAACGCCGCAATACGGGCGGGCACAGCAAAGGCGGCTTCATGGATCGATACGATACCAACGCTGACGGTAAGGTCGAGATGGCGGAGTTTGTGGCTGAACGAAATGAAGGTTACGCGCGCCGTGATTTCAATGGTGACGGCATGGTGCACCAGGAAGAATACGTATCCGAATATGAAGTGCGCCTGGAACAACAGCTTGAAGAGCGCCGAGAACGTTCGATCGAGGCCGCCAATTTTCGTTTCACTGTGATGGATACAGATGATGATGAGGCCATGTCGCTCGACGAGTTTCACGCCTCGAGCAAAATGATGTTCACGCGCCTTGATTCAAATGAAGACGGAGTCGTGGATGAGGAAGACACCGCTGAGCGTTTCTAAACGATCCGTTTCGACATTGCTCCGCGCGATCTAGATTGCACCGATCTCCGTGTTGGAGATCGGTGTCTTTCTATGCGGAGGTCGATTGCCAGACGATCAATGGCATCACCACGCACACATCCAACGCACAGGTGCAGCCGTATAAAACAATAAGACAGGAGGTAGTATGCGCACCTCAATTGCCGCATTGGTTTCAGCAAGTTTTTTAGGAGGTCCAGCTATGGCGGAGACCGACTCGTGCGTTGTAGTTTTGGAGCATGTTCAAGGCGAAACCGACTATCCGTGGCGAACCGTGAATGATGGCGTGATGGGTGGGCTCTCTGACGGTGGATCAGTTCTTGAGAATGGCACGCTCACGTTTTCTGGGAACACCAATACGAATGGCGGCGGGTTTAGCCCCTCCGTATACCTTTGCTACCAGGCGCAATGGCGGACGCAGATCGGCTGAAAGTCTATATGAAGCCCGATGCTCGGACCTATTCCATGACGCTACGAACAAATGTCACGTCCTATGGCCGACGCATTGCCTTTCGCGCGCCGATCACTGGGGCGAATGAAGGCGAATGGAGTAACGGTGAGCTCATGTTCGATACCCTGAAAGGTTCGATCTGGGGACGACCCGTTCCAGATGCCGTTTTCGACCCCAGCGAAGTCGTTGAAATCGGTTTGATTATCTATGACGGCAAAGATGGCCCATTCGAAATGCAATTGAAGCGAATAGAGGCGTGTGGATAATCTGATAGACGCTCGTTTTGAGAGCCGTTTTTGATCTCCCCGAACGATTGGTGTGAAATGTGGGTGTGGCATTTGGGGCACTGTTAAAAGTGTAAACTCATTTACGCTGTCATGTGGTATTGCAACTCATTCGCAAAAGCTTAGTTGCGGCTCATCAAGTCAGAAAATGAGCCCAAAATGAAAAATCTCTCTCAAAAATTATTGGCTGCTGTATCAATTGGTGCGCTAGTCGCTACTCCGATTTCCGTGGCCCAGGACGCGGATGACGAGGTTTCCGTGCAGGATGAAATCGTCGTGGTGGGTCAATACCTCTACACCGATCAAATCAACGCTCTGAAAGCGCCAACACCGATTATCGATGTGCCGCAAAGTCTTTCGATTATTACCGCGGACCAGATTCTCCAGCAGGGTTTTGACAGTATTTCTGACCTGATCAGCTACACGCCTGGTGTGAACTCATCGCAAGGCGAAGGTCACCGTGATGCGGTCGTTTTCCGTGGTGTGCGTTCGACAGCAGACTTTTTCATCGATGGCGTGCGGGATGATGTTCAATACTATCGTCCGCTTTACAACCTGGAACAGGTTGAAATTCTGCGCGGCGCCAATGCGTTGCTCTTCGGGCGCGGCGGCACGGGCGGCTTGATCAATCGCGTGACCAAAAAGGCAGAACTCGATTCGCAATTTACCGGTTATCAAGCGAGTGTAGATTCTTTTGGCGCTTTCGGTGCGCAAGTGGATACGAATTTCGCGGTGAGCGACAATGCCGCCATTCGAGTGAACGCGATGTATGAAAGCCTCGAGAATCACCGCGACTTTTATGATGGCGACCGGTTTGGCCTGAATCCGACGGCCAAGATTCAACTATCACCTTCGACTGTTCTTGACCTGTCATATGAGTACATTGACCATGAGCGTTTCATCGATCGAGGCATCCCGACAGGGGCAAATGGTGAGCCGGTTGAGGCGTTCGAGGACATCGTCTTTGGCGATGCTGATCTCAACACCACCGAACTTGAAGCACACTTGCTCCGCGCAACACTGCAGCACGAATTCAGCGACACATTGAAGGCCCGGGTTACGGGGTCTTACAGTGACTATGACAAACTGTATCAGAACTTTTATGCGTCATCTTTTGACCAGGCGGCAGATCCGACACGCGTCGGGATCGATGGCTATGTTGATACGACCCAGCGTCAGAGCTTTACGCTTACGGGTGACTTGATTGGCGAATTTAAGACTGGATCCATTGGTCACACATTCGTGGTCGGTGCGGAATATATCGACATATCTAACGATAATGATCGGTTTAACGCGTTCTGGTCCGGATCCTCGGACGATGTCGAATTTTTCCTGGTCGAGCGACCACTCAATTTCCGCGGTGGCGTTGGAGTGAACTTTGACGGCGTCGCGACGACCAATGATTTCACAGCTGATCTGAACGATCGCTCTGAAGCCGAAGTGGAAGTCCTGTCCTTCTATGTGAATGACCAGATCGAAGTGAACGAATATCTCGACGTGGTTCTCGGCTTGCGCTTTGACAGCTTCGATTTTGCTGTGGATGTGGTTGATCCAGTCTTGTTTGACACAGGCACCGTCGCGATCGATCCGCGCTCAAGCACCGACGATCGTGTGTCGCCACGCGCAGGGATCATCTTCAAGCCGCAAGAGAATGTCTCCCTCTATGCCAGTTATAGCGAGAGCTTTCTGCCGCGGTCCGGCGAACAATTTGCCACGATTAGCGGCGGCGATCCGTTCGATCCTGACATTTTCGAAACCGCAGAGATTGGCGTCAAATGGGACTTCGTTCCGGGCATGAGTTTTACAGCCGCTTACTTCCAGAACGAACAAACCCGCGCCGATCGCGATGACACGACGGGCGAGAATTTCGAAGTTCGCGGCCTGGAGATTGATGGCTTCGAATTGCAGCTTCAGGGCAATGTCACCGAGCAGCTCTTTGTTACAGCTGGGTATAGCTATCTCGATGGTGAAACCGATAATGGCGCTGAAATTCCGCGTGAGCTGCCAGAGAACACATTCTCTGTCTGGGGCGCTTATCAGGTGACCGACAAGCTCGGCTTTGGTCTTGGCGCGACCTATCAGGATGAGTCCTTCATCACAGATTTCGATATTGGTGATACGGGTCCTCACCCAACCTTGCCGAGCTACACGCGGATCGACGCGGCCGCATATTATGATATCTCGGACGATCTGCGCATTCAGCTGAATGTCGAAAATCTCACCGATGAGCTTTACTTCCCAACCTCGCACAGCACGCATCAGGCAACCGTGGGTGCGCCATTGAACGCGAAGATCACACTCAGCGGAAAATTCTGATAATCCCGCTCCGATAGACCTACCGAGAGAAGCCGCCAGAATAATCTCTGGCGGCTTTTCACGTACGAGCCTAAGTTTCGGCTATTGTGTGTGCGGCTTTTTCGCCTCTGGCTGCTATCAATTCTCGCAGAACACCAAATAGATTCTCATCAATGATGCCTGAGCAAGGTGATCGGGTAGAATTGGTCGAGGTTTGCAACGAAAACGCGTTCGAGATGAGAGCTAAGAGGATGCCATTTGCTGGCACCCTTGGGTGGACAAAACGCAAGTTAAACGGCTAGACGGCCCAGTATGGACCGTTTGGAAAAACTCTGCGCCGAAAAAGGCCTTCGCATGACCGAGCAACGCAAAGTTATTGCTCGGACACTCTCTGCCTCAGACGATCATCCTGATGCCGAGGAATTGCACCGCCGGTCTAATGCAGTTGACAAGAGTATCTCGCTCGCGACCGTCTATCGCACTGTAAAACTGTTTGAAGAGTATGGCATTATCGAGAGCCACGATTTCGGAGATGGTCGCGCCCGCTACGAAGAAGTTCCAGACGAACACCATGACCATTTAATTGATGTGAGATCTGGAAAAGTCATCGAATTCCACAATGAGGAAATCGAGCGCCTGCAAGTCGAGATCGCACGCTCGCATGGGTATAAGCTCGTTGACCATCGTTTAGAGCTTTATGCCGTGCCGCTAAAAGACGGCGAAGAGTAGGTCTTCTCGCTCTGTGACGTGACGCTGGACCCGCTCGTCTTCTTTCGACGACTATTAAGCGTTCTGTCTCAAGGGTCTTCGCAAAAAATTGCTGCAACGTTCCAACCTTGGAGGAAACGCAAGGCCGGAACGTTGCAGCAGTAAGTGAACAGGCCAAAAGGAGACTCAAGCGGCCTGTCGAGACTTTGGGGCTTCCAGGTCGGATACTTCGGCAGTCAACCAAGCATAGTGTTTCTCAAGTCGCATCACTACTTCCATGTCGATGTCAGGGCGTGATGCGAGTTCTTCACGCCATGCCTCTATCACGCGAACTTGCGTTTTAAGCCAGCAGACCATGGAGGCATCATCGAGAGGTAAGCACACTGCGAAATCCTATTGTCCGAACTGCCAGGAAGCGGCGATCTTGAAGTTCGTGCCAGGTTCAGAAACGCCGGCAAACACGCGCTCATAGTCCTCGTCGAATACGTTATCGACGCCGACATCGAGACGTAGCCCTTCAATAAACTCAGGTCGGTAAGTCGCGTATAGATCAACTACGACGTAGCCATCTCGTTCGTCTTGGACGGTGAAGCCACCCACTCCATCTGAGACTCGTTGCTCAAAGTCTGAAGCATGCTGCACGCGCGCGCCAAAACGGCTGTTCCACTCCGGCACTTTCACGCCGAGATTAACTGCAACTCGGTCCGGGGTGAGCGAACCAAGGTCTGATCCGTCGGACAAGTCGGTGCCTTCGATTGTTGAGAAACTCGCTCTCGCAAAGAAACGATCGGAGTCATAGTGAAGCTCGCCCTCCCATCCCTCGAGTTCGGCCTGAGCGACGTTGGCAGATTCCGACGTCCCGAATGTACAGGGCTGGAAGAAAGGCGGCGCAAAGCAGGTAGCGTCTGGCGCAGCATTCACTGAGAGGTTGATGAGCTCGTCAGCTTCAGTTTCGAAATAACTGATTTTGGCCTGAAACCGATCAGAATCGACAAAGATCTTTCGAAAGTCGACACCCATTCCGAATTCGACTGTTTGGGTTTCTTCTGGGACCAAATCTGGATTTGGGATAAAGTTGTTCGGGACAAACTCGAACGACCCCATGGCCGGGTTGAAGAGAACAGGGTGCGGAACAAGGAAGTGCACACCGTCCAGATACAACTCATTGATAGAGGGCGCCCGAAACCCTTCGGAGTAAGATCCAAACAAGCGCAGCCATTCTGCGCCCTGTGGAGCAAAGCTCGCGGCAAATCTTGGAGAAATCGCCTCGTCGGAGTTTTCTTGATCGGGTGCAATGTCGGAGCTGCTTTCGAATTCATCATAACGCACGCCCGGGATGACAACGAATTGGCCTGCCGGGGTTTCAACAACCGCTTCCAGCTGCGCGAACACACCCGTGAATTCACTCTCACCATTCGGAACACCGCCGCGCGTGCCGTCCGTGGTCTGATCATCAGTCCCAACTTGTTCGTCTTTGTACCAGTCCCCGCCTACTGTGAGTGTCATGTCCGCGGCGCCAACAGTAAACCGAGATGCATTTCGAATATTGAATCCTGTCGTTTCAATATCCCGAACCGTCGTGCGGGGGATTGTGGCATCGAACTCATCGACGTCGCTTGTCGTTTGATAAGCGTTGAAGCCCAGATCGATCCAGTCAGTTGTTTGGGGATTGAAGGTTAGGCCCAATCGAAACGTATCCGATGTGATGTCTTTTTCGACATCTTGGTCGAGGATGCCATTGCCTGTTCCATTAACGCCCTGACCATTATTTGGTTCGATTGCGGTATTCGTGAACCGTTGCCAAGATCCTTCGATGGTGACCGCATCACTAATCGCATAACTCCCTTTGACGAGCGCGGTTTGAATGTCGTCGTCTGAGGGGAGATCAACACCTGACGCAAGCTCAATGTCTCCTGATTGTCGAATGCCAAAGCTCGCTATACCGTCGAATGCGCCTTGGCGCGTGTAGGCTGTAATAGAGGCTAGAGATTCCTCATTCACGCTTTGGTAGCCAACTCGCGCTCGCGCGCCCCAGACTTCATTGTCTGCTAAGAGATCGTCTGCTTCGACGCTCTCAAAGGCGAGGACGCCGCCTACGGCGCCGGAACCATATAGAGCCGAAGCCGGGCCGCGAACGATTTCAGCGGTTCCGATAAGTTCTGGATCCACGAAGTACCGA
>JBCBRD010000075.1:0-14382 GCA_039819885.1 Pseudomonadota bacterium
CGGTGTCTTCTCCGGCTGGCCGACACGTCGTGCAGACATAAACTGTCGTCTTAGGGGGGGAACTCATGGAACGGCTCTCAATTGTTGCAAAAGACATTAGGCTGTTGGCATCGGCTCGGCGGTCAGGCCACAGCACCCATAGCGAAGTAAGCGCCAGCCATAAGGACGGCCGCACCAGCTACACGCGGAGCCCAGCGCGAAGGCTGCACGTCAGCTGCCAGGACACCGCGTGTCGCGAAGAAAGCAACGGCGGCGATGGCGAATTGCACGGCGACCAATCCCGCGATGTAAGCTGAGATCACACCCGTTTCCGCGCCAATGATGGCCTCAGCGAACGCATACCCATGAAGCAGCCCAGCGGCCGCAAACAAACCACCAAGAAGCCAGGCACTCGCACCCTTCTGGCCTAGGACGCAGCCCAGCCCCACGGCGACAACTGAAAGAGCAATCATCAATTCAACCGCTGGAATATCAAAACCGCCAACATGAACGAAGAGGCCGGCACCCATGAAAACAAGGAAGAACGCTGGCATCGCCAAACCCAGACCGGCAATCGCCGAGAAAATCCCGACACCGATCACAAATGCAAGGTGATCAAATCCGATAACCGGGTGCCCAAGGCCGGACAAAAGGCCATGCCAAAGCGTTTCGGGCATCGCTCCGCCCATGGGGTGGTGGGCAAACGCCGGGCTTACGAGCAAGGTGGCAAGTCCTGCAGCAATAATAAGGGCGCGCGCATTGAATACGGATTTGATCATGGGAAGGCTCCAACAAAGGGGTCGCAACGTCGTCGAATAACGAACTGCAACCGAAGGAGCACGTGCACGATGGGCCTATTCACCCTCGTGTCGTAATTCCACCGCGGCACCCCGCGCGACGGTCCGGTCGACAGCATCTCTGCGACGGCAGGTCTCCTGGCTCTCGGGTCTCAGCTCCAGCCGCCTTCCCGGGTTCCACAATGGTCGTGGGTATCCCAGTGGCTCTTTGGCTTTCGCTCGCCGATCACAGTTGCGGGGGCAGCCGCGGAATTGAGGTATAAACCAAACAGTTGGCAAGACCTCGCACCGCATTCCCATTTATCTCTTGTCGAGAACCGTCCGGCCCTCAATAACAAGGGCTTCATCACTCCGTCAACGAGACTTGTGTCTTGACCACAACACAACTTCCCAGATTAACGTTCGTGCTGGGTGGCGCACGCTCTGGAAAGAGCCGTCACGCCGAGCGTCTCATGACATCGCTCCCGGCGCCTTGGACTTATGTCGCAACGGCGGAAATCTGGGACGATGAGATGCGCAAACGCGTTGACCACCACCGCGCCCGGCGATGTGATGGTTGGCACACCGTTGAAGTTCCCTATGAGCTGCCCGAGTATTTGAGCGACCGGAAAGAGACAAGCCAACCAATCCTGATTGACTGCCTGACGCTTTGGCTTAGCAATGCACTTCTGGCCCACCACGACCTCGATACGCGAATTGCACAACTGTTGGAATCGCTCACAACGGCAGCAGGCCCCATCGTCGTCGTCTCTAATGAAGTCGGTATGGGCATTGTCCCGGAAAACGCACTGGCTCGGAAGTTTCGCGACCTGCAGGGCCGCCTAAACAGTCAAGTCGCCGACCTTGCAGACCGCGCTATCCTCGTCGCCGCAGGCCTGCCGTTGACGCTCAAATCTGACAAACATCAAGACGAAACTTGAGGGAAACAATCATGGCCGACCCACAAACCAATCCCGACGATAAACATAAAAAGAAGATGGAAAACCGCAAAGCGGTCCAGGACGCCAAGGTTGCAGAAAAAACTACAAAGAAAGGACTGTTAATCGTTCACACAGGCAAGGGCAAAGGCAAATCCACCGGCGCATGGGGCCTGATGCTACGGGCCCTCGGACGTGGCAACAGAATTGGTGTGGTTCAGTTCGGCAAAGGCGCATGGGAGACCGGTGAGCGCGAAGCTGTAAAAGCCTTTGGAGACCGCATCGTCTGGCACACCCTCGGTGAAGGTTTCACCTGGGAAACGCAGGACCGTGAGCGCGATGTGCTTGCCGCCGAAAAAGCCTGGCAGGAGGCTGAAAAACTCATGGCCGATCCATCGATCAACATGCTGATTTGCGACGAACTCAATATCTCACTGCGCTATGACCACCTTGATTTGGCGAAGATCGTGGCGGCTTTCCAAGCGCGCCGTCCAGACATGCACATCGTCGTAACAGGCCGTAATGCCAAACCAGAACTCATCGAAGCTGCCGACCTCGTCACTGAAATGACGCCCATCAAACATCACTTCGCAGCAGGCGTCGGTGCCCAGGAAGGCATCGAGTTTTGAGCAACCGACACGCTCAGCCTGGACGAGTAGACGATCAGGCGAAAGCCGTCATGCTGGCAGGCACCGGCTCTGATGTCGGCAAATCAATCCTCGTTGCAGGCCTCATCCGTGCCCTCACAAACCGTGGGCTAACCGTCCGACCATTCAAACCCCAAAACATGTCGAACAACGCCGCCGTCACATCAGATGGGGGCGAGATCGGCCGCGCCCAAGCCCTCCAAGCCCGCGCCGCCCGCACGCCGACAACCGTGCACATGAACCCGGTGCTCCTAAAACCACAAAGCGAAATCGGCTCACAAATCATCGTGCAGGGGAAAATCTGGGGCAACGCCAAAGCCCGCGAGTACCAAGGCCTAAAGCCGAAACTGCTCAGTTCCGTCCTCGACAGTTTTCACCAGCTCAGCCAGCAAGCCGACATCGTGGTGATCGAAGGCGCTGGTTCGGTTGCAGAGGTCAACCTGCGCAAAGGCGACATCGCCAATATGGGCTTTGCCCGTGCAGCCGGTGTCCCGGTCATCTTGATCGGTGACATCGATCGCGGTGGCGTCATCGCCCAAGTCGTCGGCTCAAAAGCGGTCATTGATCCAGCAGATGCTGATCAGATTGACGGCTTCATCATCAATAAATTTCGCGGCGATCCAAGTTTGTTCGACGACGGCATGACCCTCATCGCCAACCACACCGGCTGGTCCAACATTGGTCTTGTCCCATACTTTCAACGCTGCCACGACTTACCGCCAGAAGACGCCGTTGCCCTGCAAACGCGCTATGGCCCAACGCAAAAAACGGGCGACCGTCTCCACATCGTCGTCACCGGCTACCCCCGCATTTCCAACTTCGATGACTTCGACCCATTAAAACTCGAACCCAATGTTGATCTGACATTTCTGCGCATCGGCGAACCCATCCCCGGTGACGCCGACCTCGTCATACTACCCGGTTCAAAAGCCACAATCGCCGATCTGAAGTCCTTCCGCGAAACCGGCTGGGACGTCGATCTCCACGCTCATATTCGACGTGGCGGAACCGTCCTCGGCGTATGTGGCGGCTACCAGATGCTCGGCCGAAAGATCCACGACCCACAGGGCATCGAGGGCCAACCCGGCTCCATCGATGGTCTCGGCTTCCTCGACATCGAAACTGAATTGACTGTCGACAAAACGTTGACAGAAACAGCGGGGGAAAACCTTCTCACCGGCGTATCCTTCACCGGTTATGAGATGCATGTCGGACAAACCAGCGGACCAGACTGTGGCCGGCCGTTGATCCGCACCAGTCAAGACAACTCCGACGGGGCAATCAACACATCAAGCCGCGTCATGGGCTGCTACATCCACGCCCTATTCAACGACAATGCCCAACGTACTTCCTGGCTGACCCACCTCGGTCAACCCGCCTCAGACCTCGACTACGAAACAACCGTCGACGAGACCCTGGACGCTCTAGCCGCCCATCTGGAAACCCACCTCGACATCGACAAGCTCCTCACCATCGCGCGTGCCCCAGAACTCGAACCAAAAAACTGAGAGTGGTAGAGCTGCACTCTCAAGTGGGTCGAGGGCGACAGTCCCATTGCACAGCAATCCAGCTTTCCGAACGACTTTTAAGTTAAGCAGCCATCACGCCTAAACCCAAAATCGTCACCCTGGCGAAGGCCAGGGCCCAGACATCTCGCACCACTGAGAACGACCGACCTATACGGCCATCACAACCAAAAGCGCCGCCAGCGCAATGACGACCGCCAACTGGACGCCGCACGCCGCTCGGTAAACAGAAAGCGCCTGTCGGATATCAACAGCAGTCGCCTCTGTTCGCCCGTCACCCATGTAGGCATCATCCACCATCTCGCCCTGATAGGCTCGTGGCCCAGCTAACCGAAGTCCCAGTGCACCAGCCATCGCAGCTTCAGGCCATCCTGCATTCGGAGACCGATGCTTGCCCGCATCCCGCAACATAGCGCGCCATGCCGCTCGTCCATTGCTTCCCGGCATAAGTGCCGCAGCTCCAACGACCAGGACCGCTGTCAAACGCGAAGCCGGCAAGTTCACCACATCGTCTAATCGCGCCGCCGCCCACCCGAAATCCCGATGCTTCTCGGTCAAATGCCCAACCATACTGTCCGCCGTATTGACCGCCTTGTACGCCAAGCCACCGGGCAGCCCACCAATCACCAGCCAGAACAGCGGCGCAACAACGCCATCTGAAAAGTTCTCCGACAGACTTTCGATGGCCGCTCGGCACACAGCCGCCTCGTCGAGCGAAGTTGGATCGCGCCCGACAATATGCGAAACCGCTTCGCGACCACCCTCCAGGCCACCCATTTCAAGTCCCGATGCAACCGCTGCAACGTGATCATGCAATGACCTTTGCGCCAATAGACTGCTCGCTAGGACACCCGCCACAAGAGCACCAACAACCCACGGGAGGTAAGACACAGCAACCCAAACCAGGAGCCCCGAGCCTATGGCACCACCAACCAGCGCAACAACCATACCAAGCCCGGCGAGCCGACGTCTGCCGTGAGACATCGAGGCCCTGTTCCAACGCGCATCGGCCCATGAGATCACGGCACCAATCCATGTAACAGGGTGCCCAATCCGGGCAAACACGCTATTGGGGTAGCCAAACAGTGCCTCGACGCACAAGGCGATGGCTGCCACCATGGCAAAACCACCCAATTCAGTAATCACCAAGAGGCTCCAGTTACATAATGTCAGCCAACGTCAGGCCCCTGCGGACCACGACGCCAACCGTTGAGACCGGTTCGCTACCCCGCATCGACCACGGCGGCAACCTGGACGAAGCGCGTGCCCGTTTTCCGAACGCGCCAACGCCCTGGATCGACCTATCGACCGGTATCAATCCAACACCCTATCCTGTGCCCGACATCCCCGCTGGCGCTTGGACGCGTTTGCCCACTACCACCGAGACAAATGACCTGATCCACGCCGCGGCGTACCGTTATCAGGTGTCAGCTCCTGAAAGCATCGTGGCCGCACCAGGCACACAAGCCCTTATCCAAACCATTCCACGCCTTCTGCCAACCCCAACCGAGGTTGCTGTACTTGGCCCGACGTATGCCGAACACGCCCATTGTTGGCGTTCAGCAGGCCACACCGTCAGAACCGTTTCCGATCTCGAAGACATCGACACAGCACGCGTCGTCGTTTGCGTGAACCCAAACAATCCGACCGGCGACCCCACCTCGACTGAGGGTTTGCGAAGCATCGCCCAAAGACTTCACCGTCGGGGTGGGCTGCTCGTCCTCGACGAAGCCTTTGCCGACATCACCCCTCACCAAAGCCTTGCAGCCGACCGGCCGCCCTCAACACTCATCCTCAGGTCATTCGGCAAGTTTTACGGCCTGGCCGGACTACGCCTCGGCTTCGCAATTACCAACGTTGAAACCGCCACAGCTCTGCAATCCATGCTCGGCCCCTGGGCCGTCTCAGGCCCAGCGATCACAATCGCAACTCGAGCCTTCCGCGACGACGCCTGGCACGCCGGGACACGACACAGTCTCAAGACAAGTGGTGATCGCCTGAATGACCTTCTCAAGCGAGCCGACTTCAAAACCAGAGGTCACTGCCCGCTGTTCCGTCTGGGCATCCATGAACACGCCCAAACCATCGCAACCCGATTGGGTGAAAACGGTATCCACGTCAGGACCTTCACAGAAAATCTCACTTGGCTCCGCTTTGGCCTGCCAAGCAGTGAAGAGGAGTGGCAGCGCTTGGATAATGCCTTGTCACAATGCCGACCAACGATATAGCACGTGCCGCACGAAGATAATCTCTCCCCCACAACAGAACGATAATCGACCTCAAGCCAACGACGCGACGACAGACTTGAAACAAGCCCGCTTCCGGAAGGATTAGACGCTGACATGCTACCGCGCTTTCAGGACATCCACATAGCGGTCATCGGGCTTGGATACGTTGGGCTGCCGCTCGCCTCATATTTAGGCCGCGCCTTTCCAGTCATCGCTTTCGATATCGATACAAATCGGATTGAAGAACTGCGCAACGGTTTCGATAAAACGAACGAAGTCACATCTGACGAACTCAAGCTCTCGGACAAGCTTCATTTTTCCATGGACGAAGCCGATCTAGCCGACTGCAACTTTTTCATCGTCACAGTCCCCACGCCGGTGAATGACGCGAAATCGCCAGACCTAACTGCGCTGAAGTCCGCCAGCAACACGGTCGGCCAGGCCATCAAACCAGGTAGTATCGCAGTCTTCGAGTCGACAGTGTTTCCAGGCGCAACCGAAGAAATCTGCGTCCCCGTCATCGAGGCGCAATCAGGCCTCAAACACAACGTCGACTTCTTCACGGGCTACAGCCCCGAACGGATCAACCCCGCTGACAAAGTCCACAAGCTACCCAACATCAAAAAGGTAACGTCCGGCTCGACACCCGAAGCTGCAGACCTCATCGACCAAGTCTACGCAAAAGTCATCACCGCTGGCACCCACAAAGCCGCATCAATCCAAGTCGCCGAAGCAGCCAAAGTTATCGAGAACACACAGCGGGATCTCAACATCGCGCTCGTGAACGAACTGGCGATTATTTTCCATCGAGCTGGGATTGACACATCCGAGGTGTTGGAAGCTGCCGGGACAAAATGGAACTTTCTACCGTTCCGCCCAGGTCTCGTTGGCGGGCACTGTATTGGCGTCGATCCGTTCTATCTCACATACCGCGCAGAACAGCTCGGTTATCATCCGCAAGTGATACTCGCCGGCCGCAGGATCAACGACGGCATGGGAGCCTACGTTGCCGAGCAAACCGTGCGCGAGATGATCGTCAACGACCTCGCCGTCAAAGGCGCTGACATCATCATCCTCGGGATGACCTTCAAGGAAAACTGCGGCGACATCCGAAACTCACGCGTGATCGACGTGGTTGAAGCGCTCAAAAACTACGGCTGCAATGTCTGGGTAAACGACCCTCTAGCGAACGCCGAAGAATGCCAAAACGAATATGGCATCAAACTCACGGACTGGAGTGATCTGCCCAAGGCCAATGCCATTATCGCAGCCGTTGCACATGACGAATACACGAGTATGCAACCATCATGTTTCGCGGAGCGTCTCAATCCGGGTGGCGTATTTTCTGATGTCAAAGCCGCCTATGATGCGGCTGAATTAAAGGCGAGCGGCGTCAATGTTTGGCGACTTTAACAAAGACGAGTGAACTGTGTTGCCGACTTACCAATCTCTCAAGGTACCGAAGACATGAAAATCTTTTTGACAGGTGTTGCAGGTTTCATCGGGTCGCATGTGGCTCAGCGCCTACTGGACAGAGGCGATGAAGTCATCGGGCTCGATAACCTGAACGACTATTATGATGTGTCGTTGAAGGAAGCGCGTCTCGACCGTCTTTCCGGCTTGGACGGGTTCCACTTTATACGCGGCGACCTCGAAGACACCGACGTGATGGCCGCCCAATTCGAGACCCACAAGCCGGAACGCGTTATCCATCTCGCTGCCCAGGCGGGCGTTCGCTATTCGCTTGAAAACCCCCGCGCCTACATCGATTCAAACATTGTAGGCACGCTTAACATTCTCGAAGGTTGCCGCCATAACGGCGTTGAGCACCTTGTCTACGCATCATCAAGCTCGGTCTACGGCGCCAACACGCAAATGCCGTTTTCCGTCCACCAGACGGTTGACCACCCATTGAGCCTCTACGCAGCGACGAAGAAGTCAAATGAGCTGATGGCGCACACATACTCTCACCTCTACCAGCTGCCAACCACAGGCCTACGCTTCTTCACCGTCTACGGTCCATGGGGCAGACCGGACATGTCGTTGTTTCTCTTCACACGCAAGATCCTGGCTGGTGAGCCCATCGACGTCTTCAACCATGGCAAACACAAGCGCGACTTCACGTTCATCGATGATATCGTCGAAGGCGTCATTCGAACGATGGATAAGGTCGCAACGCCCGAAAAAAGCTGGAATTCGGACGCACCGGACCCAGGCACGTCAGCGGCGCCCTACCGGCTTTACAACATCGGCAACAACAACCCAGTCCAATTGATGGACTTCATCGAGTGCATCGAGAAAGCAACCGGGAAGACCGCGACCAAGAATTACCTACCACTCCAGCCTGGCGATGTCCCTGCGACCTACGCCAACCTTGATGCGCTCACCGATGCTGTTGGCTTTAAACCCTCAACAAGCATTGAAGACGGCGTCCAACGCTTTGTGGATTGGTATCTGGACTACTATGAGATTGCAGGTTCGACGACAGGTTGACGGCGCAAGCCGCATTTCGCTTCAGTGACATTCAGCGTTCAGCTGCACCACCCTGTAGGAAATCAGCGTAAGCACGCGCCAACCCATCACGCAGTTCCGTTGTCGCGCGCCATCCCAATGCTGTCATGCGCGAAACGTCGACCAACTTGCGTGGTGTCCCATCAGGCTTGGTGGCGTCATAAACGATCGCACCGTCATACCCAACGATGTCAGCCACCAATCGAGCAAACTCTGAGATCGCGATATCCTCGCCGGTTCCGATATTCAGAATGCCGCGACCCGAATAATGCCGCACGGCGAACACGCAAGCATCAGCTAGGTCATCGACAGATAAGAACTCGCGTCTGGGCGTACCTGTTCCCCAGACCGTAACCTCGGACACGCCCGATGCTTTCGCCTCGTGAAATCGCCGGATCAACGCAGCCACCACATGACTATGTTCAGGATGATAGTTGTCGCCAGGCCCGTAAAGGTTCGTCGGCATCACCGAAATGAAATCATCACCAAACTGATCCCGATAAGCTTCTGCCAATTTGATGCCTGCGATTTTCGCGATGGCATAGGGCTCGTTGGTCGGCTCTAGTGGCCCCGTGAGAAGGGCATCTTCATTCATCGGCTGTGGTGCCAGCCGCGGATAAATGCAGGTCGACCCAAGAAACAAAAGCTTCTCAACATGCGTCGCGTGAGCGCCGTGAATAACACTCATCGCAATCGCAAGATTGTCGTACAAAAACTGTGCTCGCAATGTATCGTTAGCCACAATCCCGCCGACCTTTGCAGCCGCCAGAAACACGACCTGCGGCTCGGTCTTTGCCATCCAGGTTTCAACGTCGGCCTGTCGCGTCAGATCAAGATCACCGCGTTCTGCGGTCAAAAGCTCACAGTCCTCATTGGCCAGCCGTCGCATCAGCGCGCCGCCAACCATGCCGCGATGTCCAGCCACCCAAACACGCTTGCCAGCAAGATCAAACACCGGCTCAGCCACGAGCAATCTCATCGCGTGCAGCCGTAAGGTCGGCCGTCATCATCTCACCCACCATGTCATTGAACGACGTCGACGGTTCCCAGCCAAGCACAGCCTTGGCCTTCGCAGCATCCCCAATCAGGAGATCGACCTCTGTCGGTCGGAAATACTGAGGGTCAATGCGAACGAGCGTCTCCCCATTCGCAGCATCCTTGCCAACTTCATCAACACCGTCACCGGACCAAGTGATGCGCCGGTCAACATGCGAGAAGGCAAGCTCAACAAATTCCCGCACAGACCGCGTTTGCCCCGTTGCCAGCACATAGTCACCCGGCTCATCTTGCTGCATCATTCGCCACATGCCTTCAACGAAATCCCGTGCGTGCCCCCAATCGCGTTTGGCATCAAGGTTCCCCAAGTAGAGGCAAGTCTCAAGACCGCAGGAAATCCGTGCAACCGCGCGCGTAATTTTCCGCGTGACGAACGTTTCGCCTCGGATCGGACTTTCGTGGTTGAACAAAATACCATTCGACGCATGCATCCCATACGCCTCTCGGTAGTTGACCGTAATCCAATAGCCATAAGCTTTTGCTACAGCATAAGGGCTACGCGGATAAAACGGTGTCGACTCCGTCTGCGGCACCTCTTGCACCATTCCATACAGTTCAGAGGTAGAGGCTTGATAAAAGCGTGTCTGCTTTTCCATGCCCAGAATCCGGATTGCCTCCAACAACCGCAGAACGCCGACCGCATCAGCATTCGCGGTATACTCCGGGCTTTCGAAACTGACGGCGACATGGCTTTGTGCCGCCAGGTTGTAGATCTCATCGGGTTTGATCGTTTGCACCAGACGGATCAAATTGGTCGCGTCCGTCATATCCCCGTAATGCATCAAGAACGACACATCGTCTTCATGTGGGTCACGATAAAGATGATCAACACGCGCCGTATTGAAGGAGGATGAGCGACGCTTGATCCCGTGGACGGCATACCCCTTAGCCAGCAACAATTCAGCAAGGTAAGCGCCGTCCTGCCCCGTCACCCCTGTAATCAGCGCCTTTTTCTTGCTCACGCGCAAAACCCTGACTGACAGCTAATCATAGACATAAGAGAGAGCGAGCCCTGCAGAACGCAATCGAATTGGCAAAACGCCAACACGGTTACGTTTCAATCTTCGACATCGGCGAATTTACCGACGGACCTGCAAAGAGCAAGTTCGAACCCTCTTGAAAAGCCAACGGGCCCGGGGAGCAAGCGCGACCCGGCGCGAGTGCAGCCCCCGCGGAGGGCCTTCAGCCCGTGAGCGCAAAATTGGCGGAGACGGAGGGATTCGAACCCTCGATACGCTTTTGACGTATACTCCCTTAGCAGGGGAGCGCCTTCAGCCACTCGGCCACGTCTCCGGAACTTAAGATGCGCGTTTTAGGGGTTTGAAACCAACCTGTCCACCCAACGGGTGAGGCAAAAGCACTCTAAATCAACAGCCCATATTTCGACGACTGCTATCTACGCTCGAACGGGTGAAATGACATTGCGAAGGTACGGCCTGTCCGAACTCGCGTCGTGAAGCGTCCCGCGCCGGCCATTTAAAAACATCCCAACATCGCCGCGGCAGCAATCTCCAGAAACACTCTGCCTCACTGTCGCCGTTTTGCCGGGGCGAGTGAACGCGCTTGTGCAAACTCCTGACGTCACTCGAACGGTACACGGGATCTGGGTATGCCCCCTATGAGAACGACATGGCAAACCACCTACATACGCGTCAGCATTGGGCTACTCGCGGGGTACAGCTCGCTTCTCACATCCACCACCATGGCAAAAGCCGTCGAATTCTGCGTGACCTGCACAGGCCCGACAGCCACCTATATTTGCCGGCCAGATATTGGTGGGTCAAAGTTTGCAAATGCAGGCGCGAAACTCTTGTGCATCCAGCAGCTGGCCAATCAGTTCGGCCACCAGAAGTGTGCAGCACGCCGCGCCGAACAACAAAGCATGTGCCTCGGCAAGCTCGTCAATGTGTCGGCAAAAGAGACCATCAAACAGGTCAGGCCATTGATCAACGGCGAAAAATCGCCGGTTGTATCGGGAGACCAATTGCCGGAAGTGGTCCCAAATACCGCAGGACCAAGCACCTCAAACCGAACCGCGTCACCACCGAGACAAGGTTTGGAACAAACCAGGCAAACCGAAACCGTCGAAGAACTGACGACCAAACCCAAACAAGCCGCCCCTGAGCGGCCAGCACAACAACAACCGCCAAAAACAGTGGAAGAGCTGGCCAAACGCGCATCTCAAAGCTCCCAGGAAAACCTGGAAAAAGCAGGCGAAGCGGTGACTAATGCTGTCAAGGGGACGGGGGAAGCCGTGGGGAATGTAGCCAAGAAAACGTGGGATTGCCTATCGACACTCCTGACGGATTGCATCGGCAAATAACACGTCTGGATAGTGCATAGCGCTAGTAAATCTCGCCAGCACAATCACACAAACACGGCACCAGACCACCAGAAGACGCGTCTAAAGCCTTCAGCCACGTAACCATGCTCGAGCTCGGGCCTGAGCAGCGGCAACATCCTGGCGGGACATCTCGCCTGCGAGATCAGACCGATACCCCCTCGCTTCCGTGTGCCCTTTCAACGTCGCCAGATTGAACCACTTGTGTGCCTCAACATAGTCGAGTTCAACGCCCCGTCCACTGGCATGTTTAAGCCCGAGCTGAAACAAGCTCTCGCCGGTGTCGGCTCCCATGGTACCGACTGTGTCGTCAAAAGCAAAAGATGCTGTATCTCGCCGCGCCATAAGTCCCTCCTGTTCGGCGTATTCACGAGCCCGTTCTCTGGCAAGGCACCAAAAACAAGCCGCTCAATTGGACTGAAACATAACGATCAAACCCGCGGATTGACGGAGCGTCAGTTCCCCCACAGGATCAACGGACGAAGATGAAACAAAGTAAACATTTTCACGAATTTGAATAAAAGCCTGATGTTTTTCGTTAGGTTGAATCAAACGCGCGTATCAAATCTGGACAAAATAGTATTCAACTAAGCAACCGAATTTTTGAACAGGGATTAGACACGAATAGGCATGCCCGCTGCCTGCGTTCTCCCCAGGCAACCCACAACGAGATGCAACAAGAGCTCACATCATTCAGAACGAGTTCATGTCCCAACAATTACCACTATGCAGCCACGGAATTTCTGCGGTAGCGTCTAAGGACAACCACAGTTGTGACGTCGGCGCTTAGCCAGTGGCGGTCGCCGCGGTCGGACGCGGTTTTGGAAACAGGGGCTGAAAAATGTTTCGCGCGGGCGTAGTTGCTAGTCTGTTGAGCGTTATGGTTGCAGGGTGTGCAAACGAGACCCTTGCACCATCTTCCGGACTAACGGTATCGCCTCTAAACCTGCTTACAACGGGCTCGGTCGACGCAACGACACGAAAGCTACCGTCTCAGGCGGACCGGCCCATCGATCTGGCAACGGACAAAACCATGGCCGGTCGTGTCCTCACTGCGATTGCCCTAGAACGGGTGACGGGCCGCAAGCCAGACCCAGCAACTCTGTCAGCCATTCGTTAACGGGTGAGGACTGAGGACCAATAGGTTCCCTGAGAGCGGCCCACCTACTTCTGAGCTGTCTGCCCAAAGAGCATCTTCTGCGCGTCCTTGTCTTTTGCAAGATCAAACGTCTTCGCAACGTCAGCTCCAACCGCCATGCCTGCAACAACGCCAGGTCGCGCCTTGAGGCGATCCATCCAAGTGGCCATGGTCGGAAACTCAGCAATATCCTGACCCTGGTTATGCCATAGCTTGGCCCACGGATAGATCGCCATGTCAGCAATCGAATAGTCGCCTGCCACGTACGCACGCCCCGCAAGGCGACGTTCCAGAACACCGTACAACCGATTGACTTCATTGACGTAGCGGTTGATCCCGTAAGGTACCTTTTCCGGTGCGTAGTTCAGAAAGTGGTGGCACTGACCGGCCATCGGCCCCAGTCCGCCAACCTGCCAAAACAGCCATTCCTCCACCTCAACCCGCGCGCGCTCGTCCGACGGATAGAACTGGCCCGACTTCCGACCGAGATATTGAAGAATGGCACCTGATTCAAAAACCGAAATTGGTTGCCCATCCGGCCCATCGCGATCAACCAAAACAGGCATTCGGTTGTTTGGAGAAATCTCCAAGAAGGACGGCTTGAATTGATCACCTTTGGTAATATCGACGATCTCAAGATCATAGGCCCACCCCAACTCAGCGAGCATGATTGAGATCTTTTTCCCATTCGGTGTTGGGTAGTAGTACAGCGTGAGAGATGTTTCGGGTGCGCTCATAATCTCGACCTCTTGGTTCGTTAAAACTGAACAAGAGAACTAAATGTGCAGTAGACGCATGTCGCCTCACATCTACTTGATCCAATCGGCCTACCGATCAACAACCAGCATCTGCCACTTGGACGTTCGATAGCCACTGTCCCGCCAAAGATGATCCCAAGGCACACTTAAGACGACGGCATCTGACATGGACATCGATTGCGGAAGCATCGGCGTAATGTGGGCCTTGATACCGGTCATGGGCAATTTCTTGTGCCCTTGGGGCCAGATGAAAACCACCTGATCACCCTGAAGATCTGCATCATCCGGGGTGAAGCGCGGATAGAGCCGCATCACAATTGCAGCCTGGGGGAAATAACGCCGTAGGTTGCCACCCAACTCTTTATCGACCGTCACGATCGTCGCGGTCTCAACGACACCAGCCTGTTCCATCTGTTGAGCAAGCCCCGCATAGGGAATGCCCCATCGGCAGGTTTTGCAGACTGGATCGAGAACAAACATGTTG
>JBCBRD010000076.1:0-14343 GCA_039819885.1 Pseudomonadota bacterium
TCTTGCGGCTCGGGCTCGTCCTGCCCCTCACCACCTTCTTCGCTCTCTTCGGCTTCGTCAGACCCACCTTCAGGCGGTTGCTCTGCCTCCTCGTCAGGTTGGTTTTCTTCACCCTGTGAGACATCATCGGCCAGTTCGAGCGCCGTCAGTAGGTCACGCGTGAGCTTGGCAAAAAGCGCCTGATCTTCGGCACACTCTTCGAGCCGATCAAGCAGGTCAGCACCACGCTCCTCGACCCAGGGGCGCCAGGCTTCAACAAGACCTCGTGCGAGTTTCGGAGTTTCTCGCCCCGTCAAACGTTCGCGCACCAAAAGGGCAACAGCTTCATCGAGTGGTGCCTCTTCACGTTGCCGCACCATCGCGTACCGTCCGTGGGCGTAGGAATCATCGAGTTTAGCTTTCAGGTTCTGCGCAACACCTTCCATCCGATTTGTGCCTAAGGCTTCAATCCGAGCGCGTTCCGCAGCCTCAAAAACATCTCGCGCCGCACCGCTTGTCGCCGGTGCAAGCCGCGAATGGAGACGATGATCATGACACGCCGCGCGTAGCGCCAGCGCATCGGACCATCCGCGAATGACGGAAATCTCTCTGGCCGATGGCACGCGTGAGGGTTCCGGTAACGAAGCTGATTTGCCGACCAACTGAGGTTTGCCAGACCCAAAGCTGACCTCCAACTCATCATCGCCGGAAATCGCACGTACACACTGGCTAACCGCGCGCTTGAGGGTCTCGACAGGTTTGTTCTGCGTTTTGGGAGGTTTCGGCGCCATACGAACAATCAGCTCTCTTCTTGTGAAGTCGAAACCTCGTTGGCCAAGTAAAGGAGGCGTCCCCGCCCCTCTACAAGAACTGTGCCCGCCTCGTCGCTCATCGCACCGCTCACATCGACCAACACGCCGCCGAGTTTATCGGAATGATCAAGCGAAACAATTGTCCACGCCATATGCGCTGTCACGCCCGACTTCACGGCGCGGCGCAGCTTAAACGAAAACTCCAACCCCAATGCCTGTCCCCGCGGCGCGAAGTGTGTCGCCAGGAGTGATGTGAACACGCCAGTTGACTGAGCCGCAGCAGCGATCAGTGTCCCAAAACGGCTTTTACCAGCAATAGTCTCATCGTGATGTAGCGGATTGAAGTCCTGAGCGAGCTTCGCGTAGTCCGAGATGCTCTGCGCCGTAAAGGCATAAGACCCGACAATCTCAGCACCGACGTGCAATTCCACATCGGCTGAATCATCGCTGGGCAGAACTTGGAGTTCCGCCATCAGCCCAACGCGACGTTTGCCGCACTCTCTGGCAGATCTTCGCCGAACGATCGCTGATAGAACTCTGCCACAACCGGACGTTCAAGTTCATCGCACTTGTTGAGGAAGGTCAGGCGGAAAGCAAAACCGACATCATTGAAAATCTCAGCGTTTTCAGCCCAGGTCATGACCGTGCGCGGACTCATCACTGTCGAGATATCACCGTTGATGAACGACTGCCGCGTAAGGTCGGCGACACGGACCATATTACCGACAGCTTTGCGCTTAGCTTCTGACGCCTTGAAGGACTTCACCTTCGACAAGATGATGCCGACTTCATCGTCGTGCGGCAGATAGTTCAGTGTCGCAACAATCGACCAACGGTCCATCTGCCCCTGGTTGATCTGCTGCGTTCCGTGATAGAGCCCACTCGTATCACCAAGCCCAATGGTGTTTGTGGTCGCAAATAGCCGGAACGCGTTATGAGGGCGGATCACCTTGGACTGATCAAGCAGCGTCAGCTTGCCAGAAACTTCCAGCACGCGCTGAATGACAAACATCACATCAGGTCGACCCGCATCGTACTCGTCAAATACAAGCGCGGTGTTGGACTGGAGCGCGTACGGAAGAATACCCTCACGAAACTCCGTGACCTGCTTGCCATCCTTCAAAACAATCGCATCTTTGCCGACAAGATCAATACGACTGACGTGACTGTCCAAGTTCACGCGAATGCAGGGCCAGTTCAGCCGTGCTGCGACCTGTTCAATGTGCGTGGATTTACCCGTACCGTGATAACCTTGTATCATCACGCGTCGGTTGTGTTTAAACCCGGCCAAAATGGCAAGCGTCACATCCCTGTTGAACAGATAATCGCTGTCAACGTCTGGAACATGTTCTGAGCCTTGGGAGTAAGCGGGAACTTCGAGATCACTTTCAAACCCGAAGACTTGCCCGACGGACACCGACATGTCGGGCATGCCGACGTTTTCCGCAATTTCGCTGCGCACTGAGACGCCTTCCGTGGATCTGCTCCAACCATGACCCGCGTTGTGTTGGGAACACGTCGCGCCCGGATGCATGATTCAGAATGGTGGGATTGAGGATGGCTCGTCGTCCCCAATGCAAATGACAAAGCCCCGCGTATACCAATAACCGGCAGCACCGTCAGCGGCCATGTCGTTGTGTGTTTAGGCGACGAATTGTCCGGCTGCCCCGCGAACGGATCAAACGAACCCAGCCTGTTTCAAATGATTATAGGCCTGGATAATCTCGCGCAACTTTTCTTCCGAACGGCGATCACCACCGTTGGCATCTGGATGATGTTCCTTCACGAGGGCCTTATACTGTGCCCTGATCTCATCGTTCGTAGCGTTTTCACCAAGGTGCAAGGCATCCAGCGACTTCTTCTCAAGCGGCTTCAGTTTGCGACGACGCTCACTCGCCTGTTGACGCGCTTGTTTCGCTCGCCACGCAAAAAAACCGTGCGGATCATGTCCGCTCGGCGCGCCGGGTTGGTTTGCGCGCGTCGCACTATCGGCCGCAGACGGTGAATTCCCACCCATCTTCCAAGTTGGGCGATGACCCGTCATGGCATCTTGCTGGAAGTCCGCAACCTCATCATCCGACATTCCGTCGAAATAATTATAGGACTGATTGTACTGCCGCACGTGATCAACGCAGAAGAAGAAGTACTCTCCATCCCGACCACGACCAGCTGGTGCCCGATGGAGGCCGCGCTTGTCACAGCCCTTCCACTGGCAATCAGGAGCATGCTCGTGCTGCTCAGGCGCAGCTTTGCTGTTCTTCGCGGTCGCGCGTTGACGCTTCCCACCGACACGGATCGAGTCGAAATATTTGGATTCAAGTTTCATGAGCTGAGTATGATCTCGTGTGACGTTTCAGACAAGCCATATGCGGTCGCACTTGCAGTGTTCGTTGCGCAGCGTCCATAACCAACCAAAAAATGACCCCAAATGTTTGAAGGATCATAAATGTCTCTCGAAAGCAGCATGCGCGAAAAGCTGATGATTGGACTGGAACCAAGTCGGCTTGATGTCATCAACGAAAGTGAGCTTCACGCCGGTCATCGGTCAAGCCCTGGAACAGGTGAATCTCACTTCAGGCTGCTCATCGTTTCAAAAGCGTTTGAAGGCAAGTCACGCCTTGAGCGTCATCGTATGGTGAATGCCATGTTAAGTGCTGAACTCGAAGCCGGTGTCCATGCGCTAGCGATGAAAACGCTAACACCCGACGAAAAGGTCGAGGACTAGTCAGCAAGCATCCCACTTTGGCCAGCCCATCAAGCACCAGTTGGAACTGCCACAGCTTCAGCCTGTACGGGCTTTACTCGAAGCGCGGTAATCTTGTTACGGCTCTTGCGCAAGATCTCAAACCGATACCCGTAGAACGTAAACGCTTGACCGGGCTCAGGAATAGTTTGCGCCTCGTGGATGACTAACCCAGCTACAGTGGTTGCCTCCTCATCAGGCAGCGACCAATCCATAAAGCGGTTAAGATCCCGGATCGCAAGCGTGCCATCAACATTCACAGTCCCATCAGCCTGAGGACGGATCGCTGACTCCTGCAAATCGTGTTCATCGACGATTTGCCCGACAATCTCTTCCAGAATGTCTTCGAGCGTGATCAGCCCTTGCACTTCGCCGTACTCATCAACCACGAGCGCCATCTGGGTCTTTTGTTTCAAAAACTGATTGAGCTGTTCGCGAACCGTCGTCGTGTCCGGCACAAACCAAGGCTCACTCGCAACGCTCAACACGTCGATTTTGTCAGCGCACCAATCACACTTGCCCAGCGCCAGCAGCAAGTTTTTCGTGTGTAGAACACCAACAATGTTTTCTGGCTCATCCTTCCAGACAGGCATCCTGGAGTACTGGGAACTCGAAACATCATCGACAATTTCTTGCGATGGATTATCCGCACAGACGGTTTCCATCTTGGTTCGGTGGATCATGATGTCACCAACCTTCAGGTCACCCAGATCGAGAACACCACCGAGCATGTGGGCATCGTGTTTCGCAACGCCCCCCTCTTTCGTCTGCAGGTCGATCGTCCCGCGGATTTCTTTGTGACCGGAGAGGAAATTAGCAGCATCATCCGCGGTCGACGGCGTCATTTTTAAGACGCGCGACACGATGAACTCGACCGCTACGGTGAATGGCCGCAACACGACGATTAAAACACTCATAATTGGCGCGATCGTGAGTGCGAACTTATCAGTGTACGCCAAGGCATAAGTCTTGGGCAAAACCTCCGCGAAGATCACAACGAGCAGCGTCAAACCAATCGTCGCGTAGGCCACGCCAATTTCGCCGAACAGCCCAAGCAGCATGCTCGTGGTCAGCGAAGACGCGAGAATATTAACGAGGTTGTTACCAAGCAGGACCGTGCCGATAATTCGCTCAGGCTTTGATAAGAGACGATTGACCGTCGCGGCATTCGCATCTCCTTCAGTTTCAAGCGAATGCATCCGTGCACGCGAAACAGCCGTGAGTGCCGTCTCTGACCCTGAAAAGAAGCCCGACAGTGCGAGTAAAGTGAAAACCACAAACACCGTCAAAAGCAGTTCGAGTGACATCTCCGTTTACCTGCTCAACTTTCTAAAAGACACGCTATCGAATGGACTTAGCACCACACGCTCCAGGGCAACCGCTACACGACCAGCCTTGCACACCTGCAGCGCCGCTGGCCCGAAATCCCTTGCCATCAAGCCGACAATTCATCCGCCAGGAACTCTGCCAGAACGTCATGAGGCACATCTCTCGTCACGAATGCATCACCGACGTCCCGGACCATAATGAAGGCCAATTGGCCATCACGGACCTTTTTATCCTGCCCCATCAGCTCAATCATCGTCTCAACCGAAGGAACCTCCCCCTCCGGCATATCGCTGACCCGCACAGGCAAACCGCAAGAGCTTAAATGAGCCGCGACCCTGTCCGCGCAACCGGTGGGGCACAGATCCAGTCGTTCCGATAGCCGAAACGCCATCGCCATCCCGATCGCAACCCCCTCACCATGCAACAAACGTTGCGAATATCCCGTAAACGCCTCTAAAGCATGACCAAATGTGTGCCCCAGATTGAGCAGCGCCCGAACACCAGCCTCCCGCTCATCGGCGATCACAACGCGCGCTTTCGCCTTGACGCTCGCCTCGATCGCTCGAATAAGCGCCGTCTCATCAAGCTCAAAAAGCCCGGTCGCGTTCCCTTCCAGCCAAGTAAACAAAGACGCATCACCAATCAGCCCGTACTTGGCAACTTCCGCGTATCCGGCGCGAAGCTCTCTCTCCGGTAAGGTTCGAAGCACATCAGTGTCGGCCAAAACGAGGCTGGGTTGGTGGAATGTGCCGATCAGGTTCTTCCCTTGCGGCGTATTAATCCCCGTTTTCCCACCTACGGACGAATCCACTTGGGCCAGCAGTGAGGTCGGGATCTGAACAAGCTTCACGCCGCGCCGCAGGATACTCGACGCAAAACCGGCTAAATCACCAACAACACCGCCTCCGAATGCAACAACGACGTCGCCTCGCTCGAGTTGCATCTCCAGCAGATCTTGGCAAAGTGGACCCAGGACGCCGAATGATTTTGAGGCCTCGCCTGGCCTAATCGTAACCGAGCCCTTGAGCATCTTCTGTGCCGTCAAACTCGCTTCAAGCGCAGCCAGATGGTGTTTCGCCACATTCTCATCGGTCACAATCCCGCATTTCACACGACCCAAGCGCGCAGCAATGGCGTGACCTGCATTGTCCACCAAGCCCGGACCCACAAGAACGTCATAAGCACGTCCGGGTAAGTTCACCTCAATGGTCTTAACACCATGCGGCGTGGCAAGCTGTGAATGGACGAGCGTCGGCATAATAGGTCAGTTCACTTTCATCTTTGAGCATATGCATCGGCAAAGTGGCCAGCATCGCATAGGCCCATACCACTCGCACTCTCGCTGTCGTTACATGAAAACGACGCGTTGATCACGGGCCTTGCGCCCTCCGAAGCCGCCGCGCCAACCGATCGATGATTTCCGTCACGATCACATCGTGAACCACATCGCGACTTTCAATCGTCAAATCCGCGTCGGCATAAACCGGGTAACGTTCATCCATAAGCCGCCGCATCACCTCTTCAGCATTCGGCTTTTGCAGCAACGGTCTATGGTCACGTCGACCAACACGCCTCATAAGCAACGGCAAATTGGCTTTGAGCCAGATAGAAATGCCATGATCTCGAACGGCGTGCCGGGTCTGTGGGTCCATGAAAGCTCCACCGCCCGTCGCAAGAACCTGCCGTTCATTATTCAAAAGCCGCGCGATCACTTTCCGTTCGCCATCGCGAAAGTGCGCTTCGCCATGATCTGCAAAGATATCGGCAATAGACTTTGCTGCCGCCTTTTCGATCTCGTCATCCGCATCAACGAAGGGCAAATCGAGTTTGGTAGCCAATCGCCGACCAACTGACGATTTCCCACACCCCATCAAGCCAATCATAACGAGTGACCGCTTGCCCAACGTTCGCCGGATCACTTCAATCTGATCGGATTGATCCGAGTTTTTATGTCGTTTGGACACGCCGAACCGTTAGATAGCGAAATCAACAATCAATACCGCACTATAGAGCACCTTCGCGGTCTTGCAGTGCGATTTGCGAGAATCAGATCGGTAATCCATAAACGGACAATAGTCATCGAACCATCGGAAACGCGTCTGACCCGTGATTTCAAACCGTTCTGATGGCCGCTGACAGCTCACTCCCGTTACTGGTCCTCTAGCGTAAAAGCCCGACAACCACAAAACTCAAGGTTTTTCGAGCGCGTAACCATAAAGCGGCCAAGTTAAACTCGGACGACTATCAGCCAAGAACTGAGGAGCCTTTGATGCCGAGCTTGTTCCGTTTCCTGTTTATGACGGGTCTACTCGCTGGAATCGGATTCACTGGTCTCTATGTCATGGCAACCTATTTTGAGCCCGAACCCCGTGAAACCAAACAACCTTTGGTCGGCGTCGAAATCCGCAAACCATAAGTCCCTGATTACCAGAAGCAGGTCCGCAGCACTTCTGGCTGCTTCCTCTGTGTTGATGGCCATATCGGCAGGCCCCCTCGCAGCCCAGGATGAAAACTGGCTCGACAACGCCTTTCGGCCCAAACCAAGCCGCCCCCAACCTACACAACGAGCTCCAGGCCAAGTTGAGCCGTCAGCACGACCTTCAGTGGCAAACGCACCATGGTTGGATAGCCCTGACGGCACCGGAACCAGCCAAGGAACAGACGACTTTGGGTATGCAGCGCCCAACTCAGAAGGGCTGGCACCCAGGGGGCGAACTCCCGTATCCGTCGAGCGGATCGAGCGCTCTGATCTCGCACCAATCGTCCCAGCACCAAACCAGACATCCAACGAACCCAGCCGATTTGGGCAAGGTTCGCAACCCGCCACCACACCTGCCAGGATCGGCGGCAGCGCGACGCGGTATAACGGCCCACCGATCTGGGATGGCATGACCGTCAAAGACATTGACCGCGCCTTGGGCAAAGCTGTTTTCCCACCAAAATCGCCCACACTGGCCAACCTCTGGAAAAAGATCTGGGCCCAGGACCCGGCCCGATCCGTAGACAACACAGATGGCCAACAATTTCAGGCCATTAGCTTTGAAGCGCTGTCCAGATCGGGCCTAACCGATGTGGCAACACAACAGTTCGCGTCACTTGAAGCCGCCCGGACCGCTCCCAGCGCCGTTGCAACCCTTGTGGCAGCCCGCGCGGCCCTGGTGGACAACAACGACGAAATGACCTGCAATCACGCCACCCAACTGTCCAAGATCGCAAGCGGCCTCCCAGATCAAGCGACCAAAGAAGCGCTGTTCCTTCGGGGCTACTGCGCTCTTGTCGAAGACAACACGGCTGCAGCAGGCCTCATTGCACAACTCGCACGTGATGCCGGCATGGGCGACACCCCCGGTTTGTTGGCACTCGAAGCAGGAAAGTTCTCTAAGCCACAGAGACTTAGAGGAAACGCAACAAACCTAAGCGTAGTTGAAGCAAAAGTTTGGCAGCGAGCCGGCGGCACCGTCGGCGAGTTGGCAAAAAGTCAGTCGGCAAATGCTGAAACGCTCCTCGCCTTGGCCAAAGACAAAGACTTGCCCGGATCACACCGCGTCACAGCTGCCGAAAGCGCGGCCAAGCGCAACATTCTCCAGCCCGACGATCTTGCGAGCATATACGCCGACGTCGGCACAAGGCCGGACACATCTCGACGGGCGGAACTCTATGTCACCGCCATCTCGGAACGCACGCCATTCAAAAAAGTCCGCGCAATTCGCACCTTCTTGGACGAAGCCCGCAAGGCTGAACTCTACACCCACGCCCTTCTCATGATTGCCCCCAGCGCAGCAGAGGTGAACCCAGCAGCCGAACTGACATGGTTCAGCGAAACCGCCATCGAAGCAGCCCTGATATCTGACGACGTTGACCGCGCACGAAGATGGATCGACTTCGCAGCGCGAACCGATCCTGTCGCAACAGGCAATCTCGACCATTGGGCCGCGCTCAGCGACATTCTACAGCCCCCGGGACGAACCGATCGCGAAGCGGCTCTGAAGTCGGTTGAACAAATGGCCCTTGGCGGCCGTTTTGGGTCCGCAGCACTTCATCGACTGGCAACCGTCTTGGATGCTTTGGATCTTCACGTTCCAATCCCGCTTTGGGAAGCCGCTAGCCGAACACCCCAGCCATCCGGTGGGCACCTTCCAGAAACAGGCGTCCTATCAAAACTTCAAGCGGCTTCGAAGGCTAAGCAGTTCGGCGCAACAGTCTTGTTGGCGATGCAGTCTATCGGTCCCGGAACAGCAGAGCAGGCCAATATGATCGCGCTCGGCGACACCATCAGGGCTTTGAAACGCGCTGGTCAGCCTGAAGCCGCACGGCGTTTGGGGTTCGAGGCCTTGTTCGCTGTCTGGCCCAGGCGGTCGACGGGATAGACCCGTAAACCAAAGCAACCTGCCAACCGGCCGTCCACCGGACGCTGCCCAAGGCCAACCCAGCTCAGTTGCTTTCCTGTCAGCGACAAACCACGCGAATCGCGCGAGTCTGAGCAACTATGCTCCCAGGCCTCACCGATGGATCACGTGGTCCGACATGACCGACACAAAACTTCGTCCGCCCCAAAACCTGATCGCATCGTTCCTTGACATGAAGTCAGCTGAACGCGGCGCCAGCGAGAACACGCTGTTAGCGTACAAACGCGACCTCACCAACGCTGAGCATTGGCTGACACAGGACGGAGCATCTTTCACGAGCGCTCGCCCATCGAATATCCACGGACTGATGCAACGTCTGGCAACTGAGGGCTTAAGCGCAGCATCCCGCGCCCGTTTCCTGTCCACACTGCGGCAGCTCTACAAATTCCTTGTTTCAGAAAACCTCATCGAAGAAGACCCGACCCATGGGATCAGCGGGCCGAAACAACCGCGATCGCTTCCCAAAACGCTGTCGTGCGCTGAGGTCGACGCACTTCTCGAGGCCGCGCGCAGCCAAATTGCAAAGCTGACAGACACAGACGCCAAATCGCGGGCGATACGCCTCTGGTGCATGATCGAGGTGCTCTACGCGACAGGTCTCCGCGTCAGCGAACTCATCGCTCTACCGCGCGATGTGCTTCGTGGCGATGACCGGATGATCAACATCAAAGGCAAAGGCGGTCGCGAACGGGTCGTTCCATTGAACACAACAGCCCAAGATGCCCTAAGGCTCCACTTGAAAAACCTCGAAGCGGTTGCTCAGGCAAATGAAAAAACTGGATCAAGACCAACGAGCAAGCGCTACCTTTTCCCGTCCCGAGGCGCATCCGGCCATGTCACGCGGCAACACTTCGCGACCGAACTCAAAGACCTCAGTCAGCAGTCTGGCCTGGACCCTGACCGCATCAGCCCTCACATCCTGCGACACGCGTTCGCCAGCCACCTCCTTGATCGGGGCGCAGATCTGCGAGCCGTCCAACAACTTCTAGGGCACGCGAGTATCACCACGACGGAAATCTATACGCACGTACTAGAAGAGCGCCTGATGAAGCTTGTGCAGACCCACCATCCGCTCGCAAACCCAACAGGTTCAAGCAAGTAGCGGTCTATTCACTAGAATTTCTGTCAGAGACAGGGAAGCTGCAACAAGGTTAACACCGCATCCACGCATGGCAGCGCTTGACAGGTCAGCCAGCATGCTCTGTCTTCACCGAACGATTTTGCCCCGGACAGGCGCAAGGCGAACACTTCGACCTAACCCATCAGTGGACAATAGACAGGCAACAAAGTGGACCGAGCGGTGCGCACTTACCTCGACTTCGAAAAACCAATTGCAGAGCTTGAGAGTAAGGTCGGCGAACTCCGCGCGCTCGTCGATGACGAGACCGAAAAGGCTTTGAGCGACGAGATCAGCAAACTCGAAGACAAGGCGAAAAGCACCCTCGTTGACACCTATGCCAAGCTCACACCATGGCAAAAGACCCAGGTCGCGCGGCACCCCGATCGGCCACACACATTTGACTACCTCAACGCCCTGTTCGAGGACTTCACACCCCTGTCAGGTGATCGATACTTCGCCAATGACGAGGCCATCGTGGGTGGTCCGGCGACCTTTGAAGGCCGAAGTGTCATGGTCATCGGCCATGAAAAGGGCTCTGAGACCGAAACCCGGATCAAGCACAACTTCGGCATGGCGATGCCCGAAGGCTATCGCAAGGCTGTCCGCTTGATGGAAATGGCCGACCGGTTTTCCCTCCCCGTAATTACACTGGTGGATACGGCTGGCGCCTATCCAGGCATCGGCGCAGAAGAACGCGGGCAAGCTGAAGCCATTGCCCGTTCAACGGACTGCTGTCTGCGGATAGGTGTGCCAATTCTCTCCATAATCATTGGTGAAGGCGGGTCGGGTGGAGCGGTCGCAATCGCGACGGCAAATCGCATTTTCATGCTGGAGCACTCGATCTACTCCGTGATTTCGCCTGAGGGTGCAGCGTCGATCATCTGGCGTGATGCGGAGAAAAAGGAAGAGGCAGCTTCCAACATGCGCATAACCGCTCAAGATCTCGAAAAACTCGGCGTAATAGACCAGATTATCCCTGAACCAACAGGAGGCGCGCATCGCGATCCGGAAACCGTCATTGAGGCTACGGGCCGCGCAATCGACACCGCACTTCTGGCGTTTGACGATATGACGCCCGAACAGGTGCGCAAGCAACGCCACGACCGCTTCCTTGAGATGGGTCGCGCCCTGTAATACGACCGCTGCTCAACTGAAAGCCTCCGCTCCAGTGCCGTGCAGCAACATATTGTTTAGCAACAAGCTTTTCACAGAAATAGCATAAGACAGCGAGCTGATTTTCGCGGTCCGTGCCGTTGATCTGCCGCATTTTCCCAACATCGTCAGCGTCAGGGAATCAGTCAAACTGCGCGACGGTAATTAATCCTTGCAATTCTCTTAACGTTAACGGCTTGTTAACGAAGTGATTCGTACGGTGGTCAGCGCGTGTTACAGGGCACGAGCGTCATGATTAAGATCATCAGAGGGCTTATGCGAAAGCCGATTGCTAGATGCCTGGGAGCAACCCGGGTGCTCATCCTATTATGCTGCGCTGCAACAGTATCGATTGTTGCAGGATGTGCAGGCGCGCCTGATCTTTCACCCGCCCAACAGCCACTGTCCAAGAGCACAATGATGATGCTCGGCCGGAAGGGGATGGAAGCCAAGGCGCCCATTTTCGTCCGCATTTTCAAAGAAGAATCTGAACTTGAGATCTGGAAGGAGCGCGACGACGGTCGCTTCTACCACTTCAAGACTTACCCAATCTGCAACTGGTCGGGCGCGCTTGGACCAAAGCTCCGGCAGGGCGATAAACAGGCACCTGAAGGCTTCTATCGGGTCAAGTCCTACCAGATGAACCCGAATTCGAGTTTCCATGTGTCTTTCAACCTTGGCTACCCCAACGAGTACGACAAGGCCCATAAGCGAACCGGGAATTTCTTGATGGTGCACGGCAAGTGCGCATCAGCCGGTTGTTACGCGATGACCGACGCGCTGATGGAAGAGATTTACGCGCTGGCCAGGGAAGCTTTTGAAGGTGGCCAGGCAGAGTTCCACGTTCACGCATTCCCATTCCGCATGACAGACGCCAACATGAAGCGGCACAAGAAACACCGTTGGGCCAAGTTTTGGAAAACGCTCAAACAAGGCTACGATCATTTCGAAGTGCATCGGATGCCACCAGGCGTCGCCGTTTGCTCACGGAATTACGTTGTGAACGTCAATGTGCCCAAGAGCCGAAAGATCAACGCGCGCGCAGCGTGTCCAAGACTAGACCGGCCGTTGATCGAACCATTTGTTCCGCGCCCATCAGAGCAACAAATCGCAAGCGAACGCGTAGTTGTTCCCGGTCCGAAGACGCGAACAATTGCTGACATTTCGCAAACAAAGCAGATCGGGATCGATATCCCAGCACCGACCTACAGCCTGGGCGCAACAAACAAGGCGTCAAAGCAGCACTCAGCATTCGATTTGAGTGGCTTGATGGAGTGGATCAACTAGATCAACGTAAGGGCGGTGAAAGCATTCGCGCGTCCCACCGCAATCCTCTACACGGAAATCCATGGCGAAACCCGACAGCAACAAGCTCAAAGATGCGCCATCGCCTACCGCTCAGACCAGCGGTCGCCGGACCGGCAAACGAAGCCGCCGATGGGTACTCATTACACTGCTGGCTCTCCTCGTCGGACTTCCAATCGCAGCCCAGCTCAAGCAGCAATGGCCGCAACTCTCAGCCGGATACGACAACCAACGCCTCTCGGTCGAGCGGATCTGGCGGCGCGCCTACGTTCGTTTTCAAGGTGCGCTTCCTAATACACCTGACCTCAAGAACCTCAACGTGCGCCTCGCAAAAGCCGGTCAGAAAAGCGGCAACCCCGTCCTGATGCGGATCTTCAAGCAAGAGTTCGAGCTCGAAATCTGGCTGCAAAAGAACGGCGCATACCACCACTTCGCCACCTACCCGATCTGCCGGTTCTCCGGTCGGCTCGGTCCCAAGCTCAAAGAGGGCGACAGGCAAGCACCAGAAGGCTTCTATACGGTCTCAAAAGGCCAGTTGAACCCAAACAGCCGGTGGCACAGATCGTTCAATCTGGGTTTCCCCAACATCCATGATCGCAGCCACAACCGAACAGGCTCATTTCTGATGGTCCACGGCGGTTGCTCTTCGATTGGGTGCTACGCCATGACGAATGCGGTGATGGACGAGGTTTGGAGCCTTGTTACAGCCGCTCTCGACAACGGTCAGGCCCGTTTTCAGGTCCAGGCCTATCCATTCCGGATGACAACCGAAAACCTCGCGGCACGATCAAAGCACAAGTGGTCCCCATTTTGGGCCGACTTGAAGCGTGGCTACGACCTGTTTGAACAGACAAAGTCGGCCCCGAAAGTGGCAGTCTGCAACCGCCGCTACACGTTTGCCGAAGGAAGCGACAAAGCTCGCTCAGCCTCGCGTATCACCAAGGATTGCAAATACGCGCCGAAAGTCGCGCATGCTATTGAATAGAGCCGTTATTGCGTCATCCTCTGCAGCAACAAGCTTCAACCGACCTCATCGACCTTCAGCCAACCTCCCAAGATCGTAATAGAAACGTCAATCTTTCGCGTTAACCCTGCTTCAAACAGGCAACGGACGTTTCTGTCGAGCCTATGCCACATCAACGCCGGATCTGGTAGCTTCAATCGACAGGTTATCGCGGCCCAGGACGGCCGAGTGGGCGGGAGAACTGGATGCAATCTCGAACGACCATGCACTATAGGTCGGTGACTGCTGCAGCTATAGCCACTGCCTGCGCGGTATTCCCACTGGTATCACAGCCTGCAACGGCCCTCGAAATCCGCTTGAAAGATGCAGCCCCTGATCGCATCGAAAGACAGCGCCTCGCAGTTGCCGGACAGCTTCCGCTCCCAGGCACGCCAAACATCGGCAAACTCGATCAGCGCCTTGCCAAAAAGCAGCTTAAATTCGGTTCACCACTCTTGGTCCGCATCTTCAAATCTGAAGCGGAACTCGAAGTC
>JBCBRD010000077.1:0-14309 GCA_039819885.1 Pseudomonadota bacterium
AACGTGAAGGCCAGCGCACGCCAACCAGCCTGCAGAACATCTACGTGAAATCAGAACGCTCCGGCCAACTGATCCCATTATCGAACTTCGTCACGTTACGCGAAGAAGCTGGCTCCACCGCACTCAACCGATACAACCGCATTCGCGCCATCACGATCGAAGCAAACCTCGCAGACGGTCTCGCACTGGGGGATGCGTTGGCGTACGTGGATAAAACCATCGGTGAAACTCTCCCGCCGGATGCCATTATCGACTACAAGGGCCGGTCACTTGATTTCAAAGACACAGGCCAATCGATCATCTTCGTGTTCGTACTTGGCATCATCGTCGTATTCCTGGTGCTGGCCGCGCAGTTCGAAAGTTGGATCCACCCGCTGGTGATTATGCTGACCGTCCCTATGGCTATAGGTGGCGCGTTGCTAGGCCTTTGGATCATCGGGGGCACCCTCAACATCTATTCCCAGATCGGGTTGATTATGCTCGTAGGGTTGGCTGCAAAAAACGGCATCTTAATCGTCGAGTTCGCCAATCAGTTGCGCGACGACGGGCGTTCTTTTGACGAGGCTTTGGAAGAGGCCTCAACCATTCGCCTCCGTCCCATCATCATGACAGGCATTACAACTGCGGCAGGCTCTGTCCCGTTGATCTTGTCATTTGGTGCCGGCGCAGAGACACGCCTCGTGATCGGTGTTGTGGTTCTGTCGGGTGTACTGGCAGCAACCATCCTCACGCTCTACATCGTGCCCGTCGCATACTCTATTTTGGCGAGAGGCACAGGATCGCCCGGCGACGTAGCACGTCAGCTAGAGCAGGAAGCAGCACGTACACCAAAACCAGCGCAACCTGCCCCCGCAGAGTAGCCACGTAGCCACCCACAAACACCGTCACCCCGCCGAAGGGCGGGGCCCAGACAAGCCGCAAAGGCATGAGGCAATTCAACAGGATCGCAAGCGTTGCGAAAAACTAGGTCCCGGCCTGCGACAAGAGGACGTCATGGGCCCACTCATAGTGAACGCGCTTTAAGACACAGCTTCGCCGCGCACGTTACCACCGGCCCCCCGTCCGCCAGTGTTTGGCACAACCGGGTTCACGTCTCGACCAACGTCGCGAATATGGCGCGGCTTCTGCCATGGCGACGATTTGAAGTACGCAGCCGTGTAGGCGACGGCCACCATTAAGGCGCAGCCAATGATGTTCACCAACGCAATGTTGAAAGTCGTAGCGCCCATAACATTCAGAGCCACCCCGCCAAGCATTGAAAGCAGAATACTGGCCATGAACACACCGAGTGCCTGCTGCCCAACCTTGCACACCACTTTGACACCAGGGGCCGCCTTGATGTTAACGCCACCGGGACCGGCAAGCGCATATGCCAAATAAGCCAGCGCTAGGAAATGGATATAGCGAAGCGGACCAAAGTGCGTCTTGTTGAGCAAGGGCTCAATCGCATCGCGCGTGTCACGGATGAACTGGTAGGAGTTCACGGTCGGCCAATGCGCAAACGGGATGATCACGATGACGATGGCCGCACAAACCCAGATCAAGGCGCGATTAATTGGCGGTGCTGGTATCCAGCCGCGCATAAACGCAAAACCCGTAAAGAACACCAACTGCCAAGAGAACGGGTTGAAGTACCAAACACGATCGGACCAAGGTTCAGCCGGAAGATCAAGGCGCCCGAAGAACGCGAGGATCCAGGTGACCGCCATAAACAGGAAGACCAGCCCGGGGTTCACGCGCGATAGGGCCATTACAATTGGTATCATCGCGAGAATAACCAGATACATCGGCAGGATATCAAACAGATTGGGCACGTAGGTGAGCGTAAACAAACCCATCAATTGCTGGCCGGTGTTGACCTCGACGAACGGTAACACGTTGATGCCGCCTTGGAAGGCCGTGCCTGTTTCAAGCGCCTGGTCTACGGCCACCATCGCCGTCGTCACCACCAGGAACAAGCCAATGTGCGCCCAATAGACTTGCCAGCAGCGAAACGCGATGCGGCTCAAGCCAAGCAGAAATCCGCGCTCCGCGAACAATCTTCCAAATGCGAGCGCGGATGCCATACCCGAGCAGAACACGAAAATTTCGGTCGCATCAGAAAAGCCGAAGCGGGCGGGAATGTAGTTCGCCCAGCCATTGAGCGGCATATGCGCAAAGAAAATAATGAACATGCCCGCACCCCGGAAAAAATCGAGGCGTATGTCCCGTGGCTTCTTCCCACCCGCGGCCAGATTGCCCGGGAGATTGGTGCCGGGTGGTTGTCCGGTATTTGCAACCATATCAGATGCTGTCGACATACGACTTCGCCTCCAGCGCGCAAACAATGATTGAAAACGTATCGGCCAATCTGGCGTCATCAAGAGCGCGCCCTAGTTCTTCCACAGATGAAACCCTGAAACCAAGGCCACCGTATGCCCGTGCAATATCCTCAAAAGGTGTAGCGCCCAACCGCACACCATTGCAGGCGAGCCCGGCCTTGGCCTGCTTAAGCTCGATCAATGCCAGACTTTCATCTTGAAAAACGAGAACGGTTACATGTGTTCCGGTGTCGCGCAGCGTGGCCAATTCGCCAAGTCCCATCTCTAGTCCGCCGTCACCTAGCACAGCAATGACATGTCGATCAGGTGCACCAACCTTTGCCCCGAGCGCAGATGGTAGAGCTGTCCCCATCGTACAAAACCCGGCCGATTGTTGGATTTGCCTTGGATGTTCAGCACGCAGTTTCTGACTAAGCAGAATGCGGTGAGCCCCACTGTCGACGGTCACGATCGTCTGCGCGTCAAGCTTTGATTGAAGTGTCTCAACAACCGCGTGCGGCCCCCAAGTCTCAGACGATGCAAAAGCAGCTTCAAGTTGTTGTCGCGCCCGGCCAATCTCGCCACCTGACCAACGCGGTTTCGTCCCAAGGTCTTTCAGGCCGGCAACAACAGCGCGCAAAATAGCATCAACCGGACCAACGAACTGATCGGTCACCCCATGCATTCCGTGATCGGCAGAACAGGCAGTAAGATCAATTACGGGAACGCCGTCGGCGAATGGGTCAAACCATCCAGGCCGCATTTCAATCGGGTCGTAGCCAACGAGAAGAACCGCATCGCTGGAACGGACAAGGTCCAGCAGAAATGCATCCGCCTTGGGGGACAACCCAGCACCGCCGAGGGCGTGTGGATGGCTCTCAGGAATGATGCCCTTGGCTTTGTACGTCGTGATGACCGGTGCACCGAGGCGCTCAGATAGCGCCAGGATCGATGCCCCGGCTTGCCCATCGACAGCGCCAAGTCCCGCAATCACAAGCGGGCGTTCACTGTTGCTGAGTGTCTTTTGCAGTGCGCGGATTGATTCCGACGAGGCTGCAACCTCAACAGCCGCAGATCGAGATGGCACCAAAGGCTTGTCATCACTTGAAGCAGTTTTCGCTGCCGTGCCCGGCGCAAGATCGATGTGGACAGGCCCCATGGGATGCTGCAACGCCAGCCTCACAGCACGCGCAACAGTTGCCCCAACACCTTCGGTCTCGACTTCAAACGTACCTTTGACGAGTGGGCGAAGCAGTGCGGCTTGATCGACAACCTGGTGCGTATAGCGGTGTCGAATATCGTGATCGACAACGCCGGATACGATGATCAACGGCACGTGTTCCTGAGAGGCATCGGCAATACCATTGATGGCGTTTGCCAGCCCTGGCCCCACTGTCGTGACAAGCAAGCCGGGAGTGTCACGGTTGATACCTTCAGCTGCAGCCATAAACGCGGCAGCCGTCTCGTGACGCACGAGCATGAAGCGAACCCCCGCAGCCTCAAGCGCGTCAATGAACGTGACCACCTCGCCACCGGGCATACCGAAAGCATGGCGAACGCCGTGTGCGTGAAGCGTTTGTGCAGCAATATCGGCAACCCGGGTCATGATATTGAAAACCTGTTTTGAGGGGCGATCCCACAACGATACTTGAGTGTTGGGACCGAGTTACGAAGCCGAATGGCCATCGCAGGAATTGCGTGATTTGCCAACCCGGCCAACACGCCAGATCACTGCCGCGCTCACCTTGAGTGGGGCGAGGGCCATAGCGCTGAATAGAACGAAGACCCGTCCAGGGTGAACGGGTCTTATAGAACTGCAGTTCAAACAGATTGAGTAACCAATTAGTGGACACCATGATCCGGCATCAACTCTCTTGCAGGTTCGAGCGCACCAGCTGACAGGCGCGTCCGGATCAAGCCGTCATACCGATCCATCTTCCGAAAGGTGTGCCGGGCTCGAGTCACCGTGTCAAAGGCCGGTAGATCCCCGGCACATGCCGCGATTGATAACAGTGATCGCACAAACACATCCCGTTGGGCATGACTTCCGCCAATTGCTGGCATGTCGCGCACCAAACGTTCAAAGGAGGCACACGCAAGACCGCCTTCTTGGCGCACAACGTCCATAATGCGATGAGGCCCGCCTCTGAGGCGCATGAGAGCGCGGGCGATATCAAGACCTAGATTTGTTGCAAGCGTTGCTTGCTCATCGCCACGAACGCCGGATGCGGCCATTGCCGTAACCAATTCAGCTGCAGCCGCGTCGTCACCAGCAGCCAGCAGCGCAAGAAGATAGTGCAACGACGCAAACACATAGCTGGTATCAGATCGCCGTTTCAAGGCGATGTCGTAAAGCCCCTCCCAACGGGACCCGACTTGGACGCCCTCTTGTTCGAGTCTCCACAGGATTGAAACCGCGTTGGCCATATCCCGAAAATCGTCAGTTTCGATCGGCCGGATTTCAGTGTCGTACAGAGCAAGGACTGCATCGTAGCTACGCTGCTCAAGCTGAAACAGCGCAAGATGCCAGGCCAGATGGTAGGCAAAATTATTGCAGTTGGGCCAAACCGAACGGGACGCTTCAAACCACGCAATCCCTTCGTCCGTTCGCCCCTGCATTTCGAGGACATGCCCGACCGCGTGAATGCCCCAGCTGTCCGATGGTTCTTCCCGCACACTCATGCGGCCAAAGCGCTCCGCCTCAGTGAAGTGGCCACATTCTTCCAGGCCAAACGCATGCAAGCCGAGTAAAAACCCATGGCCAGGCATCGAATTATCCCAGGCCCCAAGTGCGCCACCTGTAACCGACAACATGACATCGCGATCACCGCACATGAACCGGAGTGCATTCGACAGTTTAAGTGCAAGCAAGTCCCGCGGGTTACCCCGAACATGCGCTTCAAGACGCTCGGCTGCACCACTGAGCGATCCCGATGCTGCAACCTCTAGTGCTTCAACCAAAGCCCGTTCAGATACTGTTCCGCCAACGCGCTCCAATGCGGCGCTTGCCTTGATCGAAAGCTTGGCGCCGGTTTCGAAATTCTCAGCCTTGCCGAGAAGAACACTGCCCAGACCTTTGAGCGCGTGGGCTGCAACCAAATCAGGGTCATGCTCAAGCGCGGATTTCAGTTGTTCGCCCGCCGCCCGGTGCGCAAGGACGGCAAAAACCCCATCCGAGAAAGCAGAAACTGCACCATCACTCGTCGTTGTATGTGTTCCGCCAAACCGGTCGATCATTTGCGGCATGCTGCGCAATCCTTGTCAGAGGCAAAATCACGCTTCGGTCAAACCGTTGCGCACTGCAAAAAGCTAAATCCGAGATGCGGCAAAGCCAATTCAAGGCCCGTCACATCTGCGAGAGCGATCACATACGAGTAGGTATGAATTGCACGTGAACCGTGCTCGGAGGATGCGGCAATTGTGCGGTCGCAAAAAGACGCTGCAAGCGCCGTAATGTCACGATGCCCAGTGGCCCGCTGACGTTTCTGTGAGCAGGCTAATAATCCAGCGTTCAGTTGGTGTTTTGCACAAACCAAGGGCGTAATTGTCGACGTGCATGCGCAATTTGATACCCCAACGGGTCGGTCAACGCCCCAAAGTGCGAATCAGGTCCGCAACGGTGTTGTTGGTGTCGCACGCGACTTGCGGGCCCGCGCCGGGGATGGGGTGGCTGTCGACCCACTTTGATGATCAGCGCGAACACGCCGACCCGACGGTTTGGTTAACGGTTCCGCCGTCTCCGCCATGTCCGCAATGGTGTTGGCGTCGAGGACTTGAATGAAAGCCTCGAGAGCATCGCCGACCATCTGGTCGAAATCTTCGCCAGCTTGATCCTTTTCGCGACGTGCAGCCGACGCGGTCGCTTCAATGGCGCGCACCACTTGGCCCACACGAATATCTGATGCGGACAATGCCAACCGTACTCCGCCATACCGGCCTCGGACGGCCGATACAAAGCCTGCACGCGACAGCAGATGAACGATCTTGAACGTGTTTTGCGGTGTGATACCCAGCCGTTCAGAGATCTCGGCAACCTTGACCAGATCATCACCACTGCGGGCACAATCGACCAGGATCCGGACGGCATCATTTGTTGTTTTGCAAAGACGCATAGTTGGCCTTCAACGTTCGCTGATATTCTTGACTCGATTATGAAGCGTTAAATCTGATCTGCCAACCCGTTTAACCAGTTGATTGGCCGGAAGGACGACACAGGCTCGCGTCATCAATCAGGAACTGTGCTGTATGCGTCTCAAAGCTCCCAAGGTGGAACGTCAGCCAGGGCAGCAACCAATGCATCAATAAACAAGCGTGATTTGGCCGCCAGATACCGATTGGGCGCGTACAATGCATGAATGTCGAGAGTTCGATCCACGTAGGAATCGAGAACGGTGGCCAACAGACCACTGTTCAGGCCTCCCGCCACCATAAACGAGGGCAGAAAGGCCAGCCCTTGCCCACCGATTGCTGCCTTGAGGAGCACTTCACCGTTGTTCGCGCACAGCCGGGAGGTGATCGGATATGAGGATTGATCTGCAGTGTCGCTGAGACGCCAGCGCTGCAACGTCGTCGTGTGCCCGTACGCCAGACACTGATGAGCCACCAAGGCTTCGGGGGTTTCTGGTATTCCGGCGGCTGCAAGATAATCCGGCGATGCAACCACAAGCATCTGTGTCACGGCAAGTTTGCGTGCAATCAGGCTGGTATCAGCCAGCTTTCCAACCCGCAGGGTGACATCCAGCCCTTCCGCAATCGGGTCCACGAACCGATCCGACAGCATCAATTCCACTTTGATAGCAGGGTTCGCATTGACGAAATCTGACACGATTTCAGCCAGATACATGGTGCCAAAGGTCATTGGTGCATTGACCTTCAAGACGCCCGTTGGGGTGCCATGCAGTTGAGCCACCTGTGCATCAGTCTCAGCGACATCTGCCAGGATTTGCAGTGCGCGCTCATAGTAGGCCAGCCCGGCCTCAGTCGCTGAGACGCGCCGCGTCGTACGATCAAGCAGTCGCACACCCAGATCGTCCTCCAGCGACATCACAGCCTTTGAAAGCGCAGACCGCGTCACACCCTTGGCACGCGCAGCAGCGGCAAAACTCCCCTCTGACACAACCCTCGTAAATGCCGCCATCGCGTCGAGCTTATCCATCGGTCGGGCCTCCAGTTCGCAAAACCATCTCGTTTCCAAGTTCTAGCTGATTGTATCCATAAAGGAAACAGTTTGAGGAAAAATAGCTAGATTGAACCTGAATAGCGTCGGGCGCATGTTTATCCCACACACAGCGGCAAGCAAGACGACACCGCCGCTTCAACCTTGAACATGAGGAGATGCAAGATGCTGACACTTCGCAAAGCAGAAGATCGTGGACACGCCGATTTCGGTTGGCTCGACAGCCGCCACACCTTCTCATTCGGTCAGTACTTCGACGAAAAGCACATGGGGTTCGGCCCCCTGCGTGTAATCAACGAAGATCGTGTGGCCGGTGGTGGCGGGTTCCCGACACACCCCCACAAAGACATGGAGATCATTTCCTATGTCATTGAGGGAGGCTTGGCACACAAGGACAGCCTCGGGACGGGTTCGGTGATCAAGGCCGGTGATGTGCAACGCCTGAGTGCGGGGACTGGCATTACCCACTCGGAGTTCAATGCCTCCGAAACAGATCCCGTTCACTTCCTGCAGATCTGGATCATCCCGAAGGCAAACGGTTTGCCCGCCACCTACGGCCAGGAAACAGTGACCGCTGCAGACAAACAGGGTCGCTTGAAGTTGATCGTGTCGGGTGACGGTCGTGACGGTTCGATAGCAATCAATCAGGACGTCGACCTCTTTGCGACCGTTCCTGGTGAAGGCGTGACGCTCCGTCATGACATTGCTGATGGACGATTGGGCTGGGTTCAGGTCGTCCGTGGCAGTGCGGTTGTCAACGGGTCAGAGGCGCGTCCCGGCGATGGCATAGCCGTTGAAGGATCGAGCTCAATCGAGATCAGCAGTGCATCTGAAGATGCTGAGTTGCTCGTCTTCGACATGACCTCGGATTTCTGACGCGAGGCGTCTCGTCAAAACAGTGTGTCCGTCACCAGCCGGTGGCGGGCACCATCCCTCAAGCCAAACAAACTCAAAAACAACATCAGATGAGAAGGAGCGATCCCATGACCAACGCAACGCAAACGCATGCATTCACAGAAGCATCCAATACAACAACAGACACACTCGCCTGGACACTGGTCCGCATGGTCACCGGCCTCACGCTGGTCCCGCACGGTGCGCAAAAACTATTCGGCTGGTTCGGTGGTGGCGGCCTTGACGGAACAGCTGGCTTTTTCGAGCAATCGCTTGGTCTTTACCCTGGCATTCTATTCGCGGTCGTCGCTGGCCTGACCGAGTTCGTCGGCGGATTACTCCTGGCAGCCGGCGCACTGACCCGCCTAACGGCACTCGCTGTTGTCGCGTTGATGGGGTATGCGGCCTTTATCGTTCATTGGGGTAACGGCTTCTTCTGGACAGCTGGCGGTTTTGAATTTCCGCTGATGTGGATGGTGATCGCGCTGGCGCTCGTCATTCGCGGTGGCGGAACATGGTCCGCAGATCATGCTGTTGGCTTCAAGTACTAATCCGCTTGCGCCAAGCAGCGATACAAACACGGCATGTCAGTTGCCAATGGCAATTGGCATGCGGCTTTCACCTATTTGCCACCCGTCACCACGCGGCGGAAGAGCTTCGTCAAGAGGTGCGCGAATGACAACACGACAAACATCGCCAGCATTGCCACAACGATCCGAAGTGGGTTCAGCAAGGTCGGTCCTGTGTATGTCGGCATGACCTGCCACAGCCAGTAGCAACACCATACAAGGCTACCTGTGAAGGCCAAGCCAACCACGTGAAGATAGAGCGGCGGCATCGGGTTTTCTTTTGCCATGAGACAACGCTCCCTAAAGTGGTCGGACTTCCGCTGGGTCAATCAGCAGAACCAACAGATCACCACGACGCTCAATCCGTCCGACCAACTCTACGGGTTGCGCGACCAGATCAAGAATGCGGCCCGTCAGAGGCGCGCCACTCACATCCCCGATCAAGAAGAAGTCCTGACCCGCAACGTCACCGGTTGAGACGAACACGGGTGGAGCGCCGCCGATCAAGCAGAGGTTGGCACATGCCTTGTGGGACAGCCCGGTTCCCGGCCGCATGGCGCCAGCCGCACACTTGCCATCGCAAATCTCGCCCGTCATCCGCCATTTGCCGAGGTCTTCTCGCGCAACGGCGGACGGCGCTCCTTCGGGTTCAGCGGCAGTGAGTTTGCCCACTTGCAACATGTCCAGATCGCCGCGTTTGAGAAGGATGCCGGTGGCATTCACCAGACGCCCATTCAAAGCTTCAGCACGAGACTGCACTCCACGTTTGCCTTGACCGCTCAGCATGATCGAGCGCCCGTCGGGAAATCGCTCAGTTGGTCGTGCGTGGAGGATTGGATAGGGCAAGGCCTCGACGACGCCGACAAGCTTTTGCTGGCCCGCCCCCCACAAAAACTGCCCGGCACCTTGCGCGTTCTGACCTGTTCCGATTAGCAAACCCGCACCGGCGAAAAGACCGATCAGCAAAAAGGAAACCAGCGGTAGGAACCAGCTCAGCGAGCCAGGAGCAGAATTGATATAGCCAACGAAAAACGCATCATTATCAGGCTTGCTCATACCGACATCTCCGCTCCGTCATATGCTTCCGCCGGCAATGGCGAAACTACTGGTTCAACATATGTGCCGGGTGGGTTCGCAGAAGGATCAAGTTGTACGATCCCATTTTCAATCCGAAGTCGGTAGGTCGCAATCTTTTCGGTGAATGGGGCAGGCGCGCAACCATCTTCCGGCCGGTACTGAAACCCATGCCATGGGCAGGTCACACAACCATCAACGATCCGACCCTCACCAAGCGGACCGTTCTGGTGGGCACAAGCGTTTGTTAGAGCGGAGAGTTTGTCACCATGCCGAAACACAGCCACTTTTTCACCGTTGGAAAGCATGACGATTTTTGCGCGGCCGTTAGCAAACTCTGACGGCGGCGCAATCGCGAGCCAGGAATTCACTTCAGGCGCACCGATCACCGCCTGCCGCCCTTCATCGCGCCAGTCTTTGTAAGCCGCGGCTGCATGAAGCCCAACCACGCAAACGACACTCGCAATGGTTAGCGCCACAAACGCAGTGTTCTTTCCATCCTGCAGATACCCAAGCGCCACATGCGCAATCACCGCCGCATAAGCGAAGTAGATCATCATATGCATCGCTTTCCAAACCGGTGGGGTTAGAAATTTCAGCCAGAAATCATGGCTGGTCACCGCCAGAACGATCAACACAAACAGCGCGAAAATTCCAAAGGCTTCAAAGGGGAAGCCGAGCACCTGTCCGTAGCTTGTATTCGATGACAACAAAGCCACGTACCGATCTGTCGGAGAGAAATTGAAGTACCAATCAACCACAAAAGCAGCGTGCGTGAATGCAACCGCAGCCGTGATCACACCGATATGACGACGATTGTACAGCAGCGGTAAAAACCGTTTATCCAGCCGCGCAGCCGGACCGATACAAAGCACCACAGTCAGAAGCAAAAAAGCACAGCTTCCAAACGCGCGCATGCGTTGAATGGAGCCGTCCGTTCCACGTGCGCCATCGGACAATTGTGGGGCAAGGTTCAAGAACAGCAAAATGTAGACCACGACCATTGCCAGAATGACGATGTCATAAATGACTTTCGCACGGTTCCATTGCACCGGTTCATACAAAACGCTCATGGTCGCAACTCCCCACGCGGCGGTTCAATTTGAACAGCCGGTCGTTTCTCAAAGCGCGTTTGCTGGAGCACAAAAGCCATCACAAGCATGCCAGGAATTGCAAAAGCGAGTACGATCCAAATGAAACGGTGTGCGTGACGGTGGGGCGTTTTCATAGATCGCGAGGCTCCGGTTCCTTGCGTTCCAGCTCCAGCCATCTCAGGAGAACGACTGGCCACAAGACCAAGATCCCTGGAATCAAAAGCGGTCGAAATGCATAGGAGCCGCGTGCGTCTTCATCAATCCGGTCAATGCCGACAAGCAGGAAGGCTGCAGCGGTAACCGCACCGATCACACCGTAGACCGTGATGCCCCAGATCAGCACCTCTGCGATCGCCATACTATTCAACGCATCGTTCCTCTGATGTTTACCAGGCCGTAAATCACTCTGGTCTGGGATACATGAGGATTGACTTCAGGTCTATGACACGACTCAATCACCAACTTTGAAATGCGCTTGAAAGCTACACACCAGGGTCAACTTCAGACGTGACAGATTTCATCTATTTTGCCTACGGTTCCAACATGATGACCGCTCGATTGCGGGCGCGGTGTCCGTCGGTTCAACCGCTGGGACAGGCGAAGCTCGACGGCTTTGAGATGGCTTTCAACAAACGAAGTGTTGATGGATCTGGAAAAGCCGGACTTACTCCAGAAGGCTGTGGCCTAGCATTTGGTGCGGCCTTTCAGGTCAGCAAAGAGGATTTGGATCGACTTGATGCGATCGAGGGGCCGGGATATCGCCGCGTCTGCGAAGTGCGCATTCAGATTGGGGGGGCATTCCAATCGTCCGGTTCGGTGACGGTCGTGAACGCCGTGACATATCTTCCCCGACAAACCGAACCCGGTCTAGCACCATTCGACTGGTACCTCGCGTTGATCCTGGCTGGTTACCGCGAACACGATGTAGCCTCAGCGCAGATCCTCAGGCTTCAAGCGACGCAAACCCGCATTGATCCGGTCCCGCATCGTGCAACAGCCCTGGAAGCCCGCAGCATTCTCAGCAAAGCCGGCTTCTAACGAGCGAAAGTCATGCTTTGGGTATCTACTCCTTTTGTGATCGACAGCGTACTGCTCAAAACTGTCTTAACGGCTTAATGCGGGAATGCTACATGCAACGCTAAAGCATTGAAGTATAGGACATTTGGGAGCGCGCGTATGTCGGGTACAATCTTCTTGGATACCATTGAGCTCAGCATTTCGGAGACCGATGGCCAAGCACTCGTCCCCGTCCGGCGGACAGGCGATCTCTCACAGTCGGTCACCATCGAGTACGGTCTGACAGGTATCGAGGCGACGCCTGGATCAGACTTCGTTGCAACCAACGGCACAATTACATTGCAGCCGGGCCAAACCACAGCGCTGATCCCGGTCACCGTCATCAACGACGGGATCTCAGAACCCACTGAAACAGTCGTCGTCTCCCTGATCAACGTAGATAGCGGCTTTCTTGAAGCACCCCGAACCGCGCGCGTTTCCATCCTGGATGACGAAAACCCCGTCAACGATCCACCGCAGCCTCAGCTCCAGTCGGACTATGACGTTTCTGAAGTTGCAGCCGTCACCGGGTTGAGCCAGCCGATCGATCTGGAGTTTGCTCCGGCTAGTCTTCAGCCCGGCGCTTCGTCGGGTGTCGCGTACGTCGCCGAAAAAGGCGGCATCATCAAAGTCGTTGATACGTCAAGCGGTCAAACACTTTCCGAGTTTGTCGATATCTCCGACCAAGTGAACAATCGCCAGGATCGGGGCCTTCTCGACATTGCTCTGGACCCAAACTTTCCAGACAGCCCATTTGTTTATGCGTTCTATGTCGTCGACCCGCCAGAGTCGCAGGGCCTGAGCGGTAACGCAGGCCCCAACGGCGGCGGCAACCGGTATGCCCATGTCGTCCGCTTTGAAGCTGATCCTGCGACCAACTTCCAGACAGCCATCGCAGGCAGCGAAACCGTCCTCGTCGGCGGCGCGGGACAATCGCTGGATGACATCAGCGGTTTGGGAGCGGTCGACTCGACGTCAAACTTCACGCAGCTGGCCTCAGATATCGATCCAGCAACCGGCGACTACATCGACGACTACATCAAGCTCGACTCACGCTCTCACGCGGGCGGTGCACTCGCCTTCGGCCCAGACGGTGCACTCTACATCTCGATCGGTGATGGAACCTCATTCAACGCGGTCGATGCCAGAACCGAAAGTGTACAGGACCTCGACAGTCTGTCGGGCAAAGTCCTTCGTGTCGATCCGTCAACCGGCCTCGGTTTAGCCGATAACCCGTTTGTTTCACCTGGCGATGACCTCTCGTCCAACGAAGCGCGCGTCTATCAGCTTGGTCTCCGCAACCCGTTCTCGATGAGCTTTGATGACAGCGGTCGTCTGTATGTCACCGACACCGGTTGGAATTCTTACGAAGAAATCAACTCAGGTGCACCGGGCGCGAACTTTGGTTGGCCCTGGTATGAAGGTGAGGACGGTGGCGTCCTGCGTCAGACACCAGGCTACCAAAACCTTGGCCCAGCCAGCGATTTCTACGCAGCCGTCGCCAATGGCGACATCACCGTCACCTCCCCCTATCGCGGCTTCGCTCACAACAACAACGCGCCTGGCTTCCAATTCAACGCAATCACTGGCGGCGATGTTGACTACTCCGGCAACCAATATCCCGACGTCTTCCAGAACGACTACTTCTTCACAGACTTCTCACAAGGCGAAGTCTTCTCCGTCGATCTGAATGATCGCACCGAATTGAACTACCTCTACACGACAGGAAATGGTCGCGGCCCGGTCCACTTCACCCAGGGCCCAGATGGATTTGTCTATGCCGTCGACATCGTTAGCGGTCGCATCGTACGCCTCGAAATTGAGGGCGGCCCGACGAACAATCAGGCACCCGTCGCAGCGGATGATTCCAGCGCGACCAATCCAGCCGACGCAGCACCGCAAATCAACGTGCTCGCCAACGACAACGATCCGGATGGCAATCAAGGTGGCCTGAGCGTGTTGGCCGTGGACGGCGATGCATCGGCAGTTGGCAACGCGGTCACTGCGTCCAACGGGGGTGCATTTACGATCACCGCCAATGGCACGGCAACCTTCGATCCAGCCGGCGCATTTAATGGCCTGGCGTCCGGTCAGACAGCGACAACGTCTGTCGACTACATCGTAACAGATGCCGCCGGTGCGGTTG
>JBCBRD010000078.1:0-14051 GCA_039819885.1 Pseudomonadota bacterium
GAAGATGATGACAATTTGCGCAAGGGGCTCGCCGAACTTCTCAAGCTGGAGGGGTTCGAATGCGATTGCGCAGCAGACGGAAAAATGGCGTTGGCATTCTTTCGGAAAACTCGCCCGGACCTGGTCATTCTCGACGTTATGATGCCAAAGCTCGATGGGCTTGCACTCTGCAAAATGCTCCGTGATGAGTCTCCAGCCGTGCCGATTCTCATTTTGTCGGCACGCGATACTGAGGTTGATCGTGTTATTGGACTTGAACAGGGCGCAGACGACTACCTTGTGAAACCTTTTGGCCCTCGGGAACTCGTAGCGCGTGTCAAGTCCTTGCTGAGGCGCGCGCAACTCACTCCGCCGAGTTCCAACTCGGAAGTCTCTGTCTTCCAGCTCGATGATCTGGAAATCGACATCAGGGCTTTGAGGGCAAGACGGGGTAACCTCACTATCGACTTGACCTTACGCGAGGCGACCCTGCTTCGTTTGCTCCACGACAGGCGCGGCGAAGCTCTATCGCGAGATGACCTGCTGGATGAATGTTGGGGGCGAGACCATCTGCCGAACAGCCGCGCTTTGGATCAGTACATTTCTGTCTTACGGAAAAAAATTGAGCACGATCCAACACGACCTCGGATCATTAAGACGGTTTACGGATACGGCTACCGCTACGAAGTATGAGGTCGAAGTCGAAGACCCTAAAACCTTCTTGCGAGTTCGTGAGTGCAAGCTGGCCAGATTGGTCTGTCGCTGCCTCTGGGCGGGTCACTGACAATTACGTGGCATCGTGTTCTTAGACCCATCGGTTCTTAGAACTCGCGGGGGCATTGCGATTTGCCGCAGTGCTCCGCCACGTCCGTCTCTGATTGCTTAGGTCCTACTGGATTTGCCACGGGCAGATTGTCGGTTTCTCAAAGATTTCTCTGAAAACCGGCGTTTGAGTGCTGCCGTGGCGAGATGGCAAACGATCCGACAGGCTTGATGTGACGTTCACTGGTATGACAAATAACGCGATCCGTCCCACCCTGTGGTTCCCACCGTTCCCTCAAGAAGATTGAATCCATGTCCTCTATCACCCATCATCCGGATGTCTCGACGCTCATGACGTGTTCTGCGGGCAGTCAGCCAGAGGCGCTTTGTGCGGTTGTGGCGTCGCATCTCTCTATGTGTTCCTCCTGCATGGAAGAACTCGGTCAGATGGAGCAGATTGGTGTGTCACTGTTTGAACGGTTGCCTGCCGCGCAGGTCGCCAACTGGTCGGCAGTTTTTCAAGACCTGCCGCAATCTGAGACGCGTAAGCAAACCGATGCACCGGACCTGGACGGCGCGGATGTTCCTACACCGTTGATCTGTGTCCTGGGTCCAAGGCTTGACGATCTTTCTTGGGAGCTTGCGGCCGAGGGCATTTGGCAGTGCGTTGTTCCACTGACACCCGGTGCGAAAGGTGATCTGCGGCTCATTAAACTGGCGCCGGGCAAGTACCTGCCGCGCCACGGCCACAAGGGTGAAGAGCTGACCATATTGTTGCGTGGTGGCTATACAGATGATCTTGGCACATTTAAGCGCGGTGACTTTTCAGATCTTGATGATGACGTGGAGCATGAACTGAAAGCGGATGCGACGGATGGGTGCATTCTGCTGATCGCGAGTGAGAACCGTCCTCAGTTCGTGGACGCGCTTGCAAGTGCGCAGTCTCACTGAGGCTTGAAACGCGAGTGCTATTCGAGATTACTGACTTGGGGCTTGAGTTTGGCGTACGCCAATCGCATGCGCGACTTCACGGTTCCAAGCGGTACGCTCAGCCGCTCCGCGATCTCACTGTGAGACAGCCCTTCAATGAATGACAGCGTCACGACTTCGTATTGATCGCTTGGCAAACTGTTCAGGGCTTCATTGACTGCAGCGGCGCGCTCATTCAGCGACACGTTCTCATCGGGTGGCGTATCGTTTGATGGTTGTTCTTCGTGCTCTTGTGGCAGCTCCTGCCAAGCGCGCTCGCGTCGCAACCGATCGATCCGCAGGTTTCTGGCAATCGTGAATATCCACGTGGTCGCGCTACCCTTCTCCGGTGAATAGAGGCTTGCCTTACGCCAGACCGTTGTGAGTGCTTCTTGAGCAAGCTCTTCGGCTAATGAGGCCTCAGCGCCTTGGCGCAGCATGTAGCTTTTTATGCGCGGTGCGTAATTCGAGAACAACTCAGTGAAAGCTTGCTCATCTTGGGATGTTGCGATTGCACGCAACAATGCTGTGGCATTATCTGCAGTCACGGGTTGTGTTACCATTTTGATCTGACTTGGGCTGCTCCGCTGGCGTTAAAAATTATGCCCCACTTTTCCGATCCCCTTTGGATCAGATGTCGGTCGGAATGTCATACGTCTTCGATCGTCGATGCGTGTAGATCGTACGCCCTTGCAGACGCCCATCAAGTAAGGCAACTGACGTCTGTTACGCCACTTAACGCCTGTTATGTTGTCACAAAAATCTGCGCCCCAATCAAGTGATTGCGCACACTCTTCCTTTCACGGCAGGTGTTCAATAGATGTAGGGCGCCTGGCTTTGCGTTCAATTTGGTCAAATTGGCTGTCGGAGCAGCCGTTTTTGTAGGGCCCCTCGGCGTTCATGGCGCCTTGTGTGTTTTCGCAGGTGCTTCTGGGGATTGATTGACATGGCGGGTTGAAATGGTTCACTGCCACAGGACTGGCAACGTGCATTGGGCGATGTGGGCGGAGCTGTTAGACGGTCAGCTCTCAACCCGTTACTTGGTATGTTGCGCGCCATGACCTCAATGTTTCGATGATGTGGGGGCCTTCTTGAGCAATCCTGTCCTGATTGAGGTGACGCGCGGTGGACTTGTCGAAAGCGTGCATCGCGGATCGATTGTCGTTTCGCGAGGTCTCGATGACATTGTCAGTTGTGTCGGTGATGCCGACCGTGTCGTGTTCCCAAGGTCGTCGATCAAGGCGCTGCAATGTATTCCGGTTGTTGAAACCGGTGCTGCTGATCATTTTGGATTTCGCGAAGAAGACCTTGCACTGGCGTGTGGGTCGCATGTTGGAACTGAGCAGCACGCCAAAATGGCGCAAGCGATGCTGAACAAGATCGGCTTGGACGAAGATGCACTGGGCTGTGGTGCGCATACCCCGCTTGGTGCAGCGGCCGCAAAGGCGCTCTGGCGCGCTGGTGGGGAACCGACACAGCTCCATAACAACTGCTCTGGCAAGCATGTAGGGATGTTGGCGACAGCGCTTCATACGCGCGAGCCGATCAAAGGGTATTGGGACGCGGCCCATCCGGTTCAGGTACGGATCCACGAACTGCTATGCGAGCTGACCGGTTTGACGCTTGATGACGACGTGCTTGGTTTTGATGGTTGCTCGGTGCCGAACTGGGCGCTCCCGCTTGATGTGCTTGCGGGTCTGTTTGCACGCTTGGTTACACCGGGCCGGTTTTCTGGAGCTCGCGACAAGGCGATCACCCGTATCCTCAATGCATGCTGGGCGCGACCGGATCTGGTGGCTGGGAAGGGCCGTGCCGATACGGTGGTGATGACGGCGTTGCCGGGCAAAGTGTTTATGAAAACGGGTGCTGAGGGCGTCTATGCTGGCGGTTTTCCAGAGTTGGGCCTTGGCTTTGCACTCAAGATTGATGATGGCACCACGCGGGCATCCGCTGGGACAGCGATGGCACTGATCGAACAGCTGGTGCCTGAAGCGCATGGGTTGATGAAGCGGAAGTCTTTAAAGACTTGGCGCGGTATGGAGGCGGGAGAAATCCGCGCTGCTCCTGAGCTGTTGGCGTTTTTGGAGACGATCAAAGTGCGGTGCTAGTTGGTTGTTGGAACCGGTGTGAGCGGTTTTTTTGCCTGATTTATTACATCACTGCCAAGTTGCCGGTGATGGCAATCCGGTCCGTTGTTGTGGAGCCATGGGCAAGGTCAGGACCAATACTCGTGCGGCCATCGTGTCCATTGATCGCACCGAGGTTTGCGCCTGAAACCAGATTGTTGGCCACGAGGCACGCGCCTGCGTCAGCGTTCGATGAGACCAGGATGCCGTGCGATGATTTACGAACCACGTTGCCGGTGACGGCGCAATCACGCATGTGCTGATGGTGGCCCACGGCGATCCCGGCTGTGGCGGCGGTCTCGATTGTATTGCCGCTCACTGCTGCGTCAGCTTCAATGGAGATGCCGACACCGCGCTTGTCGACTTGCTCGTGTTCGCGACGGAATAGGTTGCGGATCAGGTTGCCCTGGACGACGGCCAGGCGACCACCGTCGCTGAAGTTCGTTACCGCAATACCGGTTGCGGCGAGATCTACGATGTTGCTGGCGATGAGCGCGCCCTCAAAACCGAATTCGGCGTAGATTGCGACTTCGCCTGAGCGAAGACAGGTGTTGGATGTGATCTGGGTGTTTGATGAAGCGTTGGCTCTGATGGCTGAGTACGTGCAGTCTGAAATGTGGTTTGCGAGGACTTGCACATCATTGGCGCGAAACAAATTGATGCCGTTGCCGTTTTGACCGGTGCCGCCAGCCCTGGCTGTGATCGTGTTGATGCGATTGCCGGTGATGGTTGATGCATCGGAGCCGGGTTTGCTGCGCCAGACCTGGATACCGTTGTTCCCACAATCCGTGATGGTGTTGTCGGTGATCTGCAGGTTGTCGCTATCAAGAGCGAAGATCCCAGCATTTGCTAGATTGCTCATTCGGCATTCGTGGATGGTGCCGCTACAGCGCTCTAGTTTAATTGCTGTATCGGCTGTCTCAGAAACCGTTAGCCCGCGGAGAGTGAGACGTTTGCTATCGGTTGCTTCTATTCCAGTTTCTGCGCTGAAGCGTGCATCGATTTGAAGGGCTTCGATGGTGACATCGTGGACGCGTTGGCAGCTTACGGCGCTTTGTCCGCCCATGATGCGCAAAGTCGTGCTGTTGCCTGAGCCGCGCAAAGTGGTTCGCGCTGGGACCGATAGAGTTGTGATCGGAAACGTGCCCGATGGTAGTTCGACGATGCCACCACCGTTTCGGCTGACGAGATCCAGAGCGGCTTGGATGGTCGCTGTTTCATCACCCTCACCACTGAGTTTGACAATGATCTTGGATGTTGGAGATCGGTCTTGTGTTGACGTTGCTGCATGGGTGGCAGTGGTTGCTACAAGGCTCAAGCCCGCAGCACCGGTGAGGCTATGGGTCAGTAGTGTGCGGCGGTCGAGTTGGTCCATGGTGCGTCGTCCTCAGCGTTTAGGACGAAGTACGGAGCAAAAAATGCGCCAATGGTGATGGTTGGCCTGGTGTTGCTGCAACTTATGAAGGTGCTGGCATCGTGCCCAACAACTCATCGAGGCTGGCCCGCACAATGGCAATGCCGGCTTCGAGCAGGGTGTCATTGCTCAGGCCGCATGCTGCTGGATTGGTTGGGACGTGGATGAAGCCTGCATGTCTGGGGCGATGTGTATCCGCTGTCAGCGTGGTAAATAGGACGGCATTGCAGAGGTAGCCGCCAGCGTCATCGGAGGTTTCAACCGTGACGTTCGTGCCTTTTAGGGCCTCAGTCATGCGGTCTACGGACAGGGTGGCTGGGACGCTGGACGGCGCGTTGTCGCAAAGGCGCTGAGCTGTCGGTTGGTGCCCGATGGCGTCGGGCGCGCACCTGATGGTGTTGTGCGCTTGTGTTTCGATCACGATACCCTTGGCTTTTTCCGATACGCCAAAGTGGAGCACGATTGCTGGTTGCAACGTTTGCAAGAGTGTTAAGGCTTGTGCAGGAGCGTTGTCCCATTCGGTTGGCAGGACGTGGTGATGGAAGTGCATGGGGCACTGTCTAATAATTGTTTCAGTGGCTTTCTGGGCAATGGCTTTGGCGAGCGGACCAGAAATGTTGGTCGCGACGCCGGGGAATGGGCCAAATCCTGTGATCAAGACGTTGATTGAGTTTGGTGCCGATTGGGTCATGGGGCATAGCCTCCGTCAGTTCCCACGCGACAGGGCGATGATCTGATCTACGGCGCGTGATGGTAACAATCGTCCATCGCGGACGTCCGTCTTCAATCCCGGCATGGCTTTAGCGACGTTGGGATGCACAAGTACACTCGCCATGACGCGATCCTCCAGCATGTCGTGCATCCATTGGACCGCTTGGCGTTTGCGCCGTTCTGCAAAAGCACCGGTTGCTGTCATCAGGTCGCGGTTTTGCATGATCTTGCTCCACAGATCCTCAAGACCTGTGTTTGTTGCACCAGAAATCGTGACGACGGGTGGTGACCAGGCGGCATCGTGGGGTGTCAAGATCTGCAGTGCGCCTCGATATTCGTTGGCGGCACGCTCGGCGCGGGGGATGTTGTCACCGTCAGCTTTGTTGATTGCGATCATATCAGCGATTTCGATCACGCCCTTCTTGATGCCCTGAAGATCGTCGCCACCTCCGGCGAGCAAAAGAACAAGAAAGAAGTCGACCATGTCGGCGACTGCCACTTCTGATTGGCCAACGCCTACGGTTTCGATGATGACGACGTCGAAGCCTGCGGCCTCGACCAGCGCCATGGTTTCGCGCGTTTTGCGCGTGACGCCGCCAAGGGTGCCTGATGTCGGTGATGGGCGAATGAAGGCATCGGAGGCGATCGCGAGCCGCGACATGCGGGTTTTGTCACCTAGGATCGAGCCGCCCGTGCGTTTGGACGTTGGGTCGACGGCGAGGACGGCGACTTTGTGACCGGCTTCAATCAGGTTCATACCGAGCTGATCGATCGTCGTCGACTTTCCAACACCTGGCACGCCTGTAATCCCGAGCCGGATGGCGTTGCCGGTGCGCGGTATCAACTCCTGTAGGACGGTTTGCGCGACTTCCTGGTGTTCTGGTTTTCTGCTTTCGACGAGTGTGATCGCGCGCGCGAGCATGGCACGGTTGCCGGAAGCTACGGCAGCGGCGATTTCGGCTGGGTTTGTCTGTGTTGTTGGCTTTTGGGTTGTTAGGTTCGTCGAGGTCATTGTGGTCCCAGGTTTGGGCGATATGGGGCATGTTCTGCCGCATTGTACGGCATCACATCAGGCGCGCGACGATGGCCGCCGATCTGAAAAACCGCAAGTGCTTGATTGCAGTTTGTGTTTGCGTGACCCGTCTGGACGGCGCTGAAATATGTGGAGCGCTTGTGTGTGGCATGGCAATTCTGTCAATAAGGCAGGCGATATTGAACGCGATTTTCGATAAGCCGCGTCGTCATCGCATGTTTAGAGTTGGAGGGGTCCGCTATGATTGACAATATTCCGCCTGCCGGATGGATTGCGGGTGCCGGGCTCATTGCCCTGATCGTGTTTGTCATTGTCTGGACGCTAGCTGGCCGTTTCTCCTTTTGGGCCAACGTGCTGATCCGCTCGATCTTGGTATTGCTCGTGGCTGCACCAATAGCGTTGGTGACCCTATCGGTCGATGACTATCTGCCAACGAATGCACCGTTTCCAAAGTCGATGCCTACGGATAGCGCGGACCGTCGTGGGGGTGGTTCGGCTCCTGGCAGGCCGGAGGCCGTGCGTGAGGATCGTACCGAGTCGCCTGTGTTGAAGGGCGATGAGGAAAGCGTTGCTGCTGGCGACGACCGGATTGCTGAGCAGCCGTCGATGTCGTTGCCGGATGATGTTGCTGGCATTGAAACTGAAGGTGCGGTCCGCGGCCCTGGCCCTTTGAACGGAGGTCGTACGCGCGGATTGACACCGACCACGGCGTCGCCGCCTGTGTCTGAGAAGTGGACGCTGGTGCCGGTGTATTACGGGACCGACCGCGAGCTGAAAACCGGTGAAGATCGCATCGGATATACCTGGAAGCGTGCGCGGCGATTGGAAATCGGGCGGGCGATGGTGTCGGTGCCGAAGGACCATGTGGAGCCGCGCGTGGAACGGCCGTGGGCGTTGACGATTCCCTATACGAACATCAAGCTGTACGAGGCCTCTGAAGAACCCAGCAAGCACTTTACGATCCAAGAGATTACCTCATTGAGTGAAGAGGATTTTCTCAAGTTGGTGAAGGAGCGCCTAGCGAAATCTGCGCGGTTTAAGGATCACGCGTTGATCTTCGTCCATGGCTATCAGACGACCTTCGATAATGCGGTTTATCGAACGGCACAGATCACATTTGATCTGAAATTCGACGGGGCGCCGTTCCTGTACTCGTGGCCGTCCGGTGGGACGCTGCAAGGCTACACCTATGACCGAGAAAGTGCGGCGCAATCCGAACCTCATTTGCGGGCGTTTCTCGATCTTGTTGTTAAGCGGACCGGGGCGAAGAAAGTCAGCGTGATTGCGCATTCCATGGGGAACCAACCTTTATTGCGCGTTTTGCAAGGGCTGAAGAACTCCATGCCTGAAGGTTTGCAGCTTTCGCAATTGATCCTAGCGGCGCCCGATGTTGATCGCGATAGCTTTAAGAACATCGTGCGTTCAATCAGTGGCGTTGCCAGCGGGATCACACTGTATGCCGCGGCGAACGATAAGGCGCTTGGCCTATCCCGCCGCGTCAATGGGGGTGAACCGCGCGCGGGTGAAGTGCCAATATCCGGTCCGGTTGTGATGGCCGGTGTTGATACGATCGATGCGACGGCTGCTAGCATGGATACGCTTGGGATCAACCACGCGGGTTATGCTGAAAACCTCAAATTGCTGAAAGACATTGGGCGGTTGATCGAAACGGGAGATCGTCCACCGCTGAAGCGGGTGCCTGACCTTGAGGTCATTTCGGTCGAAAATGGTGTCTATTGGCGTTTTCCCGCAGTTCCGTAGGGCCGAGGCCTTGCGGTTAATGGGACGTTAATGCGTGCTCTGGAAACTGACATAAGCGGTGCATTGCGATTCGGTGCAGTCGACTTTGAAAGTTTTGACGGAGGCGCGGTATGGAAGAGGTCAAGCAAGAGTGTCTGGCACTGCTTGATGCGGCCATTGATCGGATAGTGGGACTGCTGGTCTCCATCTTCTGGCTGACGGCAGCACTGTTTGTCTGTCTTGTAACATTGAACATGCCCTCTGCTTCTGCTGCCGAAACGTTCGTCTGTGCCGATGGCACAACGGTCACGGTGCAATCCAACCAGCTTGAATGGATGAAGCGTACCAACGCTTGTGTGGCGCAATACTATGGCTTGAAGGTGCAGGATCGCAGCAAGACGCCGAGGGCTGGATACGTGGTGGCTGATGGGGTTCCCCTGCCTGTTAGACGTCCTGCATCGTTTGATGCTGCATTGCAGGGTCAACAAGCTCTTCGCTCGACGCGCGATCTCGTGACCGGGTCGATTGGTGCTGCAGGCGATGCGCCGGAAACGGGGACGTATCGGCGGGTGCTCATTTTGAATGCGCAACCCGGCAAGAGCCGTTGGTACAATCATACTCAGTGAGGGTCTTTACCCAAGCGACACTAGAGGCCAGAATCGTGGTGGCGGCGCGTGCGATCGGTGCACCATCGCGAAGAGTGTGAACAAATCGCAACCGCTCCGTGCCCGGTAAATGCTTCGTTAACCCGTCGCTGTCATGATCCCGAGCATCGTTTAACGTTTCGTTTTTGCGTTGTGGGGTCTCATGTTCACGCAAAAGTCTGCCTCGTCGTTTCGCTGGTCTGTTCTTGCAGCCGGTCTACTGGTTTCGGCTACGGCCATTACAGCATCCCATCCTGCCCTTTCAAATGATGACTTGTTCGAGCCGCTGCCTGAGGGCTTCAGCCCACCTGCGTATTCGCCACCACGTGTCGACATTGATGCGCGGAGTGGAACAGGCGAGGACACAGTCTTTGACGGCGGGCCGGAGATTATTGAGCCGGGCGCATCACCTGCTGTCTCTGAAGACAATCCGTTTAGAACGGACAACGTGATCAAGGCTCCGGTGACGGATGGGGAAACCTTCACGTTTGATCAAGCGACGGGGTCTGAAGACGTGCAGTCTGCTGAGCCTGCCTTTGATGTTTCGCCGGCCACTGATGTTGCCGCTCCTGCGGCCTCGAGGCCGTCAGCAACGTCAAAGACCGCTCAGAAACCAGCCAAGAAACTCGAATCCAACGCAACGTCTGCAGCGATTTTTGATCTGCGGGCGAAGCAGAAACTGGAAGCTGAAGTCAGCACGGATGGCAAACCCCATCCGCTGGCGCTGAGCTATCCTGACCACTTCACGGTTGTTTGTGAGGCCGGTTGCCGACGTTCTGACGCGGATATCGTCTATCAGGAACGTCAGGATGCGCGCGGCCCAATCAATGAGCCAGGCGAGGAGTTTGCGAAGCTTCCCGTCGAGGCTGCCAAAAACGTCGTTTTGTGCGTCGGCGGGTGCTACCACGGCGAGCGGGTTCCGGAAGCCATTGCCGGTCTCCATGGATTGGTGCCGCCTTCCAGCGCTGGCGATAGCGGGTGGATGTCAAACGAAGCCGCAGCAACACCAGCTGTAAGGACGCTCAACGGGCCGAAGTCCGATGCAAGCGGGCGTTGGTTTGACCGCGTGGGTGGTTGAGGTCTGCTGGACTGCGAATTTGGGGGCGAGGGTTTGAAGCCTTGCCCCTATTTGCGTTTATAGGGTCGGCGCCGGCACACTTGGCGCGGGTTATCTTGGTGCTGTGAGGCGTCGGCAAACACCGCGGGGCGCGTTACCAAGGTTGAATTCAGCCTTCCTCAGTTCCCTCTGCTGGTCTCGCGCAGAAGATCGCGACCTTGTTGCCCAGCGGATCGCGGAGGTATCCGACATAGAATTGGTCGCTGTACTCGGCCCGGAAGCCGGGGGCGCCCTCGTCTGAGCCGCCCGCCTGAAGACCGGCGGCGTGAAGGTTATGGACCATCTCATTCGTCTCGGCTTCGAAGGCCGTCATAGAGCCGTTGCCAACGGTCGCCTCCTTTCCGTCGTATGGTTTTCCCAGGTACACCGCGGGGGGGCCACGGGACTGGCCGGGCACGTCCGGAAAGGTGAATTCGATGCCGTCTGGCACTTCCTTCTTCCTGTAACCGAGCGGGGTTAGGATGGCCGTATAGAAACGCCCCGAGAGCGGGATATCGTTGGCGCCAATCCTGATGTAGCTCAGCATGTAGTCGCTCCTGTCTGCAACGTGCCCTCGAAGACACGAAGTGCGCCTCCGTTTCGGGTACCTGGACTTTCCGGAACCAGGAAGGTCAGTCATGCACCCCCGACCGAAGCTGCGCTACACTTGTGAGGGGCGTGCGGCAACGTCTGCCGTCAAAACACTCAACTGGCCGAAGTCTGATGCAAGCGGGCGTTGGTTCGATCGAGTTGGTGGCGGAGGTCTGCTGGCCTGCCGGCCTTGGAAGTATACTACGACCATAGCCATGCAGCGCCACGTACGCCGCTGGCATCGCCCCATCTGGGTGGTACGATTTTGATCTGCGTCGTGTCTGCGAACAGGTGGGGTGCTATGCGTTTTGGAAGGTCGCGGTAGAGATGTGGCATCCGCGAAAGTCCGCCACCTAGGACGATAATGTCTGGATCAAGGATGTTGGTGACGTGTGCCAGTCCTCGCGCAAATCTATCGACATGACGCGTTAAGCTGTGTTGGGCTTGGGCATTGCCTTCCATGGCCGCAGCTTGAATTTCTTGAGCCGTCATGACGTCGCCGGTCTGTCGCTTATGGTCTTTACTGAGGCCAGGGCCTGAGAGCCACGTTTCTAGGCATCCATTTCGGCCGCACCAGCAGCGCGGCCCCGGTGCTTCTTGAGCCGTTTGCCAAGGGAGTGGATTGTGGCCCCATTCCCCGCCAGTTGCGCGCGGGCCTACGAGCACTTTTCCGTCGATTACAACGCCGCCGCCTAAGCCCGTTCCGGCTATTACCCCGAACACCACGTTTTTGTCCGCGGCTGCTCCATCGGTTGCTTCTGATAGTGCAAGGCAGTTGGCGTCGTTGGCCAATCGGACTGGTTGACCGAGGAGGTTTTGAATGTCGGCTTGCAAGTCTTGGCCATTCAACACGGTAGAGTTTGCGTTTTGGACCCTGCCGGTTGTTGGTGAAATCGATCCCGGGATGCCGATGCCGACCGACGCTTTTTGCGCGCTCGAAGTCTCGACGGATCTGAGCTGCGTGATGAGGCCAGAGATCGCTTGGCAGCTTTCCAGATAGTTGCCCTGTGGTGTGGCGATACGATGCTCGGTTATCGTTGTTCCATCCGGAGCCAAGACGATACCGGCGATTTTTGTTCCTCCCAGATCAATGCCGACCCGCCATTTTGGTGTGTTGTGGCGTTCCGGTTTGGTGTTGATTGGTGTGCTCGACATCACGTTGACTGGTGTTTCACGTTGATTGGTATTCTTGGGCGCGACCAGAAAGTGTGCCTTGAGCACATTCGATGGTTTCGGGGTCAATACCGGTTGTGGACGAAAACGTTAACAAAATCTGTTCATCAGCCATGAGATGAGCAAGGATGCCGGCCTGAAAACTCTGCTCTGACAGTGCATCTTTCAAGTCTTGAGGACCCATTCCCGTTTCCTGCAGAAAGTGTGCAAGGTGGCTTGGATCGGCAGCAAGAAACCGAACCGCCTCAAGGGCGATCGCTTGGGCCGTCTCGAAATCCAGTGTCTTAGCCGGCATGTCATGCTCCAAATGGCCATCAAATCTGTGTTGCGCAGTTATAACGAGCGTTAACTTAAGCTGTTGGTTACCCATGGACTGGCACACTGCAAGCTCATGGACCTGACGAATCAGTGCAAAACGTCGGGGAACGAAAAGAGACGTTTCTTCGATGACCTATCAAGACACTCAGGCCGTTGTCGACTTCAAGCCCCGGGAGGCTGCAGAGATGGCGAAGCGTGTCCTGATCGTGGAGGACAATGAGCTGAATATGAAGCTCTTCCACGACCTGCTCGATGCGCATGGGTATGAAACGATCCAAACGCGCAATGGGCTCGATGCACTGTCGCTTGCGCGTGAGCATCGCCCCAACCTCATCTTGATGGATATCCAGCTCCCTGAAGTTTCAGGTTTGGAAGTCACGAAGTGGCTGAAGGATGATGATGAGCTGCGGGATATCCCGGTGGTCGCTGTCACGGCTTTCGCCATGAAGGGTGATGAGGAACGTATCCGCTCAGGTGGATGCGAAGCCTACATCTCAAAGCCGATTTCGGTTGCAAGTTTCCTGGAGACTGTTCGTCGTTTCATCGGGACAGCCTGAGAGTGCTCATTGGCAAGGCCCAAACGTTCACAAGGTATGTAAACTGATATGACTGCTCGCGTCCTCGTCGTCGATGATATCCCAGCGAACGTCAAGCTGCTTGAAGCGCGGCTGTCGGCTGAATACTTCGACATCTTGACGGCATTTAGTGGCGAAGATGCGCTGGCTGTTCTCGCACGTGAGCGCGTCGACGTGGTGTTGCTGGACGTCATGATGCCTGGGATTGATGGTTTTGAAGTTTGCCGTCGCATCAAGTCAGATCCAAAGACGCACCACATTCCGGTTGTGATGGTCACAGCATTGGACCAGCCTGCGGACCGCATCCAAGGACTTGAGAGCGGCGCCGATGACTTCTTGAGCAAGCCGGTTGACGATATCGCCTTGATTACGCGGGTAAAGAACCTGGCTCGTTTGAAGACCCTCAACGATGAAATGTTGATGCGTGCCAGCACGGGCCGCGAGATGGGTGTTGAAGACAACGCGGCACTGGAAAAGGCATTGAGTGGTTTTAGTGGCCGCATTCTTGTTGTTGATGATCACCCGCGTTCTCAGCAGCGTCTGTCTCAGGCACTGGGTAAACTCCACGATATTGACGCGGTGGGTTGCCCGGAAGAAGCCATGAGGCACCTCACACAAGACCCAAGCTATGATCTTGTCATCATCAGCCTAAGCCTGGAACAGGCGGATGGTTTGCGTATGTGTTCGCAAATCCGTTCACTTGAAGCGATCCGAAACTTGCCGATTATTATCCTGGTCGAGCATGGCAGTGATGCGCGCTTGCTCCGCGGACTGGATATGGGCGTCAACGACTACTTGAAGCGCCCCGTTGAGCAGCACGAACTGTTGGCACGCGTGCGCACGCAGATCAAACGGAAGCGTCATACGGATTACCTGCGTGATCGATTGGAGCAGACCGTTGAACTGGCGATGACGGATGC
>JBCBRD010000079.1:0-14027 GCA_039819885.1 Pseudomonadota bacterium
TCGAGATTTTGCGCAATCGTCTTGCCATTGGCAGTGATGCAGTCACCGTGTAAGAGCCCGCCATCCAACAATGCGCGCATGATCTGGGGTACGCCGCCGATGTCGTAAACGTCCTTGGCGACGTATTTTCCGCCCGGCTTCAGATCCGCAATGTACGGCGTGCGCTTGAAAATTTCGGCCACCTCAAACAAGTCGAAATCAATGCCTGCCTCGTGTGCCATCGCTGGTAGATGGAGTGCCGCGTTCGTCGAGCCTCCAGTTGCCGCAACGATCACGGCTGCATTTTCAAATGCCTTGCGGGTACAGATGTCGCGTGGGCGCAACCCTTGCGCGATCGCGTACATGACCGCTTTGCCGCTTTCGGTGCCGTATTCGTCACGGGACTCGTAAGGAGCCGGTGCACCTGCAGAGCCAGGTAGCGCCAAGCCGATTGCCTCGGACACGCAGGCCATTGTGTTGGCCGTGAACTGCCCCCCACACGACCCGGCAGATGGACATGCCACACACTCTAACTCGTGCAGATCTTCATCGCTCATCTTGCCAGCTGAATGCATGCCGACGCCTTCAAAGACATCAAGAACGGTAACGTCTTTTTCCTTGAACGTGCCGGGAAGGATCGAGCCGCCGTACATGAAAACAGATGGTACGTTCAGACGAAGCATCGCCATCATGATACCGGGCAGAGACTTGTCGCAACCCGCGACGCCGACCATGGCATCGTAGCAATGCCCGCGCATCGTCAGTTCGATCGAGTCGGCAATGACTTCGCGACTGACAAGGGACGACTTCATGCCCTGGTGGCCCATGGCAATACCATCAGTGACCGTGATCGTGCAGAACTCGCGTGGGGTTCCACCAGCGTCTTTGACACCCGTTTTGACGGATTGCGCTTGGCGCATCAATGCAATGTTACATGGAGCTGCTTCGTTCCAGCAGCTCACAACACCGACAAATGGGCGGTGTATTTCTTCTTCCGTGAGCCCCATCGCATAGTAGTAGGACCGATGCGGAGCCCGTGTCGGCCCCTCGGTTACATGACGGCTTGGAAGTTTCTTCTTATCGAAAGTGTTTGCGTCCATTCGTGTTGTTTTAGACCTCATGACGTCGCTGCCGGGGCGAGACCGGCGCGCCGTTTTCCCTGCGCCTGCCAAATTCAGAAGCGAATTCAGCACGTAATTCGGCAGAGCTCGGGTGTTGGAAAGTTCCCAAAACCTCGACTCCACCTCTCAACCTCAGGTACTCTCGTCCCGGTTTGTGGCTCAATGGTGGCGGTCACTCACGGTAGAAGTTGCATTGTCGTCACAGTTAACAGTTGGTGCCCACGCCTATGTTGCGGTTCCGCATCGACGACATGCGCGCCCGCAAGGAACTGAGAAAGCCAATACGCCCTGCCGACCGGTCTTACTGGGCCCCTGTGACCTTCATTCGGCCTGTTCATGATCAGTTCATAGCCGTGAAGTGTCGTGAACGTGGCACGCGCTGCGTGTTAGCTTTCCGCACATAGATGAGTCGCGCGAAGCCAAAGCAATCGGAAGGGGCGTCATGTCGAGCGAAACGGCAAATCCGTGGGTCGCAGGGACTGACCAATCAGTGGCGTCGCAGTCTGCCCGTGGGGCAACCGAGGCTGGTGGCAGGTCTCATCTTTCCTGGCGACATCCAGCAGGCATGTGGGGTTTGTCCGTCGTCAACTTCGTTTTGCGGATCATCACGCTTGGCATATACGACTTCTGGGGTCGCACAGAAGTTCGCCAACGGCTTTGGTCCAGCATCAGGTTTATGCAGGAGCCACTGGTCTACACGGGAACAGGCAAGGAATTGTTCCTCGGCTTCTTGATCATTTTTGGGATAATATTGATCCCGATCTTGTTGATCAGCGCGGGCGTGTTTTTTGTCTTTGGCCCAAATTCACCCGTGTCAGCGGCTTATCAGCTCATGCTTTATCTTGGCATCTTCCTGCTGGTCGGCATGGCGATTTACCGAGCCCAGCGCTATCGCTTGTCACGGACCACGTGGCGCGGCATTCGCGGATCGCTCACCGGCAACAGCATGTCCTATGCCTGGACCCATTTTTGGACACTCCTACTGATTGGACCAACACTGGGATGGATCGTGCCATGGCGTTCGACCAAGCTCCAGGGTTTGATCACATCGCATACGCACTTCGGCGATCGTGCGTTTCAATTCAACGCGACTGCTGGTCCGCTGTACAAATCATTTGCTGTCTTGTGGTTTGGGGTTGTCGCAATCTTTGTCGTCGGTAGCACGGTTATTGGGGGGGCTGTCGCCACCGCAACGGCTGAATTCGGCGGGCTCGACGTGAAGACGCCAGAGGCGGAACTGGGCAAACAGTTCGTCGGAATGACCATGCTTGTGGTGCTTATCGTCGGCTACCTGCTCTATCTGGTGATGAGCGCTTGGTATCGTTCACGGATGATCAATCACTTTGCCCAGGCGACAACATTTGAGGGTGCCCGCTTTAAAGGACATGTTCGGGGCCTTGGCCTGCTCTGGATCGACTTTACAAACCTCCTCATCTTGGCCATCGGTCCGTTACTTTTTCTCGGCGCTGTTTTTGGGCTTATTGCTGGCGTCGGGTTTTTGGGGCCGGGCGTACCAACATCACTCCCGGTTGCGACCGGCTCAGATGCACTCACGCAGGGGCAGATTTTTGGCGCCATCTTCGCGCCCCTTCTGCTCATTGTCGCATTTCTGACCTTTACGCTGTTCTTGCCCGTCACGCAGGCCCGCTCCATGCGCTACCTCATTGAACGTCTCAGCCTAGATGGCCACATCCCAGTGGGAGACATTCTGCAAAGCACTGCGGAACAAACGAAAACAGGTGAAGGACTGGCGCAGGCGTTTGATGTCGATGGCTTCTAATCCCAGGTATGAGACCTTTCTCGCCACGTTTAGCGATGGCAAAAGTGCAGCCTCTGATCAGGCACGCGTTCGATTGTTGGATCGTGGTGTTGAGATCGAGGTCAGCGGTCGCGCTGAGCGGAAGATCTGGCCGTATGGAGCGCTTCAGAGTTCCGAACCCTTGGGGCCGCGATCGATCGAAGCGCTTCTGACATACAAATATGAGCCAGGTGCGAACCTCTATGTCTCCGATGTCCGGTTTGCGCGAGCTCTTGCAGAGGACGCCAAACACCTTACGGCAGGCGCACAGCGGTGGCGGCAAATGCGGCCTTTGCTTTGGGCGATGGCCGCAATCGCCATGGTGATTGGAGCGGTTTACGCGTTCCAGCTTTCACCTGCTCGAACGATCGCTGGTTGGTTGCCGGATAGTACGCGTGACTACATGGGCGAGCAGGTTGTGTCATCGATGACGGCGAACCGTCAGACCTGTACGTCCAAGACCGGACAAGTGGCGCTTGATCGTCTTATTGATCGCCTCTCGGAAGCAGCCGGGCGGAAAAAGACGTTCAAGGTCGTGGTGGTCGACTGGAAACTGGTCAATGCGTTTGCCGCCCCTGGAGAGCGCATTATGCTCACCGAAGGGTTGATCAAGAAGTCTGGCTCGCCGGATGAATTGGCAGGCGTGTTGGCGCACGAAATGGGGCACGGCCTTGGGCTTCATCCCGAGACGGGCATTGTCCGGTCTTTAGGTTTATCCGCCATTGCCCAACTGATGCTCGGTGGGGCGGGCAACTTGAGCAATCTCGGTGTGATGCTGACGCAGCTCGCCTATTCTCGAGATGCCGAGCGTGAAGCTGATACGTATGCTCTCGATGTGCTGCGCAATGCCAGGATTTCGCCAAAGGGTCTCGCGGCATTTTTTCGACGCATCAGAGGCACCAACAAGGCCGCTCGCGGCGATAGCGGATACTCTAGTTTTGATGTCTTGCGTTCCCATCCGCAGACAGCTGAACGACTTCGAAACGTGGAAGCCGTTCAGGCGTATCCTGCAACGCCTTCTTTGTCTGCGGCGGACTGGCGGGCTCTAAAGTCGATTTGCAGTGCGACACAGTCTAAATAGCCGGCGACCCGACTTTGGAGCAGGTCTTTCATTAAATAATTGAGAGTACGTCTCAAGGCCTCCAGGAATCGATGGCAATGTGGGCGTGGTGGTGGACGTTCGCTCGTCAAATCTGAGGTGATTTCATTTCGATGCGTTTGGTTGTGACATTGGTTTGCGTGCTGTTGCTCGGCCTCTCGAGTGTAGCAGCGTTTGTCGTGTCACCGCTCTACACAGCCTATTCAATACGCGAAGCCGTAAAGACAAGCGATACGGCTTATCTCGCAGCGCGCATTTCCTGGCCACCTGTGAAACAAACGCTGAAAAGTTCTCTAGCGGTCATGACGCTTGGCCCTGCGGCTGACCCGACAACTGAACAAGCCGCAGCACTTGGCTGGTGGTCGCGGCTGAAAACTGCGTACGGGAAGTCGATGGTCGAAGGCATGGTTGAGCGCTACGCTAATCCGGAAGGTTTCAAGACGCTCTTTACCTACGGGCGATCGATCCGGCGAAACGTGCTCGGCAAGTCCGATCCAGATGACGGGCTTAGCTTCACGCAAAAGCTCTCCTCGATCTGGTCGCGTATCCAACGCGCTGAGTTCATGACGTTGTCGCGCTTTGAGATCGATATGTTTGATAAGTATGACCCAACGCGGATGTACGCGGGTGTTCTTGAGCTGAGCTGGGACGCGTGGGGCTGGCGCCTGACCGAGCTTCGTGTGCGTCAGATGCCAGGCGTGGTAGACGAGCGAGCTTAGCCAAAGTCGGCTGCTGATCGCCCAAGACAAATTTTCAGGTGTTGTTTCTCCCGCATGACTGACCGCAGTACGTTCCACCTGATCGCTTGAAGCTAGGTCTTCATTCACGTGTTGGACGTTGAATACACACCCGCAATCATACGGATTTGTGATGTGTCAATTCACGCTCAGGCTGTTCAGTTAACCTCGGACGATGTGGCTTAAGGAGCGAGAGTTCCGCTTTGCGCATTGTAAAGACAGCAGGAAAGAAATCCTGCGATTACTCGAGGTTTCAACCAAGGATCAGCGTCATGTCCATTTTCGAAGTCTCCAAACGGCTCATGCGGAGCCAATTTATCATTGTTGCCGCCCTACTTGGCTTTGGCGCAGTCACACTCGCGCCGCCGACTTTCGCTGACACCACGAAGGCCCGTGCAGGTGCCTATGACGACGTGCTTCAAGATCTCAAGGACGCCATCGTCAATCGGGGGTTCGTGATCGATTATGTTGGGCATATCGGTAAAATGCTCGACCGGACGTCGGATGTTGTGGGATCGAAATCGCCATACCTACATGCTCACTACATGCATTTTTGCTCAGCGAAACTCTCGCACAGCATGGCCGAGGCTGATCCCGAAAACCTAGCAGCCTGCCCTTACATCGTTTTCACATACGAGGAACACGCCAAGCCCGGGCAGGTCGTCGTTGGCTATCGCAAACCGCCAGAGGGCGCGTCTGATGCTTCGAAAGCAGCGCTTGGCAAAGTGGAAGCCTTGCTTGCCGAAGTTGTTGATGAGGTTGCAAGCGGGTCTTTTTAAATCCCACCACAGTCGGCCTTTTGGCGCTGCTCAAGCGCGTTCACTGTATACGGAATTGTAGGGCGCGCTTTAAGGCTCTGTCTTGGATCATGTTCCAAGCGTGGGAGTCTCTCGACTTCGGATCACTTCGCTTGCTCGCCTCCGGCAAGGCATACCGCTCCCCCTGATCTCAGGCATAGAGAGTTCACCAAGTGTTAGGCTGGACAGCGGCCACCCACCACCGTCGTCATCCCGGCGAAGGCCGGGACCCAGACTTGTTTCGACAAAACGGAGCTCCCTTGAAAACCACCCAAGCCTTAACTCAACTGGGCCCCGCTCTTCAGCGGGGTGACGGAGACTGAGGCGTGTTCTGTGGCTGTGACCTCTTCCGGATGCGGCCTGCACTGCTATCCTAAGAGGTTCCTCTTTGTGATTGATCTGGCGGGCTCGTGTCCAAGCGAAGCTTGGCTATGCCCAGTGCTCCTGCTGGTTTTGGTTTTGGATCATGCTCCAGGTGTGCGTGCAGCTTGCCTCCGGACCACTTCACTTGCTCGCCTCCGGCAAGACATACCGCGTACACTTTTGCGGAACATGATCTGAGCCGGTTAGAGCTTCGTCGCCATGACGGCGATTGTCCGAGCGTAGACGTTGGCGCGGTTCCAACCCTTGATGGCTTTGTAGTTGTTTGTTCCTGGCCCCCAGGGTTGGCCGCGCTGCCAGCCGTACGCCTTCAGATAGTTTGCGACCGATGCGAGGGCATCGGGAACCGAGCGAACGAGATCGCGCCTCCCATTGCCATCATAGTCTACGGCGTACTTGTCGTATGAGCCGGGCAGAAATTGAACCTGACCGATCTCACCGGCCCATCCCCCACGCATCTGCTTTGGAGACATGTCGCCCTTCTGGACAATCCGAAGTGCTGCGTTCAGGTGCCCTGTGAAAAACTTCGATCGGCGGCAATCGTAGGCGAGTGTCGCGATGGATCGGATGATAGAATACTTGCCGGACCCGTCCTTGCCGAAGTTCGTCTCAAGTCCCCAGATTGAAATCAGCACTTCACGCGGTACGCCATAACGTTTCTCAAGACGGTTCAGTAGGCCTGCGTACTTCTTCATGCGCGCCCGACCACGCTTCATCAGATACGCGCCGACGCGACGCTTATAGAACTGCTTGAAGCTCAGCTTGAATGACTTTTGCGACCGGTCCCGCCTGATGACGCGCGGATCATACGTCACTCCAGAGAGTGCGCGATTGATTGTTTTTTGCGAGATGCCTTTGGACTTGGCCTTGGTTTTATAATCGGCGAGCCAGGCGTTGAAGCCTGCGCCGGTTTTTCCGCATTGAGCTGCCAATACGGGAGACGATGCCATCAACAAGACCGCGACCGCGATTGACGCGAAGGTCGCCAGGTGAGTGACTGCTAGACGTTGTGAAACCCGCATTGCGCATGCTCCTCATCGGATGCTTAGATTACGGGTTCGTTTTGTAACGGACGAATGCGGTGTTGTAGCTGCGGCTTTTTGGGAATGAAGCCTGCAGCCAACATCATCACATTCACTTGCCTGCCTTGTTCGTCTGGCCTGTCGGCTCGGCCCGACCTATGACGGGATAATTCTCAACGATCGTACGGTCGATGGCCCATGGGACAAAGCGTTTGATGAGTTTTGACATGATCTGGCACCTCCTAAATTCATACTGCGTTAACCGCAGCGTCATTGGATGTGTCGCAGGGAACAGCCGAAGGGTTCATTGATGCAGGCGAGATTTTTTTAAGGGCCGGTATTCGACCTGACGCGATTGCATTTAGAGCCAGGGTCGTTCAGGCCTAGGCGGAGCAGGCGCGCGGGAGCTGCACTGTATCGGTTTGATTTCCAACAACCGCTGTGTGGCCGTATGTTCGCGTGGCGTCGTGCGCCGCTTGTCCTTTGGCCGTCTTGCCCAATAGCGTGCGAACTTTTTGTAAGTTGCGGTCGATGGCCAAACGGTCTGGGTGTGTTGCTGGGAGCAGCCGTGCATAGGCCAGCGTTGCGCGTTCGAAAAGCTGTTCTGCATCTTCAAGGCGACATTGTGCAAAGACTGCGGATGCCATGTTGTTAAGCATCATACCCAAGGCTGCAGGCTGTGATTTGTGGTGCTTGGCGATGATTTTGATGGCGCGTGCATAGACGGGCACAGCGTCATAGGGGCGGTCCTGTTCATCGTGCAGTAGCGCCAGATTGTTGAGTGCGAGCGCGTACTGGATGTGTGTTGGGCCAAACTCGTTTTTGACGCGTTTGGTAAGGCTAATGGCCAGTTTGATCGCGCCCTTATGGTCGCCACCCGTTTGGCGCTGCATGACTTCGAGAGATAGCTGGTGAAGTGAAGCGGCCGGTTCTGCTGCTGCAGGTTTCACACCTGCAGGGGTGAGCCCTATAGTGATACTGGACAAGACGAGGCTGGCCATGACGGCATTTGACAACACGCTTTTCAACATCCGCACACCAACTCACAACATGACACAACAATCGAAACACACGATGCTGCGACTAGGCAGCACGTTTATGGTTAATGCTGTGTTAAAGCATCGATTGTTTGATTGTGGGGCGGCGGAATTGTGATCGACGGTGATATTGGAGCCGGTCCGACTTTATGGGAAGTGTTCTGGTTTTGCTTCCACCAAACCCGGACAGATCTTAGTCTTCACTGATTAAGCCTTGGACCTTTACGCGCACCAGTTCGACGAGTTCTGGATCCATGAATTTGTAGTCGTCAGGGATATCCAGAACGTGCACCGGCGTATGGCGAACCTCGTCGCGGAAGTCTGCACGAAGTCGACTGTGGTGCTTGTCTTCCATCACCATGATGATATCAGCCCAGCGGACGTCTGCAGCTGTGACGCGTCTGCGCGCTGAACGGCTTGTGCCGGCAGACCGAACGTTGAGCCCTTCCGTCTTGCGCCACACACGTTCAGCGGTTGGGCTGCGCCACTGGTTCTTACTGCAGACAAACAGCACATTCACGGTGCCTAACCGTCAAGGCGGGCGCGTGCTGCCGACAACTTGGAAAGCGTGACTTCCAATTCCACCTTGCGTTCTCTCGTTTCTTCGACGGCTTCGGGTTTGGCCCGCTCAACGAATTTTGGGTTGCCAAGTTTAGCATCCATTTTCGCCAGATCGCTTTCGGCCTCCGCGATTTCCTTTTGCAGGCGCGCGCGCTCCACGTCCATATCAATCACACCTTCGAGTGGGATTGCGATGGTGGTTTCGCCGACGATCATAACCGCTGATGCTTTGGCTGCCGTGTTTTCAAATCGAATATCGTCCAAGCGCGCCAGTCGTGAAATCGTGTCCTCGTGGCGGTCCGCACGGTCCTTGATCGAACGGTCTGCACCGATCACTTGGAGGGGGATTTTGGAACTCGCGGGAATGTTCATTTCTGATCGGACCGAGCGAACTTCAGAGATGATGTCAATCACCCACTGGATCTCGGCATCAGCATCTGCGTTTTGCAGATCGGACAAAACCGGCCAGCGGCTGACTGCCAACATCTTCTGGCGCTTCTCACCGTATTCAACCATGTGCGCCCAAAGCTCTTCAGTGATGAAGGGCATGAACGGATGCAGCAGTTTCAAGACCTGGTCGAGGACCCAAGCGACGCACGCACGGGTCTCTGCTTTCGCGCTGTCTTCATCGCTGCTGAGGATTGGTTTGATCAGCTCAATGTACCAATCGCAGAACACATCCCACACAAACTCGTAGGCATCACTTGCGGCATCATTGAACTTGTAGGCTTCAATGCCCTCCGTGACGGCACGCGCGGCGCGTTCGGTCTCGCCGACGATCCATCTATTGACTGTTTCATTGACCGTTGAGGGATCAAAATCTGTTTGGCGGACGCACTCGTTCATCTCGGCGAAACGCGATGCGTTCCAGAGTTTGGTTGCGAAGTTGCGGTAGCCCTCGATGCGGTCGATCGACAGCTTCACGTCCGAGCCCTGGGCCGCCATGGCTGCCATCGTGAAGCGCAATGCATCGGTCCCATAGGGTTTGATGCCCTCAGGGAATTCGCGTCTCACTTCCTTGGCAACGCGATTTGTTTGTTCCTTGTTCAAGCTGGCGGTGCGCTTGGCGACCAGGTCCTCGAGGGACACGCCGTCGATAATGTCCAGCGGATCGAGCACGTTGCCACGTGACTTCGACATCTTGTTGCCCTGACCGTCGCGGACTAGGCCATGGATGTAGACGTCTTGGAAGGGTGCTTCCTTTTGGAAGTGCATCCCCATCATCATCATCCGGGCCACCCAGAAAAAGATGATGTCGAACCCGGTGACGAGTGCGGCGGTGGGGTAATAGCGCTTCAATTCTGGTGTCTCATCCGGCCATCCAAGCGTTGAGAATGGCCAAAGTGCTGATGAAAACCATGTATCAAGCACATCTGGATCGCGGCTCAGTTCGACCTGCTTACCATAGTGGCTGTTCGCCTGGGCCTGTGCTTCGGCTTCGCTATGGGCGACGAACACTTCATCGTCGGGGCCATACCACGCTGGGATCTGATGGCCCCACCACAGTTGGCGCGAGATGCACCACGGTTGAATGTTGTCGAGCCAGCGATAGTAATCATTTGCAAAGCGCTCAGGCACAAAGCATGTGTCAGCGCCCCGAACAGCCGCGAGTGCGGGCTTGGCCAGTTCTTCTGCGTTCACGTACCACTGATCTGTTAGGAACGGTTCAATGACCTCACTCGAGCGGTCGCCGTGCGGTACCTGATGTGTGGTTGGTTCGATCTTCGCAAGCAAACCGGCAGCGTGCATGTCCTTGATGACGGCCAAGCGCGCTTGGAAACGGTCCATCCCGCGGTACGCTTTGGGGATGTCGTGCTCTTCTGCCTCCGCGCCGTCGATGATGGCTGCGTGTTCGTCCAGGATATTGATGCGTGCGAGATCGCAGCGCTTGCCGACTTCAAAGTCGTTGAAGTCGTGCGCTGGTGTGATCTTGACCGCGCCTGTGCCCTTCTCCGGGTCGGAGTATTCGTCGGCAACAATTGGGATGAGCCGACCGACAAGTGGAAGCTTGAGCATTTTGCCGACCATGTCGGTGTAACGCTCATCGTCTGGGTGAACCGCTACACCGGTGTCGCCAAGCATGGTTTCGGGACGGGTCGTTGCCACGACAATATGGCTCGAGGGATCGTCAGCCAACGGATAGCGGAAGTGATACATCTGCCCGCCAGGGCTGCGTTTCAGCGCTTTCTCTAGAGCAGCGAAGTCTGGACCGGAGTTGTCCTCGTCCTCATCGTCGTCAGGCGACCATTTGATCTTACCGCTCGCGTCGACCTGAACGACTTCCAGATCCGAGATTGCGGTCTGGAACTTCGGATCCCAGTTCACCAAGCGCTTGTCTTTGTAAATCAACCCGTCGCGGTAGAGCTGAACGAATACTTTCAAAACCGCCTGAGACAGCCCTTCGTCCATCGTGAAGCGCTCACGGGACCAATCGCATGACGCGCCCAAGCGCTTCAGCTGGTTGACGATGGTGCCGCCACTATCCGCTTTCCAATCCCAGACTTTCTCCAGGAACGCATCACGACCGATGGTGCGGCGGTCAAGCTCCTGTCGCTCCATCATCTGTCGCTCGACAACCATCTGTGTCGCAATGCCTGCGTGGTCGGTTCCTGGTTGCCAGAGCACGTCTTTGCCGCGCATCCGCTCAAACCGGCACAAGATATCCTGGATCGTGTTGTTGAGCGCATGCCCCATATGCAGCGAACCGGTGACGTTCGGCGGCGGGATTACAATGCAATAAGGGTCTGGTTTGCCATCCGGGTCCACTCCGGCCCCGGCTTTGAATGCGCCTGCTTCATCCCAGGCGGCACTAATGCGCGGCTCGATGGCGGCCGGCTGATATGTCTTGTCGAGCATGTCTCGTTTCAGCAATGGTGGTCGGCATCATGCCATGCAGGCAGGCGACAAACGTATTACCCGCCCGTGACGGCCAAATGCACTTGATTGGCCGTGGTACGACCCGGTTGAAGCTGGTGTCAACCGGTCGCTGCGTTGTTGGCCACGTCTCAGTGCTTTGACAGAGCCGTGCGATCCGGAGTGTCGACGGTTTCAGCTGAAGTGTCACCAGCCGTATCCAGTGGTGTCGGCTGGGCAATTCCCTTGGCCAGTTCTATCTGCAGGGCCTTTTCAAAGATCCGTGGCATGTTGGTGTCCAGCCATTCGCGGACCATGGGGCGCAGAAGTTCTGCAGCCGTTTCATCAAGTGTCCGCTCGACCGCATCGTCGATCTGCTCCGAAGTCTGGATCGGGGCTGACGTCTCCGCGGCGCTCTCAACCGCTTCGTCAGTCGGCGTTAAGCCTGTAGCGCGCTCCAAAGCAACCGCCATTGATGGCTTCGTGGTACTGGTACCTAATGTTGACGCGTCATCTTCCGCGCTTTTTGCCGGCGTTTCTGCGACTACCAGGGGATCGGGTGAAGCTTTCACGGTGTTTTCGCGAATTGGATTGTCCGTCTGTGCATCAGGTTTGGCAGCGGCACTGCCAGGCGACGCGTCTTCTGTACCAGAGGCTTGCGGACTGGCGGCAGCTGGCTTTTCAGAGAATGATGGCAGACCGGTCATCGTCGAAAACGCTGATGCGGCTCCGCTTTTGGCAACTTGCTCCAGACCTTCGGATGCTTGATTGGTTGCATCCTGAGAAGACGCTTTGCTCGGTGAATTAAACTGTTCAGGCGTGTCTGATTGATCCGCAATCGTTGCAGCACCTGCAGATGCTGACGTCGATTTGTCAGGCGTGCCGACGGGCCTCGGATCAAGCTTGGGCAGACTATCGAAGAATTCATCATCAGCCGTTTGGGTCGATGCCGACTGTGCTGTTTCGACTGGGCCATGGTCGCGATCTTGACCAGGAACAATGTTGTCAAAGTCGATTTTGCTTATTTTGGATTGGTCCTTGGGATCAGCCTCAAGATTGGTGTTTGGGTGCGCATCCCAGGGGCGCTCTCTAGACGGCCGCAATTGTTGAGGCGGATCTAAGTCCTTGCCAAACGGACGCAACTGTTCCAAGGAAGCATCTGTTTTCCCTTGAACCTTTGTTGATGAAGTCTCTGCTGGGTTAATACTCAACACACCGAGGTCTGCGAAATCTTCGCTGGCTTTGCCGTCAGTGTTGGACAAACCTTTCGCACGCTCCGGTGCACCTGACAATCGGTCTAACAGCGTTGGTTCTTTAGCCGCTGCGTTACCTATTTTGCTCGATACTTCTGATGCGGCGGGCTCTGTCTGGTTTGAATGCGCCTTCGGCGTTGAGGAGGCATTGGACGCCATTGCGGCAACAGAACGAGCTGTTGGTGGGATCAATGGACCGTTGGATGGGGTCGCCTTGGATGCCGCCGTGGCATCGGGGAAACGTTCGGTGAGGTCCGATGCTGCTGTCACAGGTTGAACAGCGGTGGGATCTTTGCGCAGGTCACCGAAGTTTGCGACGCCACTTTCCGACCCAACCTGTGATGATGCACCGCTCGCAGGCCCGGGCTTTGATCCTGCGGACGGTTCGTCCTCAAACAAGTCTTCAAGATCTTCGTCGATGACGTTGCTTACCGGTTTGCTGACGGCAGCCTCCGAGGTCTGCGACGCCTTTAAAGCAGCAACCGATGCAGGACTTTCAACGGCACTTGCAAGGCGGCTTTTCAACGGTCCGGAACCGGTTTGGCCGACGCCATTTGATGATGTGGCTTGTTGCTGGGGTTTCGGCTGTGCGGGGGAGGCAGCTTCCGCGGTTGCGTCAGGTTCCTCCTGGATGATCTGACGGATCGAGGCAAGGATTTCATCCATGCTCGGTTCGCCGTTCGATCCGTTCGTTGTCATGCCGTCGATCCCCTGTTGGCCGCGCATCCATCGTCACGCTTTTCATGAGCGTGCACGGACACCTGTCATAACGCGCCGTTTTGCACCCGTAATCACTATTTCATTGCTAACAACGTAGGCGCACGCAAGCAACGCAATGCTCTTGATAACCGTGCGCAAACGCAACATTTTTAGCACCAAATTGCATTTGAACCTGCTTTTTGGCGGCGCTCTCTAAGAATCGCCTTCCAGGATTAAAGCCCGAGGGTTTGACGCTCCTGTGGCAACGCAAAAACCCGCCGCGCACACAGAGTGCGAGACGGGCTAGAACTGGTGCGGCAAAGTTGGCTCGGCGTGGTGCTTCTAGTGTGTGAAGCTCACAGCCTGCGTCGCTTGGGGGTCACTTGTAGCTTTTACCGTGCGTGTCCCACAGATCTCGTGACACTTGGCGGCCATCGCGATGGGTGATGCTGATCCCCCACCACTTTCTGCGAACAGAATGATAATGCACCTCTGGATCATAAACCTCTTCGGTCAGGCCCAGACTTGCTGAGTCTAAGCGGCCAAGAGAAGACAAAAGGGAGTAGCCAGCAACAACCTGATTGCGCTTGGTCGTTACGAGTGCCACCTGCGAGTCTAGCAACTCTTGTTCGGCATCAAGAACATCAAGCAGCGTCCGCTGGCCGACCTTCTCTTCTCTTGGCCGCTTGG
>JBCBRD010000080.1:0-13796 GCA_039819885.1 Pseudomonadota bacterium
GAAGAGCAAGGCCTGGGCTGGAAGAACACAATGGGCACCGGCAACGCTGGCTCGACGATTACCAGCGGCATCGAAGGCGCGTGGACGCCCACGCCAATTACCTGGGACAACAGCTACTTTGATGTGCTGCTCGGCTACGACTGGGAACTGACAAAAAGCCCTGCGGGCGCGAACCAGTGGACACCCACAGCGGTATCAAAAGCCCGGATGGCGCCGGCTGCTGCGGATGCATCGAAAGAAGAGCCGCTGATGATGACCACTGCGGATATGGCATTGAAGATGGACCCGACCTATGCGCCCATCTCGAAGCACTTCCACGAAAACCCTGAAGAGTTTGCCGATGCATTTGCAAAGGCATGGTTCAAGCTCACTCACCGCGATATGGGACCGAAGGCATGCTACCTCGGCAAGGAGGTTCCTCAAGACGAATTGATCTGGCAAGACCCCGTGCCGGCTGTCACCCATGACCTAGTCGATACAAGCGACATCGCCACCCTTAAGGCCAAGCTCTTGGATACCGGCCTTACTGTGTCGCAACTCACGCTCACAGCGTGGGCATCGGCCTCTACGTATCGCGGCTCTGATCGGCGTGGAGGTGCCAACGGAGCGCGCATCAGGCTTGCTCCGCAAAAGGATTGGGCCGTGAACCAGCCTGCAGAACTCGCCAAAGTGCTGTCAGTACTTGAAGGTGTTCAATCTGACTTCAACGGGGCGCAATCCGGTAACAAGCAGGTCTCGCTTGCTGACTTGATCGTGCTTGGTGGCTGCGCGGCAGTCGAAAAAGCCGCGAAAGATGCGGGTCATGATGTCGATGTGCCGTTTTCACCAGGTCGTACTGACGCGACGGACGAGCAGACCGATGCGGATTCTTTTGCGGTCCTTGAACCGAAAGCGGATGGTTTCCGAAACTATCTGGCAGAAATCAAAGATGCGCGGTCGGCTGAGGAGCTGCTTATAGACAAGGCTCAGCTTATGACTCTAACAGCACCGGAGATGACTGTTCTGGTTGGTGGCATGCGTGTGCTTGGTGCCAATGCCGATGGGTCGAAACATGGCATCTTCACCGATAAGCCTGGCACTTTGACAACGGACTTCTTCACTCACCTGCTCGACATGAGCACGAAGTGGGAAGCCACCGATGACAGGGGTGAGGTGTTTATTGGCAAAGATCGCAAGACGGATACCGACAAATGGACGGCCACACGCGTTGATCTCGTGTTCGGGTCGAATTCGCAACTTCGCGCGATTGCTGAGGTTTATGGTTGTGCGGATTCACAGGCACCCTTCGTACGCGACTTCGTTGCCGCCTGGACCAAGGTGATGAACCTCGACCGATTTGACCTTGTTTAGAACGGGTACAACCTTCGACAGTAGAAAAAGCCCGGGCCGCAAAATGCGGCCCGGGCTTTTGTGTTTTTGACCTGGTTTGGCGGTGCCAACTTGTTCGCCACTTATCGCGGCAGGGTTGTCGTCCCCATCAGGGCTTTGTCGATCGAATGCGCGGCTTGGCGGCCTTCGCGGATCGCCCAAACAACCAGAGACTGACCACGGCGGATGTCACCGGCTGCGTACCATTTGCCAGAGGTCGAGCCATTGAGGTGATAGGTCGTCTCATCGGCATTGACGCCCTTGAAGCGACCACGTGGCACGACATCGAGTTTGAGGTCACTGATCAACGGTTGCTCGGGTGGTCCTGAGAAGCCCATAGCAAGCAGCACGAGGTCGGCGTCAAGCGAGCCTTCGCTGCCGGGGACGGGCTGCATCTTTGCATCGACCTTCGTGTAGAGCAGCTTCGTGATTTTTCCGTCTTTGCCCTCAAAGCCTGTTGTAGAAATCGAATAGATCGTATCGGCACCCTCGGCTTGGCTTGTGGAAACGCGAAGCTTCATCGGCCAATGCGGCCAGGACATATCCTTGTTTTCCATTTCAGGCGGCTTCGGCATGATTTCAAGTTGCGTGACCGACTTTGCACCCTGACGGAAAGACGTGCCGATGCAGTCTGATCCGGTATCACCACCGCCAATGACGATGACGTGTTTGTCCTTCGCCGATAGTTGCTCCTCGGTGTTCTTCTGCGGCTCTTCGGCGACCCTACGGTTTTGCTGGGGTAGGAAGTCCATGGCGAAGTGAATGCCGTCGAGGTCGCGGCCCGGTGCATTTGCGAAAAAGTCGAATGGCTGCTCTGATCCAATGGCGATCAAAACGGCATCGTATTTCTCGTCGAGTTCAGCAGCCGTGATATCCGTGCCGACGTTGACGTTGCAATGGAATGTTACGCCTTCGGCTTCCATCTGCTTGACCCGCCGATCAATGATCTGCTTTTCCATCTTGAAGTCTGGAATGCCATAGGTCATCAGACCGCCAGCTCGCGCATTCTTCTCATACAGGTGCACGTCATGACCGACACGGGCGAGCTGTTGTGCTGCCGCCATTCCGGCCGGACCTGAACCGATAATTGCGACGGACTTTCCTGTCTTTTCTTCAGGCGGCTGCGGAGCAATCCAACCTTCCTGAAACGCGCGATCTGCAATTGCCCCTTCAATGGTTTTGATGGTCACAGGGTTGTCGTCGATGTTCAGCGTACACGCTGCTTCGCATGGTGCCGGGCAGATCCGACCGGTGACTTCAGGGAAGTTGTTCGTTGAGTGAAGATTGGCGGAAGCCTTCTTCCAATCGCCGGCATAAACGAGGTCATTCCAATCGGGGATTTGATTGTTGACCGGGCAGCCGTTGTGACAGAACGGAATGCCGCAATCCATACAGCGCCCAGCCTGTTTTTTTGTGTCGTCTTCCGACAACGGGACGACGAATTCCTTCCAGTGCTTCACACGCTCTTCAACCGGCTTGTAGCTGCGGTCGATGCGCTCGAATTCCAGAAATCCTGTCGGCTTACCCATGGTCGTTTCCCTGATCGTTTTCGGGCACCTCGCAATGCGTGCCCGGTATTTGTCTCTTCTTTCCGTACCGCTTCAGTTTGGTTTTGAGGTCTGTACGCCAATTTCTAGGACATTGAGCCCAGTGGTGTCGGCTTCCTGAGCCTTCGCCAGTTCCTGCAAAGCGCGGCGATATTCAATTGGCATGACCTTACGGAACTTCGGCATCTCCTCGGCCCAATTCGCCAGAAGGTTCTGAGCCTTTTTCGAATTCGTGTAGCGTGCATGACGCGAGATGAGCTGGTGAAGGCGCTCGGCGTCTTGACTGGTCATGTCGCGCATCACGTCGACGAGCCCATGGGTGTCGAGATCTGCACCAGCACCCATGAACTTCTCCATCAATGCGCCTTCGGCTGTGACCGGCTCGAGGTCGACCATCGACAGGTTGCACTTCTGTTCGAAGTCACCGGCTTCATCGTACACATAGGCAATGCCACCAGACATCCCAGCTGCGAAGTTGCGTCCTGTCTCGCCAAGTACGACGACGACACCGCCGGTCATGTACTCACAGCAGTGATCACCGGTCCCTTCGACCACGGCAAATGCGCCTGAGTTGCGGACGGCAAATCGCTCACCTGCAATGCCTCTGAAATAACACTCACCGCTAATGGCACCATACAGAACCGTGTTGCCAACGATCATGCTGTCTTCTGGCACGATGGACGATTTCGGATCGGGGTAGACGATGAGTTTGCCGCCGGACAGTCCTTTGCCGACATAGTCATTGCCTTCGCCGATCAGTTCCATGGTGATGCCGTTCGCAACCCATGCACCAAAACTCTGACCTGCAATGCCCTTGAAGGTCAGCCAGATCGTATCTTCGGACAAGCCTGTTAGGCCGTAACGTTTTGCAACTTCGCCAGAGAGCATTGCGCCCGTCGTTCGATCGACGTTGTTGATTGCGAACTCGGCCTTGACCGGCGTTTTGTCCGCAAGCGCTGACTGAGCGGCTTCGATAAGCTTGTTGTCTAGCACCTTCTCGAGACCGTGATCCTGGGTCTCGGAGTGGTAGATGCCGACGGTGTCTGGCACCTGCGGGCGCGCGAACAACTTTTCAAAGTCGAGGCCCTGTGCCTTCCAATGCGCAATCGCACGCTGTTTGTCGAGATGATCGGTTTGTCCAACCATTTCGTCGAAGCTGCGGTAGCCCATGGATGCCATCAGCGCACGCGCTTCTTCAGCGACGAAGAAGAAGAAGTTGATGACGTTTTCCGGAGTGCCTTTGAATTTTGCCCTCAAAACCGGATCTTGCGTCGCCACACCCACCGGGCAGGTGTTCAGGTGACACTTGCGCATCATGAGGCAGCCAGCCGCGATCAGTGGCGCTGTCGAGAACCCGAACTCATCGGCGCCAAGCAGCGCTCCGATGATGACGTCACGGCCGGTGCGCAGACCGCCGTCGACCTGCACAGCGATGCGGGACCGCAGGCGGTTGCCAACGAGTGTCTGGTGCGTTTCGGCAAGGCCGATTTCCCACGGGCTGCCTGCATGCTTGATGGAGGTAAGCGGCGATGCGCCCGTGCCCCCTTCGAAGCCAGAAATTGTCACGTGATCGGCTCGTGCCTTGGCGACACCTGCGGCGACCGTTCCCACACCGACCTCTGATACGAGCTTAACTGAAATGTCGGCGGCAGGGTTCGTGTTCTTGAGATCGAAGATCAACTGAGCCAAGTCTTCGATTGAGTAGATGTCGTGGTGTGGCGGTGGTGAAATCAGACCAACGCCCGGTGTCGAATGGCGCACGGCAGCGATCCGCTGATCAACCTTATGGCCTGGAAGCTGACCGCCTTCACCCGGCTTTGCACCTTGTGCCATCTTGATTTGGATCATGTCGGCATTGACCAAGTACTCGGTGGTTACGCCGAACCGTCCGGATGCAACCTGCTTGATCGCCGAACGCATCGAGTCGCCGTTTTCCAATTTGTCGAAACGGAAACGTTCCTCGCCGCCTTCACCGGTGTTCGACTTGCCGCCGATCCGGTTCATGGCAATAGCGAGCGTCGAGTGGGCCTCATGCGAAATCGAGCCGAAGCTCATCGCGCCAGTTGCGAAGCGTTTGACGATATCTGATGCAGGTTCGACGTCATCGAGTGACACAGGCTCGCGCCCCATCTCTTCAGCCGACTTGATGCGGAAGAGACCTCGCATCGTCATCAGTTCTTCAGACTGCTCGTTGATGCGCTTTGCGTAAGCCTCATATTTGTCAGGCAGGTTGCCGCGTACCGCGTGCTGGAGATCTGCGACGTCCGCTGGCCCCCAAACGTGTTTTTCGCCACGGATGCGATAGGCATATTCGCCGCCAACATCGAGCGCATTTTCCAAGACCGGGCTATCGCCAAAGGCTGCCGCATGGCGCTCGACGGTTTCACGCGCGACTTCCTTGAGGCCAACGCCTTCAATCTGGGTATGTGTACCGGTGAAATATCGATCAACGAACGACGTGCGCAGGCCAACGGCGTCAAAGATCTGCGCGCCGCAGTAGGACTGGAACGTTGAGATCCCCATCTTCGCCATGACCTTGAGCATGGCTTTGCCTAGCGCCTTGATGTAGCGGGTCTTGACGTGGTCGGCGGTTAAACCCTCGTCCAGATCAGGAAGCATCTGCTCGAGTGTTTCGAACGCCAGATAAGGGTTGATCGCCTCTGCACCATAACCAGCAAGCGTGCAGAACTGATGCACCTCATGGGCTTCACCTGTTTCAATGACTAGGCCGACCTTGGTGCGAAGACCCTGCTTGATGAGGTGGTGGTGAACGGCGCTTGTCGCGAGCAATGCCGGCACCGGAATACGATCAGGTCCAACCGCGCGGTCTGATAGAATGATGATGTTGTAGCTGCCGGAACGCACGGCTTCTTCGGCTTCAGCGCAGATGCCGTCCACAGTCGGCCCTAAGCCCATCTCTCCCTGGTCGGCTGGATAGGTAATGTCAATCGTCACCGATGCGAAGTTGTTGTCTTTCACCTCACCGATTGCGCGCACGCGCTCAAGATCCTCATTCGTTAGGATCGGTTGATAAACTTCCAACCGTTTCTGCTTTGAGGTGCCTTCGGGATCGAGAATGTTGGGTCTTGGGCCGATGAAGGACACAAGACTCATGACGAGTTCTTCGCGGATTGAGTCAATCGGCGGATTGGTGACTTGAGCGAAGTTCTGCTTGAAGTAGGTGTGAAGCAGTTTCGACTTGTTTGACAGCGCAGATAGCGGTGTATCGGTGCCCATCGACCCCGTCGCTTCCTGAGCGGTTGCAGCCATCGGAGCGAGGAGGAATTTCAGACTTTCCTGGGTGTATCCGAACGACTGCTGCAGATCGAGCAAAGAGACGTTGGACTTACGCTCTGCTGCACGCGGTTTTTCGGGGAGTGGTAGATCCGACACCATGATTTGGGAACGCTTGACCCATGCTTCATAGGGATGGTCGCTTGCCAACTGAGCCTTCAGCTCTTCATCGGAAATGATGCGACCCTCTTCGAGGTCGATCAGCAGCATCTTGCCAGGCTGTAAACGCCACTTCTGCACGATGTCTTCTTCATCAACCGGCAATACGCCTGACTCAGACGACATGATCACGATGTCGTCTTTGGTGACCAGATAGCGCGCAGGACGCAGGCCGTTGCGGTCCAGCGTGGCGCCGATCTGGCGCCCATCCGTAAATGCCATGGCAGCGGGGCCATCCCACGGTTCCATGAGAGCAGCATGATATTCGTAGAAAGCGCGGCGGCTCTGATCCATCAGCGGATTACCCGCCCATGCTTCAGGGATCAGCGTCATCGCCGCGTGTGCGAGGCTGTATCCACCCTGGTACAGGAATTCCAACGCGTTATCGAAGCAGGCGGTGTCGGACTGACCTTCATAAGAGATCGGCCAGAGTTTTGTGATGTCGTCGCCAAACAACGGCGATGAAACCGAGGCCTGACGCGCCGCCATCCAGTTTACGTTGCCGCGCAGCGTATTGATCTCGCCGTTGTGTGCCACCATCCGGAATGGGTGGGCCAGTTTCCTCGCCGGGTAGGTGTTTGTTGAAAAGCGCTGGTGGACGAGAGCGAGCGCGCTTGTGAAGCGTGGGTCGGATAGGTCTTTGAAATAGGCTTTGACCTGGAAGGACAGGAACATTCCCTTGTAGATGACAGTCTGGGTCGACAGGGACACTGTGTAGTGCCCGATATCACGCCCCTTGTAGGCATCCTTGAGAGCGTTTGAGACACGCTTACGGGCGAGGAACAAGCGTCGCTCGAATTCAGCTTCATCGCCATCAACGTCGCCCCGACCAACAAACACCTGCTCGTGGACGGGTTCGGTCGAGCGCACGAGGTCAGATAGGCAGGAGTTATCTACAGGGACATTCCGCCAGCCCAGCAGGCTAAGTCCTTCCTCGGCAAGGATGCGGGCCCATACGGTCTTACAATGGGCGCGAAGGCGGTCATCGGTCGGCATGAAGACAAAGCCAACCGCGTAGTTGCCAGGTTGTGGCAACGAAAAGCCCTGCAGTTGGCAGTCTTGCGCAAGGAAGGCGTGTGGGATTTGGACGAGAATTCCCGCGCCGTCGCCGGATAGCGGGTCTGCACCCACAGCGCCGCGATGTTCCAGGTTTTTCAGGATCTCAAGAGCATTTTCGACGATCGTATGCGATTTGCGGCCTTTCATGTGCGCAATGAAGCCGACGCCACACGCATCATGCTCACGATTTGGGTCAAACAACCCGTGCGCTTCAGGGCGTCGGTAAGCGCCATTTCCAGCGGACTTCGGCGTCTTTTGATTGTACGTGTCGCTCATCGTGAGACCCTGTTAAACCAAAGCAGGCTGTTGCCGGTCTGCCCTGGATTTCTATCCAAATTTGTCGCAAACGGCGTCGCCATTTGCGGTCGGCGCGAAGCCAATCAGTTGCGACCAAACTTATGTTGGCGCGATTGTCCTGAAGCGCTTCAGATCGCCCACCTAATTGACTAGGCTGGGCTCGCTCGGCGCTTTTGATACACGATTTACACAGACACCGCGGTCCGTCGCAATCCGTGTGCGATGACCAGCGCAGGTCTTGCCGTGTAGGCAAATAATCGCATGCCGTTAGCGTTCTGTTCTTGCCAGAAGCGTATGGGTGGATGCGGTCCGTGACGTGAAGTAGGACAGCACTGCTGACCCTGTTCGATAATGTCGCAAAACATGTGCCCTGTGGCAAGGCCTTTCCCACGCAGGCTTGAAAAGGTCTGGCGCCTGTTGGCACTCGTTCGAATTTGTCAGACTCAAATAAAAACGGGCCGCGAGACATCGCGACCCGTTCGATGGAGCCATAAACACCAAGTTCAACTGGTAAAGGTGCTTGTTTGTCAGCCCTTACGCTTGAGCCGGAGTTGCTTCGATTTGAGGTGTTTGAACCTGTTCAAATCCGCCTGATTTTATCTCGACGGTACGCGGGCGCATCCGTTCTGGAAGGTTGCGTGACAGCTCAATGTGAAGCAGTCCGTTTGTTAGGTCTGCCCCGACAACTTCGACATGGTCGGCGAGCTGGAAACGCCGCTCGAATGCCCGGGCGGCGATGCCGCGATGCAGGTACTCAGCTCCGTCTTGGTCGGCTGCCTTGTCCCCTTTGACGGTCAAGGCCTGCTCTTTGACTTCAACGTTCACCTCATCAGGACCAAAACCTGCAACCGCCATGGTGATACGGTAGCTGTTCTCGCCGAGGCGTTCGATGTTGTATGGGGGGTAAGAAGTTTCGTCAGCGCCAGCTACGGTGTCCAGCATCTGGACGAGGCGATCAAAGCCGATGGTTGAACGGTAGAGTGGTGCAAAAGGGTCGTGTCTCACGTCATATCCTCCTGATGAGCGACATGGTTGTTGGCTCGGATCTTTGTGTTGGTCTGTGTCCAGACCCAACATGATCTTTGCCGTTCGGTTTTGTGTTCCCGCTATGCGGCGAACACAACTTGATCTAAGCTATGATTGGATTGTTTCAAGACCGCGGACGCCACGAAAATCGGTTCAACATTTCCACAACTTGCTAAATCGCATGGGATCGAAATGGGACAGACAGCCTCCATTCCAGTTATCAGCAGTGGAGATGCAGGCCTTGTCACGCTGACACGTAACCCGGTGCCCAGCAGCCCGGTTGTTGGTGTTTTTGGCGGTTATGACGGAATGCCATTGCGCTACGCGAGATGGGAGCCAACCCAGGGCCCACGGCGCGGAACGATCTGCCTTTTTCAAGGGCGTGGCGAATTCATTGAGAAGTACTTCGAAACGATTGCAGATCTCAGGCGTCGCGGGTTTGCGGTCGCAACACTGGATTGGCGCGGGCAAGGCGGATCACACCGTCACTTGAAGAATACCCTCAAGGGCCACATCGATGATTTCGCGGAGTACGACAAAGACCTTATGCGCTTCATGAAGGAAATTGTCCTGCCAGACTGTCCTCCGCCCTACATCGCCCTGGCCCATTCGATGGGCGGAACAATCCTGTTGCGTAACTCCGTACTACCGGGTTCCTGGTTCGAACGCATGGTCCTTACGACCCCTATGATCGCGATTGACCAGAAGCGTCTGACGATTTCAAGCTCGGTTGTTCGTGCCTACTCCGAGGTTGCGGCAGTTGCTGGTTTTTCTCATGCTTTGGTGCATGGCGGTGATGACGGGCCAGACCAGAACGCTGTCTTCGAACGCAATATTCTCACGACCGACAAGGAACGTTGGTCGCGCAACAAAGGCGTTGTAGACGTCGCGCCTGAGCTCGGTTTGGGAGCCCCCACAGTCGGCTGGTTGCGAGCTGCGATGCGGGCAACGGCTGGGATCAGTGATCCTGAGTTTGCCAAAAACGTCCGAGTGCCCGGCCTGCTGTTTGCGGCCGGTGAAGACGAGATTGTGTCGACGCGGGCGATAGAAGAGTTTGGTGTTCGCCTGAAGGTTGGACGTACGATCCTTATCCCGCCCTCACGGCACGAGATCCTGCAAGAAAACGACACCGTCCGGCAGCGCTTCTGGGCAGCGTTTGATGCCTACATGGGGATTACTGACGACGCGGGAGCAATCGTTGCATAGAGCCTGCGTGGCTTGTCTGCTGGCTCACCAACCCTGCAGTTGGCTCAGGCCTTTAGTGCGTCCAAAACTTGCGCGTGTAGCTCTTGTGATCCCGAAGCTACGACATTGCCGCCATCGCTGATGCGGTTTCCGTTCCAATCCGTAATGACACCGCCTGCGCATTCGATGATGGGGATCAGGGCTGCGATGTCATAGACCTTCAGTCCTGCTTCGATAATGACATCGATGCCACCGTTCGCAAGGAGGACATAACCGTAGCAGTCTCCACCGTATCTGACTGTTTTGACTCTCGCAGCGACCGCTTTGAAAGCCTTTGCTGTGTCTCGTGTCGGAAACAGGTCAGGATGCGTGGTTGAAAGCGTGGCCTGCGCTAAGTCGACGTTTTGGCGCGTCGCGATCTTCTCCCCGTCTCGGATCTGCTCGCCATTGCCACGTGCATAAAACGACGTCAGCCCATCACTCCAAAAGCGCTCCTGGGTAAACGGCTGATCCATGAAACCAAGCTTGGGCTGATCTGCCTTCAACCGGGCGATCAATGTCCCCCACAGCGGTGAGCCCGTCACAAAGGCCCGGGTCCCATCAATCGGATCGACAATCCAACGGTGCTCTGCCTTGAGGCGGACACTCCCGGTTTCTTCACCGATAAAACCATCGTTCGGGAAGTCTCTTTCAATGGCCGTTCGGATCCGTTGTTCTGCCTCTCTATCGGCTTGCGTGACTGGGTCATATCCAAAGGCACCCGTGGCGTTCGCTTCATCGGACTTGTTTTCGACCGGTGTTGCTGTGCGAAAGTGAGGGAGGATTGCCGCTCTCGCCAGATCACAGTAACGATGGGCTGCCTGCACGGCTTCCAATGTGGCGGGCTGCTGAACTGCTTCCGGCGGGTTTGAGTGCGACATCGATTGATCCGGTTTGGGTGAGAGCGGTGGTTTAACAGGACACTCAAGGCACGTAACTTTCATGAAGCGGGTTGGCCTAACAGAGGTCACACGTGCACTGCAGTTTATGTAAGCGTACCAGAGCTGGAGCGGCCGACTGTGGCACGAGGCTGGTCGAGTTGTTGGGTGAAGCAAGGGGGAATAGCTGTGCAAGGCCCCATCCGATCAGGCAAATCCCCTCTTGAGACTTGGCGACAATTCAGCAGACGAATCAAAAAGCCATAGGCAACGCGTGGCAATTTTGGGTCAGCACCACTTGTCTCGCTCAAATCTTGACACCTCGGACATGCAATATGTTGCACAGTTGAAACGCTTCCCCAGAATTATAGTTCTATTTTGCGACGTGTTGCAGGTTATTCCTGCAATGAAGTCAAGGTACTAACCTAATCCATCTGAGAAGTGGACGGCAGCTCTGCGTTTTTTGCAATTGTGCTCCGGCCTTTCTCACCGAATTATTGCAGTGCGATATGGATAGCGAGAGCAACCCATTCGTGCCCTCCTTGGGCGTTTCCTCCCTAAACTTTAAGGCCGTGCCTGTGGGTTCGGCCTTTTTTTCATGCAGCAACGCCCGTCATCACGGTGCCCGGTCAGTGCGGAACGTGGCTAAAACCGTTGAATTATCGACAGGCTTTGCACCAACGCTGCACTGCATGATCATTGGGCGCTCCCGGCAACAGCATAATCGGATTTGTAGCTGTGATGCGACGGGCGGATTCTTCGCAATATCCCACTGATTACTGGAGCTTGGCCTTTGCAGCACATTCTTGTGCAGCATAGCGCAGGCGGGTGTCATAAATTGCTGCACTGCGACATAAGCTACTTTGGCACCTTCGTCCGGTTGTGATCTGCTGCGCCGCACCATACGTTAACTGTCAGCTCGCATGGGAATGCGCGCGATGCCCTCCTTGGGCGTTTCCTCCCTAGACTTAAAGCCGCCTTCAATGGCGGTTTTTTTTTGGATGAAGGGGTTTTTCCAGTGGGCGTCCTCGTCGTGCAGGTCAGCGCCGAAAGCCTGGTCAGATCTACTCAGCAGCAACGCGGCGTTCGAACAACGCTGGGATCTCCGTGAACGCTTTCTTGCAGACATCGGTGAGGTCGGTCTGAAGCGTCAGGAAACCATCATTCTTCTCGAGGGTCTGTTCGCTCAGATATAAGCTTCGATTGATTTCGATCTGCAAAGCATGGATGCCGCGCTTTGGGCGACCGTAATGCTCTGTAATGTGCCCGCCGGCATATGGCCGGTTGATGTGCACGGAGTATCCCGATGCTTCAAGCTGGAGTTTAAAGAAGGCCGTCAGCATGCCGGAACAGGATGCGCCGAAACGGTCGCCCAAGACCAAATCAGGACGACCTCCTGGGGGAGCGGCTGCCGTTGAGAGCGACGGCATGGAATGGCAGTCTATCAATATTGCATAGCCAAACGTCTCGAAGGTTTCCTGCACAAGCTCCGCCAGTTTTTCATGAAACGGCTTGTACAGCTTCTCGATACGGAAAAGTGCGGCCTTCAATGAAGGCGGCTGACGATAGATATTCTCACCATCGGCGACAATTCGGGCAATGGTTCCCAAGCCACCGATGACACGCGTTGACTGAGCATTGGCGAAATCTGGCAATGGTTCTTTGAATAGACGCGGGTCTAACTCGTAGGGTTCGCGGTTAACGTCCAAAAACGCTCTTGGAAACAGCGCTGCTAGCAAAGGCGCGCCCGCAACCGAGGCTGGCTTGAATAGCTCATCAACAAAGCAATCTTCAGACTTTCGGAGGGTATGGGGGTCCAGTTGAGACGCATTCAAAAACGACTTGGGGTAGTCCCGCCCTGAATGCGGTGAACACAACACAAACGGCGTGCTACGATCCGGTGGCTCAAAAACGCGGTAGGGCGGGGAAAACGTGCTCGAAATTGTCTCGCGTTCGCTGGCGGGCATCAAACGTTGTTCCGTAACAAGAGCCATCGCTCTTCAACACTAGTTTGAGACAGACTGCCGCTGAGCGGCTGGTTTGTCTATGGTTTGGCGCTTTTCATCCTGTTTCTTCAACGGTTTCGACCCAAAGCTCATAAAACCGCGTCAAAAACGGCTAACTGGCAACGTTCCGTTTACCCGAATGGCCTCAACTTTGCCTGTATCGTTACAGACCTTTGGCTGTGCCAGAATCCACCGCTTTTATTGATTGCTTCTCGCATGAATGGCTTTCTGCGTAGTCCAAATCCAGGTCCGTGACCAATTCATGAGGCATCGCGCTTGGGACATTCACTTGAAGTTTGATTGTCTCTGTTTGCGCCCTGTCAAACCTGCCCAAAAGGCTTTAGGCTCCTAAGTCCAGTGAGATCAGATTGAAATGACAGCAAAGCCTTCGCATCGTGATATGAGCCGCATCCTTCTGGCAGAAGACGATGAGTCCATGCGGGGCTTCCTGCAGCGTGCTCTTGAGCGCGCAGGTCACGATGTCGAGGCATTTGAGAACGGTGCGGACGCCTATGAGCGGCTCAAAGAGGAGCCATTTTGTCTGCTGCTGACTGATATCGTCATGCCGCGCATGGATGGCATCGAGCTCGCCCGGCGGGCCAGTGAAATTGATCCGGATCTGAAGATCATGTTCATCACCGGATTTGCTGCTGTTACGCTCAACAACGATGCGGCGGCGCCTAAAGAGGCGCGGGTTCTTTCCAAGCCCTTTCACCTGAAGGACCTTGTCAATGAGGTCGAGCGTCTCCTCGACGAGTAGTCGCTGCCATCTTTGATATTCAGGCTGTGTTGCATCCACTCTGTTTAGATCATTGGAGTTTGCAGCTATCGGACTTGTTACTGCATGGTCCAGATCGCTTGCTTGGTGCAGCACAGCCTGAATATCAAAGATGGCAGCGACTACTCGTCGAGGAGACGCTCGACCTCATTGACAAGGT